>JAGXIK010000206.1 GCA_024635715.1 Gillisia sp.
TAATAATTATAACTCCTAGTTATAATCAATTAATGAAACCGGCGAAAAATATATAACTAACTAGACATCACTTTTTGAGGATTTTAAAAAGTATTTTGGGTTTACCCCATATTTTTCTTTAAAGATCTTAGAAAAATAACTTCTATTATTCAAGCCAATGGCAAGAACAATTTCCGATATATTTTTTTCAGAATTCATCAACATATCCTTTGCAGCCTCTAACTTTATGTTTTGAATATATTTATTTACAGTAAGATCGTACACATATTTAAAACCTTCCTGAAGCTTATTCACATTAGTACCTGCTTCCTTTGCTAAGTTTTCTACGGTTAAATTACTAGCTAAATCTCCGGCTATCCTCTTAGTAACATAATCCACTTTTTGAATATCAGACTTTCTTAAAATTTTAGGTAATTTATCTTCAGCCTCATCATCTTGATATTGCGCGATCTGTACTACTAACATCTGAAAAGATTTTCCTTCTAGAAAAAGCGACCTTAAAAACCCTGAACACTCCCTATTCTCCATATCCTCCATAAGATCAGCAGCTTTTATGCTGTAATTCCCTTGATAAAAAAATTGATTTTTGGAAACCTCATCTTTAAATAATGCTTTTAAAGTATCATCTAAATCTTGAAAATTATAATTGGTTCTATGAGAGAATGTAGCTCGTATTATCTCTAAACTAGATACGTGCGTTTGTACATTCGCTTTAAAATAAAGTACATGTCCGTTGTATCCGCTGCTGGAAACAATAATATTTTGGTATGCTTCAATATTGTTCAATTTCTCTGTATCCTGAAATGAATGGGAAACTTCCCCTACAGAACAAAAAATAAACTTTAATGGATGAACACTGTTTAAGGTAAAATGTATTTCTACATCTTCATAAAACTTGCAATTATAGGAGATCACCCCAATTCCAGAATCAAAACTTGAAGCATTTATGGTTCCCTCCCCAAATTCTTTTGGAATATTTAAAATTTGCTCACTACCATCTTTATCCAGAGAAGCATTAAAAAATTCAGAAATATCCTGTATGATCTCATTAACCGGTAAGGTCTTTACTGCGATTTTCATAAAAAAATTTTCTAGTTATAAGGTTAAAACTTTATTTTGAATAAATATTAACCTTACGATATAACTACTTATAATTTAAAAGGCAGTCAAAAATAAGTCAAGGTTTCAGATAATACAACGGAATTAACAATTAACAGCAAGATTAATGCGTATAACGTTATCGCCAAAATTATTAGTCTAAAACCTCCAAATATTAAAAAAAGTTAAATCGTTTAGTAATAACGTTAAGTCTTTTTTTAAAAACGTTCAAACCTCAACTTAATTAACCCCAGATTTACACCTTAAATAAAACCTGTCTATTGTATCAACTGTTAACTAATAATTTATATATGACCACTTTATTTATCTTATTAGCATTGGAAGTTTTACTTGTTGTATTTGTAACGATCTTTTTAATTCGCAAAAACAATTAAACCTTTCTTAAAATTATGATTTAGCAGTTATTTGGTCATAATTACTTCACAATCTTATTTCATTATTTTTTTATCTACTTATTTTTTAAATACCTTGTTGCGCAATTTTATGGATAAAATCACCAATAAAAGTTTAGAGCAAAAGCAGCCTCAAATCATTTGATTTAATTTTAAAAGTTCCCATAGTGTTGTTTAAGAATTAATTATAGATATCACTAAGCTCTTAAAATTCTAATCCTTTTCAAATCAAGAACCTCATGTTAGGTCCTAGGTATGTCCCGACGGTTCGAGAGGAAAAATACTTTTATAAAGTCGAGGCATCCCGAGCCATTGGGATGGGGAATTAAACCCTCGATGAGGGATTAAAACCATTATTACTATAAACTCGTAAGTATATCGTAGCCTTTACGATTAAACAAACATGCTATAAAATATTATTATGTCTAAAACCTATTATGATCCAGCCGACTTAAGAAAATTTGGAAATATTTCCGAATGGAATGAAGAGTTAGGCTCCAAATTTTTCGATTATTATGGAAAAGTTTTTGAAGAAGGCGCTCTTTCTGCTCGTGAAAAATCTTTAATTGCTTTAGCTGTTTCCCATGTAGTACAATGCCCTTATTGTATAGATGCATATACAAAGGACGGCTTGCAAAGAGGTATAGATAAGAAAGAAATGATGGAAGCTGTGCACGTTGGAGCTGCAATTAAAAGCGGCGCCACCTTGGTACATGGAGTTCAAATGATGAATAAATACGATAAACTTAGCATGTAATTTGCTGGAAACAGCATTTTAATTAATCCTACCAGTTTGCTCTTTTATAATACTGAATTAAAAAACATATGGCTTTATTAAAATCATTGGCAGCAAGAAAGGACGATCTTTCTAATCCTGCCAACCAATTAAAATTTTTAAGCAACGGAATCTTCAAAAAAGGAGAATTGCCTTTGTTTAAAGATAAAATCGCCGAAACAAATCACTTCCCCTTAAAACCTAAAAAACTCGAAATTCTCCAGTTGAATTTAGGCTATATGTGTAATCAAGTATGTTCCCACTGTCATGTAGATGCTGGTCCAGATCGCAAAGAGATCATGACAAAAGAAACTATGGAGCAATGTCTTGAGGTTATTAGAAATACAGGAGCGCATACACTTGATCTTACTGGAGGTGCCCCAGAAATGAATCCTAATTTTAGATGGTTTGTAGAAGAAGCTTCAAAAGCAGGGATCAAAGATTTTATTGTAAGATCTAACCTTACCATTATTTTGGCCAATAAGAAATATCACGATCTGCCAGAATTTTTCAAAAAGCACAAAGTTCATGTGGCATCTTCTCTTCCTTTTTATAAAAGAGATAAAACAGACAAGCAACGTGGAGAAGGTGTTTTTGATAAATCCATAAAGGCTTTACAAATGCTTAACGCTGTTGGATATGCACAAGAAGGAACTGGTTTAAAGTTAGATTTAGTTTATAATCCTTCAGGAGCATTTTTACCGACAAATCAAGAAGCTCTACAAAATGACTTTAAAGTTGCGTTAAAAGAAGATTTTAATATAGATTTTAATAGTTTATTCGCAATTACTAATCTTCCTATAAGCAGGTTCTTGGAATATCTAATAGCTTCAGAAAATTATGAAGATTATATGTATGCACTAGTTGAAGCCTACAACCCTACCGCTGTAGAAAATGTAATGTGCACCAATACCATTTCTATTAGTTGGGATGGTTGGTTATATGACTGTGATTTCAACCAGATGTTAGGTCTAAAAGTGGACAGTAAAGTTCAACATATTAGCGATTACAATGAAGATCTTTTAAATGATAGAAATATCATTATTTCCCAACACTGCTATGGCTGTACTGCCGGTGCAGGAAGCAGTTGTCAAGGAACAGTTGCATAATCTTAGTTTTATCTTAAAATGACCAAAAAACAAGGATTTTTACTCTTTTTTATATTTCAATTCGGGCTAATAACTGCCCAGGATTCTCTGGATAAATTATTATCTAAATACAACTCTCACAGCATTCCTTATGTTTCTGTGGAAGAGTTAAAGATGCAGAGTGATAATGAAAAAGTCTTTATTCTAGATGCTAGAGAAAGAGAAGAGTTTGAGGTAAGTCATCTTAAAAATTCAATTTATGTAGGTTATAATAATTTTTCAGCTGAAACAGTTACTTCAAAAATTGAAGATAAGAGTGTTCCTATAGTTGTTTATTGCTCTTTAGGGATTAGGTCTGAAAATATTTCAGAAAAACTAAAAGATGCAGGATATACCAACATAAAGAACCTATATGGAGGGATTTTTGAATGGGTGAACAAAGGCTACAGCGTCTACGATTCTACTAATACTGAAACTCAAAAGATCCATGCCTTTTCTAAGCATTGGGCAAAATATTTGAACAAAGGCGAAAAGGTTTACAAACCATAATTTTTTAAAATTCTAATGAATTTAGATCAAAAAAATTTACTCCTCATTTTTACCCGAAACCCTGAGTTAGGCAAAGTAAAAACCAGGCTAGCAAAAGATTTGGGAGATCAAACTGCCTTAGATATCTACAAATTCTTATTAGATCATACTGTTTCGATTACCGAATCTTTACCCATCACCAAAGAAGTTTATTATTCAGAAAAAATTCATGATAACGATATTTGGGACACATCCATTTACAATAAGAGGCAACAAGTAGGAGAAGATCTTGGTGAGAGAATGAAACATGCATTTGCTGCGGGGTTTAAAAATGGATATTCTAACATTATAATTATTGGGAGTGACATGTACGATATCACTTCCGAAGACTTAATGGGTGCTTTCAAAAAATTAGATACTAATGATTTTGTAATAGGTCCAGCAGAGGATGGCGGTTATTATTTACTAGGAATGCGTAAATTGAAACCTGCTCTATTTGCTAATAAGGATTGGGGAACCAATACCGTATTAAAAGATACATTACAGGATTTAGACCAAGAGAACAAGGTTCTTTTAGAGGTTAAAAATGATGTAGATTATTATAGCGACATTAAAGAACATAAAGCTTTTCAGCAATTTTTTCAATAGAGAATATGACAAATCAACTACAAGAAACTACAGATTACTTAAAAAATAAAGGTTTTGATGCTCCCGAAATAGGTGTTATTCTAGGAACTGGATTAGGGAAGCTTCCTGATGAGATAGAAATTTTAGCTGAAGTTAGCTATAATCATATTCCCCATTTCCCAACTGCTACCGTAGAGTTTCATAAAGGAAAATTGATCTTCGGAAATTTAGAAGGAAAGAAAGTAATTGTAATGCAAGGCCGATTTCATTTATATGAAGGTTATAGTTTACAAGATGTGACTTTTCCAGTAAGGGTCATGCAACTTTTAGGAATTAAAAAATTGCTAGTTTCTAATGCTTCTGGATCTATAAATTTAGATTTCAAAAAGGGAGAATTAATGTTGATAGATGATCATATTAATCTCCAGGGAGGATCTCCATTAGCATTTAAAGGCGTTGAAAAACTAGGTGAGCGTTTTGTAGACATGAGCGCCCCTTATGATGCAAAAATGAATGCAGCTATAGAAAAAATTGCAAAAGACCATTCTATAAAGCTTCATAAAGGGGTGTATGCTTCGGTTCTTGGTCCGCAATTGGAAACCAGAGCAGAATACCGCTACTTAAAAATTATCGGAGCCGATGCTGTAGGAATGAGCACTGTGCCAGAAGTTATTGTAGCTAATCATCTAAATATTCCGGTGTCAGCCATTTCAGTAATTACAGATGAAGGAAACCCAGAGGACCTAAAACCCGTAAATATAAGTGAGATCATTGCGATGGCTGAAAAAGCTGAGCCAGATATGATCTTGTTATTTAAAGAGTTGATTAAAAACATTTAGGTCTTGTGATTAAAACCGAATAATTACAACTTACTTAAAATTGAATCACCCTAATAAAGAGAAGAAATGAGTTATCTAGATACTACTTACGATGTTTATAAAGAGGCAGCCCTAACACCAGATGTTGGCTTATGTTGTACTACCAATCCAATTTGGGAATTACCTGGTTTAAAGATTCCTAAAATTATGCAGGAAATGAACTATGGTTGTGGGAGTACTGTGCATGCAAGAGATCTTTCTAATAACCCAAAAATGCTTTATGTAGGTGTTGGTGGTGGTATGGAATTGCTTCAATTCGCATATTTTAATCGTGAAAAAGGTGGTGTTATAGGGATAGACATGGTAGACGAAATGTTGGAAGCTTCTCGCAAGAATTTTGTAGAAGCAGAAGCTACTAACCCTTGGTTTAAAAGTGATTTTGTTACTCTTAAAAAAGGGGATGCACTTAATTTACCGGTAGAGGACAATACGGTAGATGTTGCTGCTCAAAACTGTTTGTTCAATATTTTTAAGGCTGAAGATCTTAAAAAAGCTATTGAAGAAATGTACCGGGTTTTAAAGCCACATGGAAAATTGGTGATGAGCGATCCTACTTGTGAGCAACCAATGAATGAGGAATTAAGAAACGACTCTAGATTA
>JAGXIK010000207.1 GCA_024635715.1 Gillisia sp.
AAATCCTCAGATACCGTGCTTCTGAAATCTGTACCTACTGTAGCGTTAGCCTGAAAATTATCTGTAAAATCATAGGTGAATTTGTTGGATGCAGTTAACCTATTTACAGTACTGGTAATATCAACAAGCGCCCCAATATTTTGAGCGCGTTCTTTTTCAACTTGAAACTCTTCATCGGTTAAAGCGCTAATATCTCCCCGTGCGCCTCCTTCAAAATTTGAAAATCTTGAAAAACTTGTGTTTGCATTATAATCCAGGTTTGATTCAAATCCAACATAAGAGAAAGAACCTTGATAAGTTAGTTTCTCATTCACCTTTGCTTGCATACCAAATGTAAAGCTCCTTTTCACCTGCTCATTTAAATCATTAAAAGAATCATCTTGGTATAAGCTACCTCCAAAGTTATAACTAAACTTTTCCGATCCACCATTTAAACCAATTCTATGTTCTATTGACAAACCTGGTTCAAAAATAGCTTCGCCAGTTCTTTCATAATGTAAGTAATCATCGGTTGCTTTTATTACTCCAACTCTACTTTCATAAAAAATACGTGCTACTCCATCTCTTCCTTTTTTGGTGATAATTTGAATAACTCCATTCGCAGCATCGGCACCATAGAGGGTTGTAGCAGCACCACCTTTTATGTATTCAATTTTCTCAATTGATTCTACAGGAATATCTGCTAATGCCGAAACATTAGCCCCACCTGTTCCAAGACCTAGTGCTGGATTTGAGTTTAAATTATCTACACGAATTCCATCTACTATAATAACAGGAGTGGAAGATGAAGAAGCACTTATAGCACCTCTGGTTCTTATAATAGAAGCTGTTCCAGGTTGTCCAGAACTTAATCTTATTTGAGCACTAGGCGCGTTCGATTGTAAAATTTGATCGATTTGTGTCGCAGGAAGCCTATCAATATCCTCTTCAGTAATAACATCTACTGTTGTAGAAAGTCTTTTTCTTTGAATACCGGAACCTTGACCAGTTACCACTACCTCATCCAAGGATGCAGCATCCACTTGCAAGGTAACATTAATCTGAGATAACCCCCCTACTTCTACTTCTCGTCTTGAAAAGCCAATAAAACTAAAAACCAAGACATCGGTCGAACTGGCTTGGATATTATAGTTCCCATCAAAATCGGTTTGGGTTCCAGTATTGGTACCTTTTACAATAATGTTTACCCCTGGAAGAGGCAAACCTGCTTCATCACTTACCGTACCTGTAACGGCTTTGTCTTGTGCAAAGGTTAGTTGCACCATGAACACTAAAAATAGTGTTAGAATTCCATTTAATTTTTTTTCCATTATTTTGTTAATTTGAATTAGCCAGCGCCAAAAATCCTAATAAATATTGAATAAATCAATATTATTTGAACCTTTGATGTGTTAAAATCTTAACACTACACTATACGATAGATGCATTAATCACTAGAAGGTTGCGTGATATATCAAAAAAAATGTAAGATTTGTAAAATGCTATTGAATTCCTTTAATAAAAGCGGCGTAGAATGTGGAACCGATGAAGCCGGGAGGGGATGTCTTGCAGGCCCAGTGACTGCAGCAAGTGTTATACTTCCCAAAAAGTTTAAAAACACCATATTAAACGATTCAAAAATAGTTAAAACCAGTAATAGAAATATTTTAAAAAAAATTATCGAAAAAGAAGCTATTTCTTTTGGAATTTCACATGTCTTTAATGAAGAGATCGATAAAATCAATATTTTAAACGCATCTATTCTTGGAATGCATAAGGCCATATTCAACATGCATCTTGTCCCAGATCATATATTGGTGGATGGAAATAGATTTAAGGATTATAATAATATCCCCCATCTCTGTATAATAAAAGGAGATGGAAAATTTTTGAATATTGCAGCTGCCTCTATTTTGGCTAAGACCTATAGAGATGAATTCATGAATTTAATTCATGAAGAGTTCCCAATGTATAACTGGAAACAGAACAAAGGCTATCCAACAAAGGAGCATAGAGCTGCCATTAAGAAATATGGAGTAACAAAATATCATCGATTAAGTTTTAAATTGCTGCCAGATCAGTTAAAATTAGACTTATAACTTAGTACTTTTGTCTAAATCACTTTTATATGACCAAATTATTGACAGCCTTAATGGTTGTTTTTACTTTAATCTCCTGTGAGAAAGCAGAAAATTATTCTTCGGACCTGTTTGATTTTGTTCCAGAGAATTCCTCCTATATTATTTCTTCAAATAATGTTCCTGCTTTTATAGCTCAAATAGATAGCTCTACTTTTTTTGAGAAGGATAAATTACAATCTGGGTTTAATGTTTTAGCCCTTAAAGAATACACTAATCTTCTTGTACCCTCTAAATCATTAATTGCTTTTTCAAGAAAAGATTCTGCCACCTATAATTATCTTGTAATTGCTGAAGCTAAAAAAGACACTTTGGTTCTTAAGAAGCATCCTAATTTCTCTATTGAAAGCATTTCTACAGAGGAACTGGATTACAAGAAGATCACTATAGGTGAAAGTATAACTTATTCTGTCTTTATAGATAATACGATATTGGCTAGCTCTTCTAAAGCTTTGCTAATTGATGCCATAAATCATTCACAATCCCAAGATGTACGCACAGAATCTTTCCAAAAGGCAATTGCCGGAGCGTCCTTAGATAAAACTTCGATTTTCATAAACCATTCTGCAGCTAAATTTAAAGCACAGAAAAACAGTGTTCCTAGTATAGTAAACTTTTGGGCACACCTATTTCAAACTGGAGTGTTGTAGACTTGGATCTTTCGTCCAAAAAAATGAATTTCAACGGGATTGCTGTCTCTAACACAGATTCAGAAAATATTCTGGAGATTTTTAAAAATATCCAACATCAAAAAAATGAACTTCAGAATATCGTACCGATTTCTGCTAACGGATTCTATTCATTCACTTACAAGGATTTCAAAAATGTAGATGCTAATCTGAATAAATTTAAAAAGGACAGTCTGATATTGAACAACAATAACCTTTTGAACTTTACTAAGGAAGCTGGCCTTATTTATCTAAAAGAAGATTTTGCTATAGTTTTAAATACTACAGATGCGCAATTGGCAAAAGAAACTTTGCCAAGTTCTGATGCCTTGGCAACTGATTATCGCGGAGTTTCGATTTATTCTATCTCTGAAAACACCTATTTAAAATTCTTAGAGCCATTAATCCCTTCAGAAGGAGTTACCAAATATGCCTTCATTGAGAACTTCTTAGTTTATTCTAAAAATCAGGAAACCTTGGAATTGATAATTAGCAATTATCAGAATAACACTACCTATTCTAAACAAGAATCCTTTCTTGCTCTTCAAGCAGATCTAGCCGAATCTTCTTCCTTATTAATCGTAAGCGCACCTAATCTACGAAAGGATAAAAATTACAAGTTTCTTCCAATTCAAATTACAAATGCTTTATCTGAATATCTAGCAAGTGACTATAACTTTTTAGCTATACAGTATGTAAAAAGTGATGGTTTTTCCCATATACATGGATCGGTAACTAAGGTTGGCTCAGAAAAAAGTGAGGATATTCAAGAGACAGTTACCATTTCTTTGCCAGGATCTATCTCTGGTGAGCCGTTCTTGTTTTCCATTTCCAACAAAACAAATGCAATTGTATATCAAGACATAAACAATGTACTATATGCTGTTTCGAACCAAGGAAAAACACTTTGGAAAAAACAATTAGAAAGCAAAATATTAGGAGAGCTACAGCAAATAGACATTAATAAGAATGGTAACCGGCAACTAGCTTTTGCAACCTTGAATAATTTTTTCGTGATAGATGCTAAGGGAAAAGAAACCCGTGGATTCCCTTTAAAATTTAATGATCTCATTACACAGCCACTTGCCATATTCGATTATGATAACAACAGTAATTACCGATTTGTGATCACACAAAAGAATAAGCTGCTTATGTATGACGCAAAAGGCAATTCGGTGAACGGGTTCAATTTTAAAGGTGCTACTTCTGAAATAATTCAGCCACCCAAACATATCAGGATAAAAAACAAGGATTATATCGTGGTTCCTGAACAGAATAGAAAACTACATATATTAAGTAGACAAGGAAAAGAGCGTATTAAAGTAAAGGGGAAGATAGAGTTTTCAGAAAGTGCATGGTATGAGAACAGCAACAGTTTTGTTTCGCTTGCTGAAGATAGCACATTGCTAAAGATAGATTCCAATGGAAAAATA
Source organism: Gillisia sp. (assembly GCA_024635715.1). Lineage (GTDB taxonomy): Bacteria > Bacteroidota > Bacteroidia > Flavobacteriales > Flavobacteriaceae > Gillisia. Next base: position 4,219 of record JAGXIK010000207.1, read on the forward strand.
AGCAAAGAACAAGTTAAGGGTAGTAATGGCTTAAAAATTACAGCAAATGAAAATGTATTGGTGTTGCTCTCTGACAATATATTAAAGATCAATAACAAAGAAATTCAATTGGATTTTGGACTTTACACCACTCCATCCTTATATAAGTTTGAAGGGAAGAGCTATATATCTATTGCAGACACTCAAGCTAAAAAAGTATATCTCTTTAATGAAAACGGAGAACTGCTTCCTAATTTCCCTACATACGGTATAGGAGTTTCAGGAATAATAATTACCACTAAAGGAGGTTCTGGAACTGCCTTAATTTTGGGAGAAGGAAATGAAGTTATCCTCTATAATTTTTAGTCTCAAATAATTACTATAATTATTGCTATTTTTCATGATTTAGTTTAATTTTATAGGCGATCAATCTATTGATCTATAGACACTTAAATATTATTCAGGTGTCTATAACTTATCCAATTTTTAACCTTCAGTCAATTGGTTATCTTCTGAAGTCTTTAAAGTTCCCCACTTACCTCCCACCGCATTATACAATTAATTAAGTATGAACTAAACTTAGTACTATGAAAACCTTTGCATTAATATATCTGACGGTAATAAGCAGTTTTATTGGCTTTGCTCAAGACTGTAATAGTTATTTTGCCATGGAAGAGGGGATCACTTCACAAATCACTTCTTACGATAAAAAAGATAGGCCTGTAGCTATAGTAGATTATACTATTAATAATGTGCATATCGAAAATGGAGCAAAAACAGCCAAAATCACTTCTACAGTAAAAGATGAAAAAGGGGAATTAATAGCTACGTCCGATTATGATGTAAGTTGCAAAGGAGATAAGATCTCCATAGATTTTAAATCTATGATGAGTCCGCAGTTATTTGAACAATACAATGACATGGATTTTGAGATCACAGGAAATAATATTGAAATCCCAAATAATTTAAGTGTTGGTGATAAACTCCCCGATTCTAATATGCAAATGACCATGAATATGGGCGGAATGAATATGAAAATGAATGTAGCTATGAAAGATAGAAGCGTCACTGGCAAAGAATCTATTACTACTCCTGCTGGCACCTTTGATTGTGTGGTAATAACCTATACTTCAGAGTTTAAAATGGGCATGACTAAGAGTGGTACTGCTAAACAATGGCTTTCCAAGGGGGTAGGAATGGTAAAGCAGGAAGACTATAATGGAAACGGAAAACTAACCAGCAGTAGTCTGCTTACGGCTTTTAATAAGTAAAAATTAATTTGATTCTTTAAGCTGTGCTTCAAAAACACTAGAAAAATGATGTAATAGCTTTTTTTCCACTTCAGCAAGGTCAACATTTCTTACTCCTAACTCTACATTTAAGGAAGTAACTGCTTTTCCGCGAATTCCGCAGGGAATTATATTATCAAAATAACCAAGATCTGCATTTATATTCAGTGCAAAACCATGCATGGTTACCCAACGACTAGCACGAACTCCCATTGCACAGATCTTTCTGGCAAATGGCGTTCCTACATCTAACCAAACTCCTGTTTCACCTGGACTTCTATCTGGCTTCAATCCGTATTCTTTTAAAGTTAGAATAATGACTTCCTCTAAAAACCGCAGATATTTATGTATATCGGTAAAGAAATTATCGAGATCCAAAATTGGATATCCTACTAATTGTCCCGGGCCGTGATAAGTAATATCCCCGCCACGATTTATCTTATAATATTTGGCATTCTTCTCTTCAAGCTGAGCTTCGGTAAGTAATAAGTGTTCAAGATCGCCGCTTTTCCCCATAGTGTACACATGAGGATGCTCTACCATCAACAAATAATTTGGGGTTTCCAGAGAAAGTTCTTCTCTCCTGTTCCTGATCTTTAGGTCTACAATAGATTGAAATAACTGCTCCTGATATTCCCAAGTTTCTTTATAATCTTTTAATCCAAGTTCTTGAACCTCTACCAATTTGTTCATTGTTCTCCTTTGTTTAAAATAATTAAGGCTGCAATCACTCCTGGAATCCAACCCAGCAACGTTAGAATGAGCACAATTAAAATAGACCCACATCCTTTGTCATATACTGCCAATGGGGGAAACAACACCGATAGAATAACTCTCCAAACACTCATTAATCCTACTTTTTTAATCTTAATAGCACAAAGATACCAATTAAAATTTGCCAATAAATGTTTAGAAATATTCTTTCTAAATCCTATGAATTTGAAATTGACTAGTTAAGTGAATGTCATTATATTTGCAACTTCTTATCCCTGAAGATAAGACACAAATTAAAAGACATCATGCAGCTATCTGAACAAGAAATTGTAAGAAGGGAAAAATTAGCTTCTCTTAGAAAATTAGGCATCAATCCTTATCCGGCAGATCTGTTTCCGGTAGATCATACAAGTGCCAAGATCAAATCTAATTTTGAAGAAGGCAAGAAGGTAGTAGTTGCAGGACGACTTATGTCCAGAAGAATTCAAGGAAAGGCATCGTTTGCAGAGATCCAGGATTCTACAGGAAAGATCCAGGTATATTTCAATAGAGATGAAATTTGTCCTGATGAAGATAAAAGTCAATACAACGACGTATATAAAAAATTACTGGATATAGGTGATTTTATAGGGATCCACGGAGAGCTTTTTACCACACAAGTTGGAGAAAAGACGATCATGGTAAAGGAATTTTCCTTGCTTAGTAAGGCTTTACGCCCATTACCACTTCCTAAAACAGACAAGGAAGGACATACTTTTGACGAATTCAACGATCCTGAGCAACGTTATAGACAGCGTTATGCAGATCTTGTAGTGAACCCAAAAGTGAAAGAGGTTTTTGTGAAGAGAACTAAGCTTTTTAATGCCATGCGTAATTTCTTTAATGACGCTGGCTATTTTGAAGTTGAAACTCCGGTACTTCAGCCAATTCCTGGTGGAGCGGCGGCAAGACCGTTTATGACGCATCATAATGCATTGGATATGCCACTTTATATGCGAATTGCTAACGAATTGTATCTTAAAAGATTGATCGTTGGTGGTTTTGATGGGGTTTATGAGTTCTCAAAAAACTTCAGAAATGAAGGAATGGATAGAACCCATAATCCAGAGTTTACAGCCATGGAGATCTATGTGGCTTACAAAGATTACAATTGGATGATGGAATTCTGTGAGCGACTATTAGA
>JAGXIK010000208.1 GCA_024635715.1 Gillisia sp.
GTCATAGAATTTGAAAGTAACACAAAATATATATAAGTTGAAAAATCCAAAAGCTCAAAAACTAATAGATAAAATTCAACGCGATTTAATGCGTAACGGATTAGTTATTAATACACTCGTAGAGGATCTAAAACAATTAAGGCCTTTTGCTATTGAAGAAGAAAATCCTCTTTTAGCAAAAGTGATCCGTTTAGCCTATGAACATCTTGAAGCTACAGATTCTTTTGAAATTCCTATTCCTGATGATGAACCATTAGAAGAGAATGAAGATCAAGCTACAGCTATTGAATCTTCTCCACAGGAAAGTTTAGATTATCTTTTATCATTGATGCATGACACTTCAATAAAAAATAATGTGATGGATCTACGTGAATACAGTAGTGCCTTAACTGAATTTGCTGAAGATAATTAATTGAATTTGAGTGCTATTATAAAAGTAATTAAACTGCTTTTATAATAGCATTTTAATATCCTAATTAAATTAACAATGAATGAAAAAGGAAGCGAAATCTAAAAAGAAATCGCGAGCGCGTTTACTTCATCAGTATTATAGTTATACCGGTTTTTATAAGTTTGTAGCCAAAAGTGTAAAAAAGGCAATTATCCCAATACTCCTTTTTATCGCAGCCATTTTTGCAGTGGATTATTTTGTCTTGGATCTTGATAAATTACTAATTACAATTACAGAAACCTATTCCCCAATTGGTATTCTTAGCGTATTTTTTGCTTCAGAATCTTTACTTGGAATTATCCCTCCAGAGTTATTTATTGCTTGGGCAGGAAAGTCTGAACTCCCTATTTTCTATTTATCTTTATTGGCGGCGGCATCTTATATGGGTGGGATTGTCTCTTATTTTATTGGTATTGGAATCACTAAAATTCCAGTGGTACATAAACAGATCGAGACCAATATGGCGAAGCACATTAAAAACACCCGAAAATGGGGTGGTTTTTTAATAATTGTTGGAGCCTTACTTCCTATACCTTTCGCAATGACAAGTATCGCTGCAGGAATTATACGATTCCCTTTTATGAGCTTTCTTATGTATGGTTTACTAAGATTTGTAAGATTCTATGCATATGCTTTGGTGATCTTTGAAATGGTTTAAAATTTATGTAGGCTTAATTTAATTTGTTCTTAAATTAATCTGAATTTCCTTTCCTTAAAATTATTATCTTCAATTCATTTATAAATTAATGAGTGCTTTAAAAAACATTGCTAGAACTGGGTATGTTGCTAAAGGGATCATATATTTAGTAACAGGTGTTCTAACATTTATGGCTGCTATAAAATTAGGCGGACAAAAAGCAGGGAAAGAAGAAGTTTTAGGTTTTATTAAAAAACAGGATTTAGGTAGTACTTTATTAATCGTATTGTCAATCGGTCTTCTCTGCTATGCAATCTGGAGATTTGCTCAAGCCTTTGTAGATCCTCAAAAAAAGCATGGTAAAAGTAAGAATAAAGGTCAACGTTTCGCTTTATTTATAAGTGGAATAACCTATGTAAGTTTAGCCGGACTTTCGGTTTTAATAGCGGGTGGATCTACCGGAAATTCTGGGGTGAAGCATTCCAGCATCTTAACGACAGAAGCTGGGTTATGGGTTTTGGCTGGGGTAGGCTTAATATTTGTTGGGAGAGGAGTCTATCAGATCACTAGATTATTTAAGACAAATTTCAATAGAAAATTCGATCTGGAATCTATGACAAACGAGAAGAAAAGAAAAATTATAAAGAACTCTGCCTATATGGGAATGTCTGCAAGGGCAGTGATTTTTTTAATTATTGGCTATTTTACCTTAAAAGGTGCTATTACTGCCAATCTAAATGAAATCAAAAACACCTCAGATGTATTCTCTTTTATTGAAACCTCCATTTGGGGATCTTTTCTATTAGGAATAGTAGCCCTTGGTTTTATTTGCTATGCTATTTATATGTTTCTTTCTGCCAAATATCGCAGTTTTTAATATTTTCATTTGCTTCCACCCCGCTATTTTTTTTCAGCAGTTAAAGATTAGGCTTTCGTAATCTATAACCTTAATATTTAGCGTCAAAAAATCATAATTATATTATAAACATTTTAGAGCATTCTATATTTTCTGATATATTTAAGCACCAACTAAAAAGATTATGAATAATAAAATTAAAAACATAGCTCGAACCGGGCTTGTTGCTAAAGGAATCATTTATGCCATAATTGGAATATTAACTTTTTTGGCTGCCTATAATTTGGGGGGACAAAAAGCAGGAAAATTACAAGTATTGGATTTTTTAGAGAAACAGACCTTTGGAAATATTCTTTTAATAATAATTGGATTAGGATTATTATGTTATGCATTTTGGCGCTTATTCCAAAGCATTAAGGATCCTGAAAATATTGGAAGTCAAAAAAAAGGGAAGATCAAACGAACAGGATATTTTATTAGCGGTTTGTTGTATCTAGGTTTTGGGGTTTTAGCCCTATTAAGTGGATTTGGATCATCTTCAGGTTCCGGAGGTTCTGGAAAGAAAAGCAGCCTCTTAGCATCAGATTTCGGATTAATTGCAATGGGAATTGTAGGTGTGATTATAATTGGAGTCGGTATATATCAATTTACAAAGGTCAATAAAGATAAATTTGAAAAGTACTTTAGTTCCAAGGCTTTAAGTGAAGAAAAACGCAGAAAAACTATTTATAATTCCGCATATTTAGGACTAGCTTCTCGTGGAGTTATATTTCTGATAATCGGTTTTTTTGCTATTAAAGCTGCAGTATCCTCGGATCCAGATAAAATTAAAACAACTTCTGATGTTTTCTCCTTTTTAGAAAATTCCTGGTATGGCTCTTGGTTATTGGGAATTGTTTCTGCGGGATTAATAGCCTATGCCATATATACTTTTATGCTGGCAAAATATAGACGGTTTAACTAAGCGTATTATTTTATTTTGGTGAATTTAATGCCAAGTTCCTTCTCGAGTTCAAATATTTTTCTGGCTTCTTTTGGATTTACTAGCACTAAAGAAACTCCAGTATTACCAGCACGGGCAGTTCTACCACTTCTGTGCGTGTAATATTCGGTTTGATCTGGTAATTGATAATGAACTACAAAAGCTAAATTGTCTACATCTATACCTCTGGCTGCAACATCTGTAGAAACCAATAATCTCAAACTTTTATTTTTAAAAGCACGCATTACCTTATCCCTATCTTTTTGATGCATATCTCCTTCCAATAAACCAACCTCATGATTCTTAGCATGAAGCTGCTTAGCAAGTATCTTTGCTGCTGCTTTAGTCTTTGTGAAAATTATCCCTCTTTGTTTTCCTTGAGATTTAAGGAAAGAAGCCAAAGTGTCTAATTTATTATTATCATCTCCAGAAACATACTGGTGCACAATTCCAGTGTTTACAGAATCATTTTTATCTATAGAAATTCTCAATGCATCCTTGGATACATAATTCTCTATAATTTCATTTAGCTCTTTTGGAATAGTAGCAGAAAATAACCACACATTACGATCGCCTTTTGTTTTACTTAATATCTTGGTAAGATCATCCTTAAAACCCATGCTCAGCATTTCATCTGCTTCATCTAGAACTAGAGTGCTTATTTTAGAAATATCCAAAGCCTTTCGGTTCATAAGATCTATAAGTCTTCCCGGAGTGGCAACTACTATATGGGTTGGTCTATTTAATCTGTTTATCTGAATATCTATCTTTTCACCACCATATACCGCTTCAGTAAAAACCTGTTCAGAATATTTAGTGAATTTAAATAGCTGTTTTGCAATTTGCTGTCCTAATTCTCTGGTAGGTGCTAAAACAAGTGCCTGAATATAATCTTTGCTGGTATCTACTCTTGCCAATAATGGTAAACCAAATGCCGCAGTTTTACCTGTTCCTGTTTGTGCCTGACCTACAAAATCTATATTCTCTACAGATAATACAGGAATTGCAGCCATTTGGATTTTAGTAGGTGTAATTATCCCTAATTCATTTAATCCCTTATCAATATCTTTGGATACACCAATTGCAGTAAAACTCATAATTCTTATTTGAAGTTGCAAAGATACCTTTTCTAAGTCAGAAATAGAATTGCTAAAGAGAAGTTATATTTAGTTAATTTATAGCTAAACCAAATTCATAAATAGTACTCTTTATAAGAGATTAGTTAATTTAGATTGAAACCAAAAAACATATAAAATGTCTTTAATAACTATTATTTTAAATATACTATTACCGCCCTTAGCCGTTTTCTTAAAACATGGTCTTGGAGTTACTTTTTTAATTAGTCTACTACTTACTGCTTTAGGTTGGTTACCGGGTGTAATTCATGCCTTTTATGTAAATGGTAAATAGAAAAACACAAAAGCCACTTAATTATAAGTGGCTTTTTTATTATCTCAAAAATTTATATTTATTTTCTACTCTTCATTTTTAAATACTTTTTTCTCCCATTTCCAAGCACTTTGCAAAGCTTCATCTAATGTATGTTCTGCTCTCCAGTTTAATCCTGTATTTGCTTTATGAGTATCTGCATAAGCTGCAGTAATATCCCCTTCTCTTCTATCAACAATTTTATAAGGCAATTTTTTACCGGTAGATCTCTCAAAAGATTCTATAACTTCCAGAACAGAATTTCCTTTTCCAGTTCCAAGATTGAAAACATCATAATTTTCATCTAAATATTCATCCATCAACTTTTTAAGTGCTACCACATGTGCTTTGGCAAGATCCATCACATGAATATAATCCCGTACACATGTACCATCACTGGTAGGATAATCATTTCCGAAAACTGAAAGTTGTTCTCTTTTTCCAATGGCAGTTTGAGTAATGAATGGAACAAGGTTTTGAGGCGTACCTATAGGCAACTCTCCTATTTCTGTACTTGGATGAGCCCCTATAGGATTAAAATATCTAAGAGAGATCGCTTTTAAATTTGGATAAACCTTACAGGTATCCATAATTATCTCTTCCCCTATCTGCTTGGTATTGCCATAAGGAGACATCGCTTTTTTCACCGGTGCATTTTCATTGATAGGTAAACTATCGGCTTGCCCATATACAGTACATGAAGAACTAAAAATAAAACTAGCTTTATCTTTTTTACTCAACTGTTGTAAAATATAGATTAAGGTAGATAGATTATTCTCATAATACAACAATGGATTCTCCACACTTTCGCCCACCGCTTTGGAAGCTGCAAAATGAATCACTCCAGCTATATCCTGATATTTTTCAAAAAAACCGATCACTGCTTCTTTATTCCGAAGATCAATGTTTTCGAACTCTGGAGTGATCTGTGTAATTTTTGTGATTCCCGCCAACACATCTAGAGAAGAGTTTGACAGATTATCTATTATAACAACCTCAAATCCTTGCTGCTGAAGTGCTACTACCGTATGCGAGCCAATAAATCCAAGTCCGCCGGTAACTAATATTTTAGATTTCATTTTTTATTTTTCTAATTCTGTGCAAAATAGTCAAATTGTAAAAAAAGAACCAACTTAAAATTAAATTCCTGAGACTTATTGGTAGAGTTTTAACAAGCTAATCCTTTCAATTGCTATTTTAATAGAAGGATTTTTCAACTACTCTAAGTATTAAATTTATCTTTGCAAAAATTCAAATTAATGAATGAACATATTCAAATTAAGGTTTTTAAATGGGTAAGTATCTTAGAAGGACTTTCCTTTTTGTTATTGCTTTTTATAGCGATGCCATTAAAGTATTTGTTTGACCTTCCTCAAATGGTTGAAGTGGTTGGAATGGCTCACGGTATCCTTTTTATATCCTATCTTGTGGGCGCCGTAATAGTTTATAATATATTAGATTGGAAATTTAAAACCTTACTACTTGCTGTTGCTTGCTCGGTAATTCCTTTTGGTCCATTCTATATTGAAAAAAAGTATTTATAATATGTTCGAAGACATTTTTGATATAAAACGTATAAGCTGTTTTCTTGAAAGTTATTTTATTGATCAAGGAATGAATACTGTTGTAGCAGGTTATTTAAATCTAGCAATAAATCTTCTCGCTCTTTTTGGGTTAGTCTATTTGGTGAATTATATCTTAAGAAGATTTGTTATAGAGTCTTTTAAAGCCTTTACAAATAAAACTAAAACCACTTTCGATGATTTCTTAATTAAGAGTAATTTCCCGAAATATGTTGGGAGAATTATTCCTATTCTATTGATCTATGCTTTTATCCCTATTATTCTTATAGATCATCAATTCGTTTTAAAAGCAGTTATTTTCTTAACTAACCTCTATATAATAATTTTAGTGGTTTGGATCTTTAGGAGTTTACTGCGTACCAGTAAGAATTATCTAAAGACTACGGAAAAATTTTTTGATAAACCCCTAGATAGTTACATGCAAGTACTTATGATCTTTATTTGGATCGTGGGCTTTATGTTTGTTTTTTCTGAAATAACGGGAAAATCCGTTATCAATTTCGCTATCTCTTTAGGAGCTGCATCTGCAGTTATCTTATTGATATTTAAGGATACCATCATGGGATTTGTAGCATCTATTCAGGTTTCTGTAAATGATATCGTGCGCATTGGAGACTGGATTACCTTTAGTAAATATGGAGCAGATGGAGATGTAACCGAAATTAATCTTGCTACAGTTCGGGTAAAGAATTTTGATAATACTTTTACCACTATACCAACTTATAGTCTTATTGCCGATTCTTTCCAAAACTGGCGAGGAATGTTGGAATCGCCAGGTAGACGTATAAAGCGAGCCATCAATATCAAACAAAATTCGGTTAAATTTGTGACTTTAGAAGATCTCGAGAAACTAAAATCAATTTCTCTTATTGCCCCTTATTTGGAACATCGCCAAAAGGAAGTAAATAAGTACAACCTAAAAAATAATGTAGATACCACACTTCCTATAAATGGAAGGAATCAAACTAATTTAGGGATCTTTAGAAAATATGCCGATGCATATTTACATGATCATCCAGGTATAAATAAAGAATTATATCTAATGGTTAGACACCTATCCCCAACCCCTCAGGGAATTCCGTTAGAGATTCTATGTTTTAGTAGTGATAAGCGTTGGGAAAATTATGAATATATTGCTGCCGATATTTTTGATCATTTAATTGCAGCATTACCTTATTTTGGTCTTCAACTTTTTGAGGCCCCTTCTGGAGATGATCTAAAGTTTTTAGCAAATAATATTAACCAGAATACCGCTACCAATAAACAAGTCTAACCAAGCATTTAAACTAACTGAATGAAATTAAAACGCTTCTTACAAGGTTTTGGCCTCTTTGCAGTGCTATTAACCCTAATCCCCCTTGCTGTAGCAGATTTCTGGTGGATTAGAATGTTCGATTATCCACACATTCAGCTTACTATTTTAACCTTTGTGGCTATAGTTGTTTATTTTATAAAATTTGATGTGAAATGGGTAGAAGACTACTTATTTGTAGCAGTATTGTTAATGTGTTTCACTTTTCAGATGTACAAGATCTTTCCATATTTACCGCACGGAAAACACGAGGTAGGAAAAGTTTCAGATAATATAGATCAAGCAGATGTTTTAAAATTTTACGCAGCCAATGTATTACAGAAAAACACCAATCCCGCGCTTTTAATCAAGGAAATTGAAGATAAAGATCCAGATATTTTATTGCTAACAGAAACAGATAAACGATGGATGAACGACGTTCACGATGCTGTTGCAAAATATCCTTATCGTGTAGAAGTGCCTATAAGCAATACCTATGGGATGCTGTTATATTCTAAGTTTGAAATGAAGAATCCACAAAAGAGATTTTTGGTGGATGACAGTATTCCATCTATTCATACTATTTTAGTATTAAGATCTGGAAAAGAGATCATGTTACACGCAATACATCCTACGCCTCCAATGCCTCAGGAAAATCCAACCTCTACAGATAGAGATGCAGAAATGATGATGGTAGCAAAAATGGCGCTAGAAAGAAAGATGCCAACAATAGTAGCAGGAGATTTTAATGATGTGGCTTGGTCTGCAAGTTCTTCATTGTTTAAGGATGTAAGTTCTTTATTAGATATTCGAAAAGGTAGAGGGTTCTATAATTCATTTAATGCCACTAGTTTTATTATGAAATGGCCTTTAGATCATTTTTTTGTTTCTGAAGAGTTTAGATTAGTTGAAGTTAAAACAGGAGAGAATATAGATTCAGATCACTTTCCTTTTTATATCAGTTTAAGTTTAGAGCCAGATATAGCTGCAGAACAAAAGATCGAAGGTCCCACAGAGAAGCAATTAGAAAATGCCAATAAGCAAATTAAAGATGCTTTAGAAGAACAAAAAGAAAAGAGAAGCAAAGGAGAATAATCACTTTTATAATAGAAAAACCACATTCCCTTATTTGGATGAATAAATTAATGTGGTTTTTTTATTAACTTCAATCCCTAATTAATAGCTCAAGCCATTTAATTCTATAATAAATGCAAGCAAGTACTAAAGACAACTTAAACTTACAAGAATCATTCACTCACTTTTATGATGGTTTAATTGCACAATTACCAGGAATTGGATTGGGATTATTAATTATAATCTTAGGAATTTTAATAGGGTCTTGGATTGGGAATTTTGCTAGAAGAAGGATCTCAAAACGTACAAACGATCCATTAATGAGCAAATTCTTAGGAAAAACAATTAAAATTATAGCACTTATTATTGCTATAATGTTAGCTTTAAGAGCAGCCGGTTTAGGCGGAATAGCTACCGCTATTCTTACTGCGGCTGGTGCAAGTGCAATAATATTTGGTTTCGCATTTAAGGATATTGGAGAGAATTTTATTGCGGGAGTTATACTAGCTTTTAATAGACCTTTTAATGTTCACGATACCGTAGAAATTGGAGAAAACTTTGGAAAGATAAAAACCTTGGAATTTAGATACACCAAGCTAAAAACCTTCGATGGAAAAGATGTATATATCCCAAATAGTGATGTTTTAACCAAGCCTGTTACAAATTACACTGAAGATGGATTCTTTAGATGGAGCTTTGTAATTGGAATTGCTTATGAGGATAATATTGAAGGAGCCAAGATAACCGTAATGGAGGCTTTAAGAAATCAACCCAATGTTATTGAAGATGACGAGCATCAAAATTTTGTGATTGAAGACGAATTAGCTACAAGCACTGTTAATCTCAAAGTGTTCTTTTGGGTAGAAACCTACGATTTCAGAAGAATGGCTCTTATAACCAAAGGAAACGTAGTTAGGGCTGTTAAAGAAGCATTGGAGGACAATGGTTATTATATGCCTGCAGATATTCAAGAGATCAAGATATATGGAGGTAATAAAGATGTGGATCTACCAATAAGACTTTCCAATCCACCAAAAAATGAAATTGAAGATAAAAAAGGCTAATCCTTAAGCCTGTCTCTTACAAACTCGATCTCAGATTTTCCATGAGCTTGTGGTTTTCCATTTTTGTCCAAGCTTACCATCACAATATTTTCGATAGAAATTATCGTTTCTCTTGTCATCTTATTTCGCACCTCACAACGCAAGCTTAAAGAGGCATTACCAAATTTCACTACATCTATCCCAATTTCAATAATATCTCCCTGAACTGCTGAGCTTTGAAAATTAATTTCACTCATGAATTTGGTAACTACTTTTGGGTTTTCTAGTTGAATAATAGAA
>JAGXIK010000209.1 GCA_024635715.1 Gillisia sp.
ATAGATTTAGAAATAATATCCTTAGATGAAAGATCATAGTTATATAAAAAATCAGAAAGGCCTTTGGAATCCCTTGTTACATCCATATATTTATGCAACTTCGGGTTCCGTATATCCGCTCCAACTATTACAACTTTCTTTTTAGAAGTAGCTAAAGTTCTAGCTAAGTTGTAGGAGACAAATGTTTTTCCTTCTCCTTTGATTGTAGATGTGACGTAAATTATTTCACCTTTACCACTAGGTTTCGGTTTTAATAAATATGCCAAATTTGTCCTTAAAATCCTAAAGGATTCAGCTAATGGTGACCTATCATTTAATTGAATAGTTTCTTCCAAGCCTTCATTGATCCTTGGAATTTCTCCAAGAAAAGGTATGTTTTTTATGAGAGGTGCCAAATCACCCTTATGGTGTACTTTGGTGTCCAGCATAAATTTCCCAAAAAGTATAAACAATGGCAATAAAAGTCCAATTAAAAACCCTCCCACTAATATAAGCCAAGGTTTAGGGTCAACGGCTGAAGGTATTGTATAAGCTGGATCAATTACTTTAGCTACCGGACCAGTAACTGCAAATGCTATTGCGGCTTCCTCCCTACGTTGAAGAAGAAATAGATACAACTGTTCTTTAATTTGTTGTTGCCTCTCAATGCCACGCATTCCCTTCTCCATTCCAGGAAAAGTACTAAACTTGCTCTGAGCAGATCGATCTAATTGATTAAATTCGGTCAACTGGATATTTAATGCAGCTTTTTGGCTATTAATATTGTCAATTAAATTCTCTTTTAGAGAATTTAATTGAGAAGTAATCCTTTCTACTGCGGGGTTTTTAGTAGTTGCATTTCTCAGGTAAGCATTCCTTTCTAAAACTAATGCATTATAAGTCGACATAAAACCCGACAAACCTCCTTCTTCACCGATATTTGATGGTAACAATTCATAAGCATCTCGGGAATTTAGTAAATCCTCGACAGATCTTATGATCATAAGCTGTGTTTCAATATCAAATACTTGTTGTTCGGCTTCACTTGATTTGGATAAAAATTCTGATGCGCCAGATGAAACATCCATGAATTTATTCTCCTTTTTAAAAGTTGCCATCCCGCCTTCTACTGAATCTAATTCGGAAGTAATTATCTCTAGACGATCTTGAATAAATTCAGTTGTGCTTAAAGCGACTTGTCTTTTGTCTATGACCCCATCAGCATTAAACTGATACATCAAATTATTTAAAAAATCTTGCGATTTTTCGGGCTCAGCATCTATAATAGACAATGACAAAATATCTGCGGCTTTACCTTTTTGCCCAATCACAAGCCTTGAAATATAGTCTCCGGCAATCTGGTCCACTGGTCTTATATTGATTTGGACGGTTCTGGTTTTTTTGAATTCTGATTCACCATCTATCGTAAGTGGTATTATTGAAAATTTTAATCCCTCTAACTCTATAATTTCACCTATACTATGTTCTTTTTCATATCCAGAAACCCCATCCCTTAAGATAAAACCTGTGTCAGTTATCGGAGTAACAAATAATGTTCTTGATGTTTTTTGGACAAGACTATCCGGAGAAATGAATTGAATCCTTACAGGACTATCCTCATAAGCCTCCGTAGTAATAATATTACCTTCAATAAAATAAGAAATGTTATGATCTAACTCCTCCACAACTTTTTCTACCAATCGTTTAGACTTAAGTGTAATTATCTGATTATCTAAGGAGTTATCACCAAAAGACAAAATAGATCCTCCCCCAGATGGCAAAGCATTAGCCATATTGCTTTTTTCTTCGTTGAGAATCATCATAGATGCCTCTGTACGAAATTGAGGAATTGTATATCTGTTATAAAGAAAAGCAAGTAAACCCCCTATCAAAAAACCTAATACAAGCCATTTCCAATAGGCTAGATATTTAAATATTTCGGCTTTTAAATCAAAATTTGATTCCTTTTCTTCTGTAAAATCTTGTAATTCTTCCATTAAAATTATCTCGTAATAAGTACAACAATTCCAAATATAGTAGTAGCTAAGGATATTAATCCAGTGTAAGAGGTAATAAATCCAGCAGATTTAACTTTTCTATAAGTTGGTTCAACATATACTATATCATTTTGTTTTAAATGATAATAGGGGTTTTCAAACACTTCTGAAGTAGTCATATCAACCCTACCAAAGGATCTCTCTCCGTTAATTTCACGAATCACTAAAATATTATCCCGTCTTCCATCATAGGTTATCCCATTAACGTTAGCTAATAATTCCGGAATAGTAATTTGTTCATTTTCAACCTGAACTACAGATTGTCCAGTCTCACCTAGAACTATCACTCTGAAATTTAATAGCCTCACCGCTACAACAGCATCCGTTACATACTGCTGAATTTTTTCTGTTAAAATAGCCTCAAACTCACTTCTGCTTTTACCTGCAACTTCAATCTTTCCTAGAACTGGGAATTGTATGTTTCCATCTACATCCACCATATACCCCATAAGAGAAGGGTTCTGTTGTCCACCTCCCCCTTGAGATTGACCTCCTGTCCTCATTTGGAATGGAGCAGCGACTTCCTCATTCATGGAAGAAACTTTAATATGAAGTATGTCATTCACCTCAAAAACAGGCTCAAAATTTTTAATTTTATCCATTGATTCTAAATTTTCAGGGTTTTGAAAATATAGAATTTCCTTTTTTGTGGAGCAGCTAAAAAAAAGTGCACTAATTAATAATAAAACAATCTTATTTTTCATGGAATTCTTTTGAGGTATCAAATATAATATGATTTTGATTCAATCATATTTCAGTCTTGTTTTGTTCTTGAGGAATATGTTCTTTTCTTAATTTAAATGCAATCTTATCTAAACTCTGATAAGAAGAATTATTGCTAATAAATTCAGGAATCAATTCCTTCAATTTGGCAACAACTTTGTCATTCTTTAATTTTTCAGAAGATTTAATAATTTTCTCAATTTTCAAATTAATAAATTCATAGTCCTGAATTTTATCTATACCAA
Organism: Gillisia sp.; assembly: GCA_024635715.1. Classification (GTDB taxonomy): domain Bacteria; phylum Bacteroidota; class Bacteroidia; order Flavobacteriales; family Flavobacteriaceae; genus Gillisia. The sequence continues at coordinate 3,005 of JAGXIK010000209.1, forward strand.
TCATAATTTTCTTATGATGTGTTGGTAAGGTTTTACATTCATCATTTAATAATTCTTCATATAACTTTTCACCAGGTCTAAGTCCGGTAATCTTTACTTTAATATTTTTATTAGGAGTATAACCTGCCAACTTTATCATCTTAATAGCAAGATCCATAATCTTTACAGGCTCTCCCATATCGAAAACGAAGATCTCTCCACCTTTCCCCATTGTCCCAGCTTCCAATACTAATTGGCAAGCTTCAGGAATCGTCATGAAATATCTTATAATATCAGGATGTGTAATAGTTACAGGACCTCCTTTTTCTATTTGTTTTCTGAATAAAGGAACCACAGAGCCGTTAGATCCCAAAACATTACCAAAACGTGTAGTTATAAACTTAGTTTCTTTCTTATCAAATTTTGCTTGATCATGATAGAGCGCTTGTACATACATTTCAGCTGCTCTTTTAGAAGCCCCCATCACATTACTAGGATTTACAGCTTTGTCTGTAGAGACCATTACAAAATGTCCCACATCATACTTAACAGCTAGATCTGCAAGATTCTTTGTTCCGCGAATGTTTACTGAAATAGCTTCATGCGGATTTGATTCCATTAAAGGAACATGCTTATAAGCTGCAGCATGATAAACCACATCGATACTGTGATTTTTAAACATTAACTCCAATCTTTTTTGATTTCCAACATCGCAAATTATAAATCTGCATTTTAAACCAGGGAATTTGGCTTCTACTTCTAGTTGAAGATTATGTAAAGGCGTTTCTGCCTGATCTAAGATAATTAGCTTTTTAGGATTGTATTGAGCAACTTGTCTTACAATTTCACTGCCTATAGATCCAGCGCCCCCAGTCACAAGAATTGTTTTTCCGGTAAGCTGAGCCGTTTTATTTTCTCTATCCAAGACTATTGGTTCTCTATCTAAAAGATCTTCAATTTGCAAAGTTTTAATCTTCTGTGATATCGGTTTATCATCTTCTTCCCAATTAGAGATTAAAGGCGCATTAAAAACTTGAATGTCATTTTCTAAACAATCTTCTACCAGTGCAAATTTTTCTTCAGAAGTAAAATTCTGCTCCGTAAGTATAACTGCTGTAGCATTTAAAATTTTAAGCTGATTATGAATAGTTGTTTTATATTTTACAACAGGTTTGTCAAGTATTCTAATACTTGTATTATGTTTTGTTTTTGTTAGAAATCCTACAATCTTAAATCTTCGTGGGTGTTCAATATTCAAAGCTCCTGCAATAGAAATAGCATTCTCATCTGCTCCTATTATAACGGCTCTTTTTATTTCATCACCGCGCATAACAATCTTATAAAATTCATAAACTTGTTTGACACCTAGACGAAATAAAAATAGTAGCGAAAATGAGATCCATAAATTAATTAGTAAACCTCCAACTAAATAGATCTTCTGGCCAATGACAAAAAATGTGATATAGTTAATAATAACTAAAGTTATAAACGAAGATGTAGTCGCTAATATTAATTTCAAGGCATCTATATTCGAAGAATACCTAATAATTCCAGCATAGGTTTTAAAAACAAAGAAAAAGAGGATATTTATTAAAATAACAATAAGTGCCTTTATTGGAAATTCTAATAAAGTATAATAATTAGGTGTGAGATCTACAATAATTAATATAGTAAGTATTGAGGATGCAGAAACTAAAAATATATCAATAAGAAAGACAGCCCATCTTGGGAGATACTTTAAGTTTCTTAAATTCAGTGCACTGTCTTTAGCGGCCAAACTTAATTTTAATGCTGAAAGTAAACGCTCACCCATTTGTAAAATATTTATTTCTATGCTCTAAAGAACTCATTAATTCCAAAACTTATTCTTTCTCTATCATCATCAGTTAAATTAGACCCTGAAGGTAAACATAAACCAGATTCGAATAATTCTTCCGCTAAACCATTACCATAAAAAGGCATGTTTTCAAATACTGGTTGTAAATGCATAGGCTTCCAAAGTGGCCTACATTCAATATTAAGCCCTTCCATATATAACCTTAATTCTTCTCTAGTTTTTCCAGTAACTTTTTCATCAACAGAAATTATTGTTAACCAATTATTACAAAAATAGTCATCATTTGGTTCAGAAAACACAGTAACTCCTTCTATATTTAAAAATATATCCTGATAAAACAGATTCATTTCTCTTCTTAAATTCACATGCTCATCCAAGACTTCCATTTGTCCTCTTCCTATACCTGCTGAAATGTTACTCAATCTGTAATTATAACCAATTTCAGTATGTTGATAATGTGGAGCATCATCACGTGCCTGAGTTGCTAAAAATATGGCTTTTTGTTTAATCGCCTTGCTTTTAGCGACTAAAGCACCACCGCCAGAAGTAGTTATAATCTTATTACCATTAAAAGATAATATTCCAATTTCCCCAAAAGTACCACATTTTCTTCCTTTATAAGAACTTCCCAAGGCCTCTGCACTATCTTCTATAATTGGAATTTCAAATTTATCTGCCACTTTTTGAACTTCATCAATTTTATATGGCATGCCATACAAATGGACCGCAATAATTGCTTTCGGTTTTTTCCCTTTAGAGATCCTATCTTCAATTGCTTTTTCCAACTGAACGGGACATAGATTTAAAGTATCACTTTCACTATCAACAAATACGGGTGTTGCGCCTAAATACATAATAGGGTTTGCTGAAGCTGCAAATGTCATACTTTGACACAACACTTCATCACCAGGCTTAACTCCTAATAAGATCAAAGCTAAATGAAGCGCAGCAGTTCCTGAACTTAGAGCTGCCACATGAACTGAAGTTCCCTCATTTTTCGAGTTCGATAAATAAGCTTCTATATCCAACTCAAATCCTGTAACGTTTGGGCCAAGTGGTGCTATCCAGTTTGCATCAAAAGCCTCATTTACAAATTTTTGTTCGTTCCCACCCATATGAGGTGAAGAGAGCCATATTTTGCTCTGTTCCATATATTTTAATTTAAATACTTTATAATCTTACCAGGATTCCCAACAACCACAGCATGGTCTGGAACATCACTTATAATTACAGCTCCAGCTCCAATGGTCACCCATTTACCAATTTTTATACCAGGAATAACTAAGGCTCCAATCCCAACGTGAGTACCTTCACTAATAATTACATTTCCAGCAATAGCTGCATTAGGAGATATATGAACATAATTCCCTAATACACAGTCATGATCTATTGTTGAAGCAGTATTAATTATACAATGTTCTCCTATTGAGGTTGAAGAGTTTACGCAAGCATTGGGCATAATAACTGTACCTTTCTCTACAATTGCATTTGGGGATATTATAGCCGATTTGTGGATTATTGCCTCTGCAATATTACCCTGAAAAGAATCCACAACTCTTTTTCGAATATTGTTATTTCCGATTGCAATAATTGTATCAGAATCTAAGAAACTTTTATTTAAGTCATGAATAACTGCTCGCTCGTTAAGCGAATCAATTTTATTATTATCATCAAAAATTTGATCGATAGAAATATCAATTGATTCTGCAATATCAATAATTACTTTTCCATGACCACTTGCTCCGTAAATATTCATAGTTAATTATTTCCATTAAAAGGTTCAGTAGTAGCCATGTTCTCTGCATTGATCCCTTCAGAAACCAAAACTTTTTGAACGGTTTTAAATAGGATTTCCATATCTACCAAAAAAGATACATTTTGAACATACCAAACATCATATTCAAATTTTTGGGTCCAACTTATAGCATTTCTACCATTCACTTGGGCCCAACCAGTTATTCCCGGTTTCAAATTATGCCTTTTATATTGATGTGCTGTATATATAGGTAAATATTCTGGCAAAAGAGGTCTTGGACCAATAATACTCATATCCCCAATTAAAACATTCCATAATTGTGGAATCTCATCTAATGATGTTTTTCTAATAAACTTACCTATTGGTGTTAATCTTTGGGAATCTGGGAGTAGAAAGCCATCAGCATTCTTCTCATTGGTCATGGTCTTAAATTTAACAATCTTGAAAATCTCACCTTTTTTACCAGGTCTTTTCTGGACAAAAAAAGGATTTCCTTTATTCGCCAAAAATAAGAGGATAGTAGCTATTAATAATAACGGACTTAAAATTAGAAGTGCCACTAATGAAATAATAAAATCACAAAATGGCTTAAAAAATAAAATATAAATCTTCAATAAGTCTGTTTTAAATTATAGAATATCTCAATCTATGTTTGATTAAAATATTCGGAGATAAATTCGAGCAAAAATACAAAATTCTTTGCAGTAAATATTTTATTACTCCTTACCCAACATGTGTTGCTTTTCTAGATCTTTATATTCGGCTAAAAGCAGATTCCAAAATTGCTCTCTTTCATAGTTGGCAGTTACATGATGCCTTGAATTCTTCTTTAAGCCCTCTAAAAGGGAAGGATCATTTTGCAATTTACTCATTGCATTATATAAACTATTACTATCCTTAACAGGAATAATAATGCCATTTATATTATTCTTAATTATTTCATTACAACCATTAATATCGGTAACTATAGAAGGCAAATTCATTGCTCCTGCCTGCATTACTACATTAGGAAAACCTTCTCTGTAACTTGGGAATGTAAGAATCTCTGAAATAGCTAAATAGGGACGGACGTCTTCTTGATAACCAACAGAAATAATCCCTTTATGAGACTTTATAATTTCTAAATTAGAATCATCAATTGGATCCAGATCACTTTCAAATGGCCCAACAAGCAATAGCTTAACATCCTTATTGACCTCGTGCAATTTTTTAAATGCTGTAATTAATTCGTTAATACCTTTTTCGGAAACAATTCTCCCAATAAAAATATAGACAAGCTCATTTCTATTAATAGCAAGTTCTTTCCTAAGTACATCTTTATCATTTTCAGAATATAACTTTGGATCAAAATATTTAGTATCTATTCCGTTGGAACTTCCTTTACCTAAAATCTTAAGCTTTTTGTCTGAAGTAAATTTCTCATTCAGGATAATTTTTTTTAATTCAAAAGAATTAGGATAAATCTTCGTAGCTAAACTATAAGTTAACTTTTCTACAAAATTTAAAATTTTCCTTTTAGTTCCTGTAGTTTCAAGCAATGGCAATCCTGCCACTGTATGTAATCTAATTGGAACTCCAGCGAGCTTAGCTGCCATCATACCGACTATACCGGCTTTTGGGGTATGAGTATGTACAATTAAAGGGGTTTCATTTTTGAAATACTTATATAGTTTTAATACCGCTTTTAAATCTTCAAGAGGTGTTATTTTTCGGGTCATATTTACCCAAAACGTTTTCACAGAATTATCTCGTCCATACTTTTCAAGACGTTCTTTTTCTGCAGCTATCGCAATAACTTCGTAATAACTATTCATAAATGAAAGTTGTCCTTCTAAAAGTTTCTCTAAAGAAAGCGGAATGGTGGTAATGCGTATGAGTTTAGACAAATGAAATCAGCTTAATTATCAAAATTTACAACGAGAAAGACAAATATATATTAACTAGATAAAATCAGATCGATCATTAACATTAAATATATTAATAGAATTATACATTTATAGTACTGCTAAAAGAAATCTATAATCACAATAATATTATTGCCAATATATTTCTAAGCTACATTTAACAATTGCTTGGAATCCATATTTAAAATCTCCACGGATTTTAATTTTAACTGCTTTTCATGAGCCAGGTAATAATAAATCACAAAAAAGATAAAATACATGATCATAGATTTCTGGCGTATTATAATTCCAAGATTAGTCATTACGAAAGTCATAGCAAATGAGGTGATTAGAAATAATGCTAGACTCATTTTCACATTCATAGGAGCCAATTTTATAAATTTAAAAAAGTCCAACTTCACAATCTTTAGAAATAGAAGTATATAAATTAAGTTCTCTACAGAAACTATTAGCCCTAAAATCCCGGGCGCATCGAAAAACAAAGGTCTAAACCAAAAACTAAATATTTTTTCCGGAAGAGAATATCCAGCCATATTTAAACCTGAGCCTGCAGTGCTTAATGAGTCTGCCCTATGTGAAGTGAACTTTAGAAAATCTGAAATGAGATCATTCGAGTTTTCAAGATTGACAACAGAAAGAATTGAATTTTGAAGTAAAACAAGACTTAGTATACAAATGCCAACTGCAAAACTTTTTTGCTTCCAAGTAAATTTCCCTACTCCCGTTAGGAATCCGATAAGTGATCCAACTGCTAAAATCAGAAAAATATGAGGTCTTATATAAAAAACTAAAATAGATCCAATTAGTAAGGTTATTAGACGCTCTTTAGGTTTAGATATAGCATAACCAAAAAGCATTAAACCTAAAAATATTAAGGCCCCTTTTCCTAAAGAAGCTGTCCAGAAGTGCATATTAGGAAGGAAAAGTATAAGCGTAAGTAAATCAACTTTTTTAAACACTTTTATATCTAATGGAATGTTTTCCTTAAAAAATAAGTAGGCATATACAAAGCCCATAAAACCTACCCATGTAAAGAGTAGCATCATCATTTCATAACTAAAACCGAGGTAATTAATGAAAGGATAAGAAATAAAATCAATAAATGTTGTTTCAGTTCCAAAGAAGTCTAACCATCCCTTATTAATATTTTTAGGAACGTTATAATACCTAACCGAGTCTGATCTATTAAAAAGCGCATACACATAGTAGATTCCTCCGAAGGCAAGATGATAGAATGAAAGGGCATTCATTAATTTTTTATTAAAAAAAGAATGCTTCAATTGTAACTTGCTGAAAATATGTTGATTAATAAAAAACAAGATCAACAATAATAAACTTGTTTGAATTAAATTGATAAAGTCAATCTCTAATATATCCATTCTTAATTATAAT
>JAGXIK010000210.1 GCA_024635715.1 Gillisia sp.
AAGCCTCCAGCAGATATCTATTTCTTCTTGATGTGCGAAATAATCTTCATCTAATTTCCCGACTTCGTAATATTTATCTCGCTTTATAGCTAAACAAGCCCCGCTTGCCCAAAAGATCTCTATTTCGTCATCATATTGGCCGTTGTCTTTTTCAAGGTTATCAAAGATTCTTCCCCTACAAAAAGGGTAGCCAAATTTATCTATAAAACCACCAGCAGCACCAGCATATTCAAAGTGAGTTGGTTTTTTGTAATCCAAGATCTTTGGTTGTACTGCGGCAACGCTTTTATCTTTTTCAAAAATGCTTTTTATAGGGAGTATCCAGTTGGGAGTGACTTTAACATCGCTATTTAATAAAATAAAGATATCTTCAGGTAACCCTGCTAAGGCATCATTATAGCCTTTTGCATAACCACCGTTTACTTCATTTTGAATAATTTTTACTTCAGGGAAATTAGCTTCAACAAAAGAAACTGAAGTATCTTTAGAGGCATTGTCTGCAACATAGACGGTGGCTTCTTTCGAATATTTTACTACCTCTGGGAGAAACTCTTTTAAAAGATCCAGCCCATTCCAATTTAATATTACTACGGCAACAGTCTGACTCATTCTGAATTCTTATTTTTTCATTCTATGGCTTCAAAAGTAAACAGAATAATTTTTAGGTTAAAGCGAGTGCCTTACAATTGATATTCCGGAAGGCTTTGTAGAAAATGGTATTTTTCCTGTTCGTAATCTAATTGACAAAAATGGTGGTCTAAACCATTAGTCACCATAAGATAATTGGCGTCTAAGCTCATGTTATATCTTGCGATTTGATCAAAAGTATCTTGGGTGATCTTAATAGAGGGTGCTTTGCATTCTACTATTATATGTATTTCTCCTTTTGAGTTATATACAACTACATCGTACCTTTTTATTCTCTTTCCTATTTTGAGTTGTTTTTCAACATTTATAAGACTTTTGGGATATTTTTTTTCTGAAATCAGGTATTGAACGGTATGCAGTCTTACCCATTCTTCTGGAGTAAGGATTATAAACTTTTTCCTAATCTCATCGAAAGCGGCTATTTTATTTTCGCTATTTTTGAAGCGAAATGTATATTGCGGGAAATTCAATTTTTGCATCAGTTCAAATAAACAAAATTATTAAGTTATAGCTCAGAAATTTTTCTATTTAATACTGAGTTTTAACCTAAAAGATCTTGTAGAATTAATCCCATTTGAGCTGAAAAAGCTTCAAATTAAGTACGCCTAACTGCCTAATACCCTTATGGAAGACGCAATTCAAATAGTTAATTCAATTAAAAACGGACAGGTGAAACCCATTTATTTTTTAATGGGAGAAGAGCCTTACTATATAGATAAGATCGCTAATTATATAGAAGATCATCTAATGCCGGAGGAAGAAAAAGGCTTTAATCAGATGGTGATGTATGGGCGAGACACTACAGTTGATGAAATAATTAGCAATTCCAAACGTTATCCCATGATGGCCGAAAGACAGGTGATCATTGTAAAAGAGGCTCAAGATCTTTCCAGAACTATTGAAAAGTTAGAAGCATATACAGATAAGCCTCAGCCCACAACAACTTTGGTAGTATGTTACAAGTATAAAAAAATTGATAAACGAAAGAAGCTTTATAAGTCGGTGGCTAAAACCGGGGTGATCTTTGAAAGCAAGCGGCTTTACGAAAATCAGGTGGCAGATTGGATTCAGAAAACCTTAAAATCTAGCGGGTATGCAATTTCTCCAAAAGCATCGCAAATGCTGGTGGAGTTTTTGGGAACCGATCTCAGTAAAATCGATAATGAATTACAAAAACTACAACTAATAGCCCCGAAAGGGACTAATATTTCTCCAGAACTAATTGAAGAGAATATAGGGATAAGTAAAGATTTCAATAATTTTGAACTTAGAAAGGCAATTGGAATGCGTGATACACTAAAAGCGCATAGAATTATTAATTACTTCGCACAAAACACCAAAGACAACCCTATGGTTGTAACAGTATCTTTATTGTTTGGTTATTTTTCTCAAATTTTACAATATCATGGTATAGCAGATAAGTCTAAGGCCAATGTCGCAAAGGTGTTAAAGGTAAACCCTTATTTTGTGGCAGATTATGTGTTGGCAGCTAGAAATTACCCTATGAAAAAGGTAAGCCAGATCATTGCTTATTTGAGAGAAACAGACGTTAAAAGTAAAGGGGTGGGAGCTACAAATATCCCTTCCGGCGACTTGCTGAAAGAATTGGTTGTAAAAATTATGAATTAAATGATGGGAATTAAAACTTGGATAGACGCTGCTAGGCTTAGAACATTACCGCTTTCTGTAAGTGGAATTATTGTAGGAACTACCATTGCCGTGCATCAAGGATATTTTAGTGTTGTAATTTTTAGTCTTGCACTTGGAACCACATTAGGGCTCCAAATCTTATCTAACTTTGCAAATGATTATGGGGACGGAGTAAAAGGGACCGATAATGAAGATAGAATAGGCCCGGCACGAGCCTTGCAAAGCGGAATGATTACCCAGAAAGAAATGAAATTAGGGATTGTAGTTACAGCAATTCTGACTCTTTTTATGGCAGTTTTATTAATATATTCAGCTTTTGGAGAGGAACATTTTTGGTATGCAATTCTCTTTTTTTTATTGGGTATAGCAGCCATTGTTGCCGCTATAAAATATACTATCGGAGATAATGCCTACGGATATCGTGGATTAGGCGATGTATTTGTTTTTATATTTTTTGGACTTGTGGCGGTATTAGGAACCTACTTTTTATATGCACGAGAAATGTATTGGGTTGCTTTATTACCCGCAGCAGCAATTGGAATGTTAAGTGCAGGAGTTTTGAACCTGAATAATATGCGGGACAGAATTTCCGATGAAAAATCGGGGAAAATAACGCTTGTTGTAAAAATGGGAGAAAAAAGATCCAAGAATTATCATTATATATTAATTCTGGGTTCAATATTTTTTCTAGTTATTTATAGTGTGCTAACGGCTAAAGAGCTAAATAATTTTATCTATTTAATAGCTTTTATTCCTTTGGTACTTCATTTAAAAAGAGTTGACCAAAACACAGAACCTAAGGATTTAGATCCTGAACTTAAAGTATTAGCTTTATCTACCTTTGCAGTCGCAGCCTTATTTGGAATTGGTTTGTTAATTTAATCCTACAAATAAATTTAACGTTTGCTTAGGGTGTAATCTTCTTTCATTGTTTATTTTTAATGAAATTCCAATCTTTTTGCTATGATTATAACTTTCTACGGACAAAACTCCTTCAGTATTAAAATAGGAGAGATCAATATTATTATAGATCCATTTATAACAGGAAATAAACTTTCTAAAGACAAAGTGGATATCAATAAGTTAAACGCCGATTATATTTTGCTTACTCACGCGCATCAGGATCATATTTTAGATGCTGAAGCTATTGCAAATAATACAGGAGCTGTCATTGTGAGCAATTTTGAGATCGCAACTCACTATGAGAATAAAGGTTTCGAAGTGCATCCTATGAACCATGGTGGTTCTTGGGATTTTGAATTTGGAAAAGTTAAGTATGTAAATGCAATACATAGCAGTTCTTTCCCAGACGGATCTTATGGAGGGCAGCCTGGAGGGTTTGTGATAGAAGGTGAGCATAAAAATATTTATATCGCGGGAGATACAGCGCTTACAATGGATATGAAACTCATTCCACTTAGCACTAAATTAGATCTGGCAATTTTACCTATAGGAGATAATTTTACAATGGGAGTAGAAGATGCTATAATTGCGAGCGATTTTATAGAATGTGACAAAATAATAGGTTGCCATTACGATACTTTTGGATACATAGAAATAGACCACGAAGAGGCTAAACGTAAGTTTTATGAAAAAGGAAAAGACCTTATGTTGCTTGGAATTGGGGAAAGCATTGAATTATAACTTCAAAGAAAATAACTAATTCTTAATGCAGGCAACTTACCGAAGACATCTTTTAGAATTTAAACGTCCAAGCGGAACCTCGCGAGGTGTTCTTACTACTAAAGAAACTTGGTTTATAATTATAACTTCTAAAGGAAAAGTTGGAGTAGGAGAATGTGGACTCTTACGATCCCTAAGCATAGATGATAGACCAGATTACGAAGATAAACTATCTTGGGTTTGTGAAAATATCTCTCTTGGTGTTAATGCACTTTGGGAACAACTTTTAGATTTTCCCTCGCTACAATTTGGTGTAGAGATGGCCTTTAGATCTTTGGAAGCTTCAACTCCTTTTTTATTACATCCTTCAGAATTCACCAATGGAAAAGATTCAATCCCAATTAATGGCTTGGTATGGATGGGTGAAAAATCATTTATGAAGGAGCAAATTCTCGAGAAGATAAAAAATGGTTTTAAGTGCATTAAGCTGAAAATTGGCGCAATTGATTTTGGTGCTGAATTAGATCTTTTGAAATTTATAAGATCTGAGTTTTCTTCCGAAGAAATAGAAATAAGAGTAGATGCAAATGGAGCTTTTTCTTCAGAAGATGCTTTAGCAAAACTGCAGCGACTTAGCCAGTTTAATATTCATAGTATAGAACAGCCTATTAAACAAGGGCAGTTTAGTGATATGGCGAAACTATGCGAGACCACACCCATTCCTATTGCATTAGATGAGGAGCTAATTGGAGTTACCGGTGTAACAAACAAGAAGAAATTACTACAAACAATCAAGCCCCAGTATGTCATTTTTAAGCCAAGTTTAATTGGAGGATACAAAGGGACAGAAGAGTGGTTGCACTTGGCAGATGAAATGAAGATTGGTTGGTGGGTAACTAGTGCTTTGGAAAGCAATGTGGGTTTAAATGCCATAAGTCAATGGACTTACACTAAAAAGTCTCAGTTACCTCAAGGTCTTGGTACCGGAGGTCTTTATACAAATAATTTTGAGTCTCCGTTAGAGGTGAAAAGCGGAACTATTATGTACAATCCTGAAACGCCTTGGGGTTTTAATCTATAATTTATACATGTTCATTAAGCAAGCATTTAATTACCAACATAGTTTTTGGAGATATTTAATAGGGGTCTCCTTAATAATTTTCGCAGTAATACTCGGGCAAATTCCATTGGCGGTAGCCATGTTTTTGGAAGGAGGTATGGATATAGTTGGAATGGAAGAAGCAGAGATGCTTAAAATCTTAGATTCCAATCTAAACCTGTTTCTATTATTACTCACATTTGCGGTGGGACTGTTTGCGTTATTCTTTGTGGTAAAATTTATCCATTATCAACCTATTAGAACAGTTACTACTTCTCGTAAAAAGGTAGATTGGGGTAGATTTTTCTTCGGATTTGGATTGGTAGCAATTTTTTCTATTTCAGTTACAGCCTTCGATTATTATTCCAACCCCCAGGATTACTTAGTTAACTTTCAACCCGAGCCATTTTTTATAATGCTGATCATCGCTTTGATCATGATCCCATTGCAAACCAGTTTTGAAGAATATCTTTTCCGAGGCTATTTAATGCAGGGAATAGGAGTGTTGGTTAAGAATAAATGGGTCCCATTAATATTGACTTCGGTTGTATTTGGGGGGTTACATTTCTTTAATCCGGAAGTAACAAAAATGGGAAATATCATAATGATCTATTATATAGGAACAGGTTTTCTATTAGGTATTATGACGCTTATGGACGAAGGTTTGGAATTGGCTTTAGGCTTTCATGCTGGGAATAATTTACTAACAGCTGTATTGGTTACGGCAGATTGGACCGCGTTTCAAACAAATTCTTTATTGATAGATATATCAAACCCAACAGCGGGAGTAGATGTGCTTATTCCAATATTCGTGGTATATCCGTTATTTTTATTCATAATGGCTAAGAAGTATGGATGGAGTGATTGGAAAGATAAACTATTCGGAAAAGTAGAGGCTCCGATTGTTGATAAGAATATTTTAAACATAGGAAATTCATAGATATTTTTGTTAAATTTAGGGGTAAGTATCAATATTTTCGTTAAAAACCAATTGTAATGATTGATAAATTTTGTCTTCCAGATACTCATAGGGGTTTTAAGATTAATAAGTTGCATTTTTCCAATGAAGATTTGGCTAAAGTGGCTTATAACTTCATTAAAGAAGGAGAACCGCATGAAGGAGAGATTGGAGATTTTATTTTAGATTGGTTAAAGCCTTCAGAGTTTATTGAGGTAAATACCTCTGGCTCTACTGGAAAGGCAAAAAAAGTTAAGGTCAGGAAAGAGCATATGGTCAATTCTGCCATGGCTACAGGGAAATTTTTTGAAATGGAAGCAGGATGTACAGCATTAATGTGTTTGCCAGCAAAATATATCGCAGGCAAAATGATGTTAGTTCGCGCAATGGTATTAGGCTGGGAAATTGATCTAGTGCCACCATCTTCAAACCCCTTGGATAATTTGTATAAAACATACGATTTTTGTGCAATGACTCCATTTCAGTTAGATAATTCTATAAGTAGGCTGCATCTAATTAAGAAATTGATTGTTGGTGGAGGGGCGGTTTCCCCAAATTTGCAACAAATGGTTCAGGGTTTAAATACCAAAGTTTATGAAACTTTTGGAATGACAGAGACAGTTTCTCACATAGCTGCTAAGAAATTGAATACTAAAAAGAACAAGAAAAAGCCAGCTCCTTTTAAAGTAATGCCCAATGTGCATATTTCTAAAGACAACAGGGATTGCTTAATTATTAATGCTCCTACCATCTCCGATGGGGTCTTAGTGACAAATGATGTCGTGGAGATTCTTACCTATAAGAAGTTTCTCTGGAAAGGGAGATATGATAATGTGGTAAATTCTGGAGGCATCAAATTGTATCCTGAAGATATTGAAAGAAAGCTAAGTGGAGTAATAGATGGTCGCTTTTTCTTTATTGGAATGCCGGATGATGCACTTGGAGAAAAATTAGTCTTATTTATTGAAGCAGATTTTTCTGAAGAATTATTATCGGAGCTGAAAGAGAGGATTCAGTCAGTTACACAGTTGGATAAGTACGAGATTCCTAAGAAAATTTATCTAATTGGGAAATTCGAAGAAACTCCTAACGGAAAGATCCATAGAAAAAACACTCTTCGAAGTAAAATTAAGTAACTTCCTATCTTGATTTAAAAACTCTTTTTGATGTATAAAATTTTATTCCTATTTCTGTGCTTCAGTTTTTCATTGAATGCACAAATCCTTTCAGAAAAAAATAGAGCAAAAGTAATTGATCAATTGTTAGAGGATAAGTTTGAAAACACATTACCTCAATTAATGGATAGGTCTGGAATTGATATGTGGATATTAATTTCCAGAGAATATAATGAGGACCCCGTTTTAAAAACAATGCTTCCCGCTACTTGGCTTAATGCAAGAAGAAGAACGATCCTTGTGTTTTACAAACCAAAAGATTCTAAAAAGGTAGAAAGACATGCTGTTGCTAGGTATAATGTTGGAGAAAGTATTACCTCTGCCTGGGACAAGGAAAAGCAACCTAACCAGTGGAAAGCCTTGATAGATATTATTTCTGAAAGAAATCCAGATAAAATAGGTTTGAATTATTCTACAAATTTTGCCATTGCAGATGGACTGGTGAAAACCGATCACGAAGAATTTATTACACATTTACCAGAGGAATATAGAAATAAGCTTGTTTCTGCTGAAGAACTTGCTGTTGGTTGGATAGAGACCAGAACTGCTAAAGAAATGGAATTTTATAAGATCTTGGTAAAAATGACTCATGATATTATTGCTGAAGCTTTTAGCGAGAAAGTGATTGTTCCGGGGCAAACAACTTCTGAAGAAGTAGTTTGGTGGTTAAGACAAAAAGTAACAGCTCTTGGACTGGAAACCTGGTTTCATCCAACGGTTGATATCCAGAGAAAAGAAGAAAAATTAAAAGACCATATAGATGCTTTTTCAAATGGATATGGAGAAACAACAATCTTACCAGGAGATCTTTTACATTGTGATTTTGGGATAAGTTACTTAAGACTGAATACAGATTGCCAGCAACATGCTTATGTGCTAAAAGATGAGGAAACAGAGGCTCCTGAATTTCTAAGCGATGCATTAAAAAAAGGAAATCAGCTTCAGGATATATTAACTTCTAATTTTGAGTCTGGGAGATCTGGTAACGAAATTCTTAAAAAATCTCTTTCGGAAGCTAAGGCTGTGGGTTTGCAGCCTTCAATATATACACATCCTTTAGGACTTTATGGCCATTCAGCAGGTCCAACTATTGGAATGTGGGATTCTCAGGATGGGGTTCCCGGAACAGGAGATTATAAGTTGTTTCCAAACACTACTTATGCTATAGAATTAAACACCACGGTTGCAATCCTGGAATGGGATAAAGATATACGAATCATGCTTGAAGAAGCAGGATCTTGGGGAGAAAACTCTTTTGAGTATGTCAATGAAAGGCAAACTGATTTATTGCTTATTCCTTCAAATTAATATCCCATTTTTAGGTAATAGTCTGCAGAATGCTTTCCGGAGCCATAGATTATAAAAAAACAAGTAAGTAGTAAAATAGCAATGGCGATTATTAAGTTACCGGGATTCATTACTCCGATAAAGTTGATTAAGATCGCGCCAAGAAGTATTGGAAGTTGTGCGATTAATGCCCAACGTGTAAGCAAGCCAAAGACTATCATTAGGCCTCCAACCAAATGTGCTGGCGCTACGTAATGAATTACTATCATTATACCTCCAAAATCGCGAAGTGGCTTAAAAAGCTCCATAAAGATCTGACTTTGAGAAATAAATTGAAGTCCCTTTATAAAAAAGAAAACTCCCAAAGCAATCCTTAGAATGTCCAGTGAATAATAAGTATGCGCATTGGCCCACTTATTAAGAGATTTTATAGTTATCATAACTCAAAATTTAATAATTAAGTTACTGATAATTAGCGACTTTAGGAAATTTTAGGAATCAGAATGTTGCATAAAAAAAGCTTCCGAGTTTATATTTTAACTTGGAAGCTTTTAATAAATATTGATTCAGTTTATTTTATGAATTTCGTTTCTATGTAAAACTCTTTTTCATTGACTTTAATATCATCCCGATCTTTAACTTTTTTTGAAAGTTCCTTCCAGGTATTTGAAGGAGTGAGTCGAATTTCTTTTTTATTTATAAAAACATCTACTGGCATATTGAAATCTGCTACGTCTGTTTTCCAGCGATAACTGATTCTTTTTCCTGTCTCCTTAAATTCTAATACTGGAATTGCAGAATATCTAAGATATTGATCGAAAATAGGCTGAAGGTCTGTTTCTACTGGAGTATTAAAGAAATTCTCAACTGTTTTTGTGTCTATTGTTTTATGCTTAAAAGATAGTGTGTAATCTTTTAAGGTTTTCCACCAAAGTTCATCGTTATTATAGATGCTTCTTAAGGTGTTTAATAAATTAGCGCCTTTAGGATACATATCACCAGAGCCTTCACTATTTACCCCATAATCCCCAATTATTGGAGCTTTATTGCCGATGTTTTTTCTAAGTCCTTCCAAATATTTTAAAGCATCTTCTTTTCCCCATCTACATTCTACGTAAACAGCCTCAGAGTAGGTGGTGAAACCTTCATGGATCCACATATCTGCAATATCATTGGCAGTGATACTATTTCCAAACCACTCGTGTCCAGATTCGTGGATAATTATAAAATCCCATTTTAAACCTATCCCAGTTCCAGAAAGATCGCGGCCTAAATAGCCCATTTTATAATAGTTTCCATAAGCTACAGCACTCTGGTGCTCCATTCCTAAGTAAGGGGTTTCAACTAATTTATAGCCATCTTCCTTGAAAGGATATTCTCCAAATTTTTCATAGAAGCATTCCATCATCGGTTTTACCTCTGCGAATTGTTTTTTAGCTTTTTCAAGGTTATAAGGCAAGACATAATAATCTAGATCCAGATCCTCATACGTATCCTGAAAATGAACATAATTTGCGATGTTAAAAACGATGTCATAATTGTTTATTGGATTACTCACCTCGTAACTCCATCGAGTATATCCATTTCCAAGATCATTTTTGCCTATTAACCTTCCATTAGAAACATTGGTAAGCCCATTTGGAACAGCAATTTCTATAAGTGCTTCTTCTGGCTCATCACTCTGATGATCCTTATTTGGATACCAGAGGCTTGCGCCGGTTCCTTGAACTGCAACTGCGATCCACGGATTTCCTTCTTCATCTTTCTTAAATACGAAGCCACCATCCCAAGGAGCATTTTTTGCAACTATGGGATTTCCAGAATAAAATACCTGAATAGAGTCAGTTGCATCAGATTTTAAGGCTTCTTCAAATTCCACAAAGACAGCATTGAATTTCCTCTTATATCCCAATTTTTCGGCTCCATGAATAATGGAATCTATCTTCATGTTCTCAAATAGGTCTATTTGCATGATAGGCAAATCTTCTTCAGTTTTAAAAGTGATGGTATTAAAACCAGAGATAAATCGTTCTTCTGGATCAATCTGTACTTGCAAATGATATTTCAACACATCGTATGCACGTTCTGCTCTTAAAGAACCTCTTAAGGAATCTGCTTCGGTGTATTGCTGTTGTTTGTTGCTTAAAACTTGGGCATGGGTTGAAGTAGTTGTTATAATAACAGCTATCAACATTAAAAGAAAGTTTTTCATAGAAATCAGGTCTGGATTACTCCTAAA
>JAGXIK010000211.1 GCA_024635715.1 Gillisia sp.
ATACTGGTGTTGCCTGTTCTTTGTTTTATTCGGAATTATTACCGCCCATTCCCAAACAATTTCAAAATCCTGGACTTTTCAGTCTGTAAAAGATAGTACTCAAACTCTTTCTGGGTTTGCATCTGAAGATAAAATGACCCTCGAAGATGGCCGTTTTACCATTAATTCTGATGATGAAATAAAAGCGCAAGGAGATTATCTATACCAAAATAATCTTTTGGTATTCTTTTATAATCAGCCTGCCGGAGATTCTATAAAGAAATTTCGAATAGCTGAATTAACTGAAGGCACTCTTAAGTTATCTGATAACTCAAACACTTATACATTTAGTGAAACCCCTTTATTAATAGAAGAGGTTATCCCTGTTGGTACAGATAAACAAATGATTCCTAGTGCTGGGATCTCTTTTAAAAGTGTTTCTAGAGGTCTTTTAGGAATGGCTTCGCTATTGCTAATTGCTTTCTTATTTAGTAGTAGTAGAAGATCTATTAACTGGAAGACCGTTCTTATTGGATTAGGAGCACAGATGTTACTGGCAATTGGAGTTTTAAAAATAACCTTTGTAAAAAACATATTCGAATTTGTTGGTGGGATCTTTGTGTTGATTCTTGACTTTACAAGAGCTGGAAGTGAGTTCTTATTAGGTGGAATGATGGATATAGATAGTTTTGGATTTATATTTTTATTTCAGGTATTACCAACTATCATATTCTTTTCGGCATTAACTTCAGTATTGTTTTACCTAGGAGTTATTCAAATTGTAGTAAAAGGAATGGCAAAGGTTCTAACTAAAATTATGGGAATTTCCGGAGCTGAAAGTTTGAGTGTTGCCGGGAACATCTTTTTAGGACAAACCGAAGCTCCTTTAATGATCAAAGCTTATTTAGAACGTATGAACCGTTCTGAAATGCTATTGGTAATGATTGGAGGTATGGCTACCGTAGCCGGTGGAGTACTAGCAGCTTATATAGGCTTTTTGGGTGGTGATGATCCAGAACTTAGGTTGCAATTCGCAAAACACTTGTTAGCAGCTTCTGTAATGGCAGCTCCAGGTGCAATTGTTATTTCTAAGATATTATACCCACAAATAGAGGCTATTAATACCAATGTTGAGGTTTCTTCAGAAAAAATTGGATCTAATATATTAGATGCAATTGCAAATGGAACTACAGAAGGTCTTAAGCTCGCTGCAAACGTGGCTGCTATGTTACTGGTGTTTATTGCTTTTATAGCTATGATAAACTACCTGCTAGGTTGGATTGGGGGAATTACTACCCTTAACTCGGTAATGGCAGATTACACTCCTTATGATAAGTTCTCTTTAGAATCCATACTTGGAACCATTTTCGCTCCATTAATGTGGCTTATAGGGGTTGCAAAGGAAGATATGATGCTAATGGGGCAATTGCTTGGGATTAAGCTTGCGGCAAGTGAATTTGTAGGTTATATACAGTTAGCAGATCTTAAGAATCCAATGAATGCCTTAAGTTTAAACTATGAAAAATCGGTAATCATGGCTACCTATATGCTTTGTGGATTTGCTAATTTTGCTTCCATTGGAATTCAAATTGGAGGAATTGGATCTTTAGCTCCAGGACAGCGAAAGGTGCTTTCAGAATTTGGTATGAAAGCCTTATTAGGTGGAACCATAGCATCTCTTTTATCGGCAACTATTGCCGGGATGATCATTGGCTAAAATGATAAATCACAGTAAGTTTTTAGAAAAATTTATAATTTCATCTTCTTTATAGTAGTATTATTTTTATCTTAAACCATGTTGTTTTGTAATTGGATTTACCGATTCAGTATAAATACCTATAACTATGGAAAAAAAGGAGAAGAAAGTAAAAAACCGAGGATATGAAGCTGAAAAACCGCATCACATTCCCTTTGCTGGCTGGATTGATATTGGTAAAAGGGTTTTTTCTGAGATAAAGACAGATCATGTTCAAATTGTATCTGCCGGTGTAGGTTTTTATTTCTTTTTGGCATTATTTCCAACTATTGTTGCAGCCATTTCAGTTTATAGCTTAGTTTTAGAACCTTCACAAATTCAGGAACAAATATCAAGACTAAGCACAATCTTGCCCGATCAGGCCTTTGGAATTATAACCGATATTCTGCAACCTGTATTGGAACAATCGAAAAAAGAAATTGGTTGGGGATTAACGGTTAGTATAGCAATAAGTTTATGGAGTGCCAATAGAGGAACCAACGCTCTTTTTGAAGGGGTAAATATTGCTTATAATCAGTTGGATCAAAGGAACATTATCAAAAAGAACCTTATTACGCTAATCTTTACTCTAGGAGCAGTGGTATTAGGATTGATTAGTTTATTGTTTATAATCTTCTTTCCAATTCTAATTGAAAAAGTGGGATTGCCAAAGCAAATAGAGGATATTCTGGCGTGGTCCAGGTGGGTAGTTCTTGGCATTATTCTTATTTTAAGTTTAAGTGTGGTTTATATAATTGCGCCGAACCGCTCTAACCCAAAATTTGCGTGGGTTAGTCCAGGCGCTGTCTTAGGGACTATATTCTGGCTTGCAGGCTCCTTATTATTTTCATGGTACGTTAAAAACTTTGGTAGTTACGATGATCTCTATGGTAGTTTTGCTGCGGTGATTATTCTCATGCTATGGTTATTTCTAACCGCTTTTATCGTATTGATGGGTGCTGAAATAAATTCGGAAATAGAACATCAAACTATGTATGATACAACGGTGGGCGAGCAAAAACCAATGGGAGAAAGGGGAGCATATCACGCTGATCATCATGCCAAGAAATCTGAAGAGGATTAGCTTATAATATTACTACTTATCTTTAATTATTTATTCTTATCCACTACTAAAAAAAAGTGTTTTCACGAAAGGAGTAAGGGTTTCAAAATCGATTTTAAATCATATAAAAAGGGCGGTCCCTATAGTACAGTCCTCAGCCCTAGTTTATACTTTTTTAATTAACTAAAGTTTAGAAATTATATTTGCAAGACTTATTAGCAGTTTTGATATTGACGTTAATAACTATTTATAATTCAATAGAAAATCTAAAATCTAAAATCTTTTCAATTCAGTAATTTAGGCAGATCTTAAAAGGTGTAGATTATGCAACAATATCACGACTTGGTAAAACATGTTTTAGAAAACGGAACTCAAAAAGGAGATAGAACAGGAACAGGTACAAAAAGCGTGTTTGGATACCAAATGCGGTTTGACCTAAGTGAAGGATTTCCAATGGTGACAACCAAGAAGCTCCACCTAAAATCTATTATTTATGAATTGCTTTGGTTCTTAAATGGGGATACCAATATTGAGTATCTTCAAGAAAATGGAGTACGAATATGGAATGATTGGGCCGATGAAAATGGAGATCTTGGACCAGTGTACGGTCATCAATGGAGGAACTGGAATAGTGAAGATATAGACCAGATCAAGGAATTAATAGCTACTTTAAAAAATAATCCGAATAGCCGAAGAATGTTAGTTTCTGCCTGGAATCCTTCGGTTTTGCCAGACACATCTAAATCTTTTTCAGAAAATGTTGCTAATGGGAAAGCAGCCTTACCACCCTGTCATGCATTTTTTCAATTTTATGTAGCCGATGGCAAATTATCTTGTCAGCTTTATCAGCGCAGTGCCGATATTTTTCTTGGTGTTCCTTTTAATATTGCCTCCTATGCTTTATTTACAATGATGGTGGCACAAGTCTGTGGTTACCAAGCCGGGGATTTTATTCATACCTTTGGTGACGCTCATATTTATAATAATCATATCGAGCAGCTGGAACTTCAGTTAAGCAGGGATCTAAGAGCCTTACCCCAAATTAGGATCAATCCCGAAGTGACAGATATTTTTGATTTCAAGTTTGAAGATTTCAGCCTTGAAAATTACGAACCGCATCCGCATATAAAAGGAAAAGTTGCGGTTTAACCTCATCGATGGTTTAATTTATCGAGGCCTGTCCAAAAAGTTCAGACGCTTGTTACTCAGATTTAAAAATACCTACTTATGAAAAATTTACTTTTTATTGCCGCATTAATTTTGTTTACAACAGCTTCCCAAGCCCAGGAGGGGGTCACAGTTAAAGGAAACACTATCACTATGAAAGAGATTGGTCCGGTTTGGCCTGGCTGTGAGAAGAGTGAACTTTCTGCAGGGGATTGCTTTAATAAGCAACTTGCCAAGCATGTTAAAACTAACTTTAAATATCCAAAGGACGCTAACGGAAAGATCGTTAGAGGAAAATCTGTAATCACTTTTTATATAGATGAAAACGGAAAAGTATGCAAAGTTTCTGCTGAAGGTTCTGAGGAATTGGTGAATCAAGAGGCTGTACGTATCACCAAATTATTCCCTGTTATGAAACCTGGGCATAGAGGAGGAAAAAAAATCGAGGTTAAATATAAGATGCCGTTTAATTTTTAGTAGCTCTTCGAGCTTATTTAATCCCTCATTGAGGGTTTAATTCCCCGAGGCTTGCCTCGAATTTTTAAAAGTATTTTCCAATTCATAACTCGTGGGCTTGCCCCGAGGTTCTTGATTAAAAACATCAGCTTAGCTTGCAAATTGTTTTTTTTTGCAATTTATCTCTCATCCTTGCGCTATGAGGCATTTGACTTTAACTTCTCCTTAACTCAGGTTGATTTCACCCAGTCCCAAAAAATTGTAACTTTGGATGGTAGCCTTATGTTACCATCTGACCTATGATCTCAAAAGAAAATTTATTTCAACTTTTTACTGAAACAAGAACGCAAACCGAAATTATTTGTGCTCCCTTGGAAATTGAAGATTATGTGGTGCAACCAGTGGTGGATGTGTCTCCTCCAAAATGGCATTTAGGCCATACTACCTGGTTTTTTGAGGAATTTGTTCTTAAGAAATATCAGAAGGATTATAAGTTGTTTGATGAAAATTCAGCCTTCGTTTTTAATAGTTATTACGAAAGTGTAGGGGAGAAAGTGGTAAGAACAGATAGGGGGAATTTATCTCGCCCAACAGTAGCCTGGATTTATGAATACCGTTCTTATGTGACCAAAGCTATTTCAGATCTTTTTAATAATTCTACAAACTTTTCAGAAGAGCTTTTAAATGTGATGGAAATAGGTTGCCATCACGAAAAGCAACATCAAGAATTATTGCTTACAGATATTAAATACATTCTGGGAAACAATCCTTTATTACCTACTTATCAGGATAATTTTAAAGAAAATTCTATACAGGAATTTCAGCAAGAATGGTTAACTATTCCAGAAGGTGTTTATGAAATAGGCCATGAGGGAGATTCTTTCTTCTATGACAATGAAATAGGTAGGCATAAAGTATATTTAAATCAATATGAGATCTCTAATAAATTGGTCACCAATGGAGAATACTTAGAATTCATAAAAGATAAAGGCTATAAAGATGTGTTGTTATGGCATGCGGAAGCTTGGGATTGGATAAATAC
>JAGXIK010000044.1 GCA_024635715.1 Gillisia sp.
GATTTAGCAAAGATGTATTTTGAACTTCAGCAGTTCGATAAATTGATCGCCTTATTAAATCAGTTAGATGCCGAGCTTGGTGTTACAGAATATAGGAATAGCCTAAGACAACAAATTTATGCGCTTACCAATAATACTACGGCACAAATAAAGACTTTACAGGAATCTATTGCTTTGAATCCTGAAAATGAGATGAATTATCTCAATCTTATCTTTGTTTACAGCGATGAAGGATTAGAAAAAGAGGCTTTCGAGGCAGCGCAGAAAATGCAACAACTCTTTCCCACTTCAAAAGTGGTACATCTAGCACTTTATAAGTTTTATTTGAATAAGAATAGAACTGAAGATGCGTTAAGCTCTATGAGGTTAGTGTTGCAATCTGAAGAGATTGATGCTGCCTCAAAATTTAAGGTATTGAACGATTTTTTATTGTTTGTAAATGAAAATCCGAAGTATGAAGAAGAGTTAAAACAGGTAGCTGCTTTATTTTCAGAAAAAGAGAACACCCCTGAGATCTTTCAGAAGTTTGGAGATTATTTTCTTCAGAAAAAAGAAAAAGTACAGGCACTTGCTTTTTTTGAAATGGGAATAGGAGAAAACCTTGATAATTATGAATTGCTTAGAAATACATTATTGCTTCAGCTAGATCTATTGAAATTCGAGGATGCTTTAAAATTAAGCAGTTCAGGATTGGAGGTGTTTCCTGCACAAACCTTATTATACCTTATAAAAGGAGCCGCTTTAAATAATTTAAAGAAGTACAACCAAGCACAAGAAATACTTACATTTGGCCTGGATTATTTAATAGATGATATGGATATGGAACGTGATTTTTATGAGCAATTGTCGGTTGCCTATTCTGGATTAGGAAATTCATCTAAAGCCTCTGAATTTAAAGAAAAGGCAAATTCAATTAAAAAAACAGAAAACTAAATGATCAAGAAGATATTTACCCTAACACTCGTTTCCCTTTTATTGATTGGATGTGGAAGTAAAAAGAAAGCATTGGTTATAGAGGATGCAGCGGTTAAAAAGGTTGTTGCCATGCATTATAGCAATGAACCAGACTTTAAAACTTTAAATAGCAGGCTAAGATTGCATTATCAGGATGATGAGCGCTCACAATCTGTTACGGTGAGTTTTAGAATGCAAAAAGACAGTGCAATTTGGATGAGTGCACAGCTATTGGGAATTCCTTTGGCAAAGGTTTTAATCACTCCAGACAGGGTGAGTTATTATGAGAAAATAGGGAAGACGTATTTTGATGGAGATTATGCTTTGGTAAGTAAATGGTTGGGAACTCCATTGGATTTTAAAAAACTTCAGAACCTATTAATAGGCCAAGCGATCTATGACCTTAGAGAAGATAAATATGTATTAACAGAATCTACCCAAGGTTATCAATTAGTCCCATCGAACACTTTAGAATTGGTAAAAAAGCTATTCTTATTA
This sequence comes from Gillisia sp., assembly GCA_024635715.1. Taxonomy (GTDB): domain Bacteria; phylum Bacteroidota; class Bacteroidia; order Flavobacteriales; family Flavobacteriaceae; genus Gillisia. The sequence goes on from JAGXIK010000044.1 coordinate 1,453, forward strand.
GATGCTAAAAATTATAAGGTGCTTGCACAGCAATTAGCCCAAGAAAAAGAAAACAGGAACGTAACGGTTACGTATCCAAAATATCAGAAAGTTAATAATCAGAATTTTCCTGAAGAAATTAAGATTGTAGCTAATAGTGAGGGAAAAGGCACTCAGGTAGATATTGCCTATAGATCGGTTACTTTTAATGAATCGGTTAGTTTTCCTTTTGATATCCCTTCCGGTTACGATGAAATTCAGATAGAATAATGAAGTTACACAACTACTCCAAACATATTTTTGTAATTGCATTCCTTTTAATTGGATGTGCTAAAGTTTATTCTCAGGATACTCGTGAGAGTCTAGAAGAGCGCAGAATAGAACTGCGTGAGGAGATCCAAAAGATAAATAGTTTGCGATCTTCCAATAAGAAAAAGGAGAAATCTGTACTTACGGAAGTTGAAGATCTGGATAGACAGATTCGTACAACAGAGAATTTGATTAAAGTTACCAATCAGCAAGCTAATATTCTTACCCGCGATATAAGCTCTAATACCAATAAAATTCAGACACTACGGAAGGAATTGGAGAGTTTGAAAGAGGATTATGGTAAAATGATCAAAAAATCTTATAAAAGCAAATCGCAGCAGAGTAGGATCATGTTTCTATTATCTTCCCAGAATTTTCTGCAAGCCTATAAGAGATTGCAATATATGAAGCAGTATGCCAATTATAGGAGGAAACAAGGGAATGAGATAAAACTAAAATCTGAAGAATTACAGGTGCTTAATACAAACTTACTGGATCAAAAGAAAGTAAAGGAAAAACTAGTTGTAGAGAACAGAGCAACTAGAGCGCAACTAGAAAAAAACAGAAAATCGCAACAAGTACTTATTAAAAGTATTCGTAGTAAAGAAGGTGTATTTGCTTCCCAAATAAAGAAAAAGCAACAAGAAATAAATGCTATAGATAGGCAAATAGACGAGATTATACGAGCCTCTATTGCAAAAGCGAATAAGGAAAGTGGTTCTAGTTCTCGAGACGTATATGAACTTACTCCGGAAGCAAGAGCTCTGGCAGCTAATTTTGAGAGTAACAAAGGAAAGTTACCGTGGCCAGTGCGTTCTGGTGTGGTTACTATGCGATATGGAACACAGCAACATCCAATAGTTAAATCTACTACTATAGAAAGTAATGGAGTTCGTATAGAAACAGATAAAAGCGCGAAGGCAAGGGCGGTATTTGGCGGAACAGTTAGTGAAGTGCAGGCTGTAAAAGGCGCAAATAAGGCTGTAATGGTGCGCCATGGAGATTATATAACGATATATAACAACCTTTCTAATGTGTATGTTTCCAAAGGAGATGTGGTTTCTTTAGGGCAAGATATCGGGGAGGTCGCCACAAGTAGCAGTTCTGGAAAAACCACATTACACTTCTTGATCTATAAGAATACAACAAAGATGAATCCTGCAGATTGGATATTAAGAATGTAGCATGATAGTATTTAAAGCTAACTATGGTTACAATGCACTAATAATGTTCTCATTGTTTACGCCTATTCTTTTTTATATGGCATTAAATGATGAGCATTGGCATTTTTATTTTCTATATCCTTTTATGTTCTATTTACTACCACTCATTTATAATTCTAGAGCTAAATATAAAATTACGGCGGAGAAATTAATAGTAGAAAAAATCTTCAGCAATAAAATTATTCCTACAAACCGGATAAGGAGAGTGGAAATATTGGAAAATAAAAAATGGATCCAGATTCTAAATGGGAGGCCTAAACTCTATGTTTCCATTAAGTATAATAAGTTTGATGAAATCCATGAATATCCAGAAAACCCTGAAAAATTTCAAGAATTGCTTTTAAATAAAAAAACTGAAATAAATTTATAGGATCTTACTCAAACAAAGCTTTTAGCTCTGTAGCATCTTTAGGTTTCATCTTACCTGCTAAAACAAGGCTTAGTTGTTTTCTTCTCAAAGCAGCTTCATATCGTTCTGTTTCAAGTTCAGTTTCAGGAGTTAATTCGGGTACATTTACAGGAGTTCCTGTTTCATCTACAGCTACAAAAGTATAAATAGCTTCATTGGCTCTAGAGCGTTTTCCGCTTTCACGATCCTCCACCCATACATCTATAAAGATCTCCATAGAACTCTTAAAAGCTCTGGAAACAGCAGCTTCTACTGTTACAACACTTCCTAGCGGAATTGCTTTATTAAAGGCAACATTGTTTACAGATGCAGTAACCACAATTCTGCGGCTATGTCTACGAGCGGCAATACTGGCAGCTCTATCCATACGTGCTAAAAGTTCCCCTCCAAAAAGATTATTTAAGGGATTGGTTTCACTTGGAAGTACCAAGTCTGTAAGAATAGTTCTGGAATCTTTTGGGTTTTTTGCTTGCATTACGCCAATTTTGGCCAAAGGTACAGCCCTAATCTAGTCTAAACAAGTTAATAGATTCTTAAAGTTCTTGAACTAGTAACCAAGATCCTGAATTGGTTTTTTGAACTTTATAAAGTGCATTTATAGCATCTCTCCTTGTTAGATAACTACTGTAAACTACTTGGTGCAAACCATATTTGTTTTCCCCAATGTATCTTGCTTTATGACCTTCTGCACGCAATTCTGTTACTTTTTGATGCGCATTTTCTTCCACGCGGAAGGCTCCGGCAACAATATGATAATTTCCACTTTGGTTGGTTACCGTAAAGGTGATTTCCGGCAGAGGATTATCTATAATAAAAGTTGCTTGCTGTATTTTTTGCTGAAGTTGAGATTCTGCAGCTTGTTGCTCTGCAATATTGTGATTGCTTACTTGATTGCTATATAATTTCAAACCTGTAAATCCGCTTAATCCCAATGCTAATAATCCAATAGCAGCATATTTTAAATAAGGAGTTTTACTTCTTCTTTCAGGAGTAAATAAAATAGGTGCTTTTTCCTCTAATTCTTCAACTTGTTTTTTAAGCTCTTCTCTAGATACAGAAAGTGCCGGTATTGAAGATAAACCAAAAGAATCAGCTAAAAAGTTAGTGGTAGTTAACGGCTCAAATTGCAATTTTCCTTCACCAGAAACTTCAAAAGTTCCTATATTTTTAATTGTATAATTCTTGTTGTTTTCTAGCTGAAATTGAAGCTGTTGTACATATTCTTCAATTTTATAGACAGCCTGTCTATACCCTAAGTTTTCTACTTCGGCAATATAGTTGGCTAACAAGCCATCATTTTTCTTTAACTGGGCGTTAAAAGAAAGTTGCTTTTTTGGAGGATAGAAATTTTGCTGTTTTTCATTGAATTCAGCAGAAACCTTTTGAGATAAAAAGGCACCGAATCCAGGCAAAATTACGCACTCGTATCTGTAAAGTAAATCGGAAATGTAGGTCGCTATAGTCATCAAAACAAAAATAAGGATTTATGTGATACTCTAAAAATAGCCAAAGATATCTTATTAACAAATCTTTTTATTGGATATTTCTTCAGAAACAATTGCATATCAGTTAAATAACGTATTATTAATTTAAATTCAACAAAATAAAAATAAGTGCAATTTTCTCTTTATGACTGATTCTGAATTACTTTCAACCTTAGCATTACAAAGCGCTCCAAACCTTGGAGACAGTACAGCTAAAAAACTGATCAGACATTTTGGCTCTGCGGAAGCAATTTTTAGTACGAAGAAAGAAAATTTATTGAAAATTGACGGGATTGGAAAGATCAAGCTACAAGGTCTTTTTGATGCTGACAGATTTAGACTGGCAGAATCTGAATTGAAATTTATAAAGGGAAACGATATAAACATTCATTATTATCAAGATCTTGATTATCCCGAAAAACTTAAACATTGTAATGATGGCCCGATCTTGCTATTTTCAAAGGGAAATATAGATCTAAACAAGAAGAGAATCCTAAGTATAGTAGGTACCAGAAAGATCACTTCTTCTGGAACTATTTTTTGTGAAAAGCTCATTGAGGAACTAGCTATACTAGATCCGGTTATAGTTTCTGGCTTTGCATATGGTGTAGATATCACCGCGCATAAAGCTGCTTTAAAAAATGGCCTGCAAACCATCGGGTGTTTAGCCCATGGTTTTGATCAAATATATCCAAAAACACATGCTAAGTATCGTGCTGCTTTAGAAGAGAATGGCGGTTTTTACACTGATTTTTGGAGTTCAGATAATTTTGACAGGAATAATTTTTTAAAACGAAACAGAATTATAGCGGGATTAAGCGAGGCAACGGTAGTTATTGAAAGTGCAGCTAAAGGAGGCTCGTTAGTGACCGCAGATATCGCTAATTCTTATGACAGGGAGGTTTTTGCAGTTCCTGGAAGACCAACAGACTCGCAAAGCTCTGGATGTCTCAATTTAATTAAATCTCAAAATGCCCATGTGTTAACTTCTGCGGCAGATCTCATTTATATCTTAAATTGGGGAGATCAAAATAAAACAGCTGCTGTGCAAAAACAATTATTTGTAGAGTTGGAAGCTCAGGAGCAGTTGATATATGATTTTTTACAAGATGCAGGAAAGCAACAATTAGATCATATTGCTTTAAATTGCAAAATGCCCACTTATAAGGCAGCGGGCATTTTGTTGGAAATGGAATTAAAAGGGGCTATTCGCCCACTTCCTGGAAAGTTATTCGAGGTTATTTAATATCCTAATTTGGTTCTTACTTTTGCTAGGACTGTGTTCGCTACTTCTGTAGCTTTCGCAGCTCCTTTTTCTAAAGCAGCGTCTATTTCAGATAAATTATTCATGTAATAAGTATATTTTTCACGTTCTGTGGAATACTTATCAATTATTAGTTCATATAGGGCTTGCTTCGCATGACCATATCCAAAATTCCCAGCTAAGTATTTTTGCCTCAATTCTTCTACTTGGGTTTTGTCTCCCAATAATTTGAAGATTGAGAATACATTACAAGTGTCTGGATCCTTCGGGGCCTCCATAGGAGTACTATCTGTTTCGATACCCATGATCTGTTTCCTCAGTTTTTTATCTGTCTGGAATAAGTTGATCACATTATTCTTGGATTTACTCATCTTAGCACCATCTGTTCCGGGAATGTACATAGAATGTTCTTCTACTTTGGCTTCTGGTATTACAAAAGTTTCACCCATTTGTGCATGAAATCTGGAAGCAACATCTCTAGTCATTTCTATATGTTGCAATTGATCTTTTCCAACCGGCACAATTTCAGCATCATATAAAAGAATATCTGCTGCCATTAGCATTGGATAAGAGAACAAACCAGAATTCACATCTTCTAACCTATCTGCTTTGTCTTTGAAAGAATGCGCAAGCGTTAATCGCTGGTAAGGAAAAAAGCAACTTAAATACCATGAAAGCTCAGTTACCTGCGGGATATCACTTTGTCTATAAAAAACAGTCTTTTCAATATCCAAACCAAAGGCTAGCCAAGTTGCTGCGGTAGAATACGTATTTTCTTTAAGTAGTGCTGCATCTTTAATTTGGGTAAGCGAATGCAGGTTCGCAATAAACAAAAACGATTCATTTTCAGGCTTATTGGCCATTTCTATCGCTGGAATTATTGCTCCAAGTAAATTTCCTAAGTGCGGAGTTCCCGTACTTTGTACGCCGGTAAGTATTCTTGCCATGGAATTTTTTAAATTTTCACAAAGGTACTTCTTTTGTTGAATTCGCTTAATTCATTTTAGTATTTTTGGCAACTATGAACATATTAAAAGCTGGTTTAATTGCATTGTGGAGAATCTGGTTCTATATTCTTATGGGGCTTCCTATAATTGTGATGCTCCCTTTTTTATTGGTTTTTTCGTCTTCTGAAAAATTTTACTCTCAATATTTCTATTGCACCCGAATCTGGGCGAAGAGTATTTTGTATGGAATGGGTTTTATTCCGAAGAAATTGAATGCTGCTAATTTAATTAAAGGCAATAGCTATATGTTTGTTGCCAATCATACATCTATAATAGATATCATGATGATGTTGGCGGTAATAGATCATCCTTTTATTTTCGTTGGAAAGAAAGAGCTCACTAAAATTCCATTATTTGGATTCTTTTATAAACGCACATGCATTGTTGTAGATAGAGGAAATCAGCAAAGTAAATTGAGAGTGTTCAAGGAGGCACAACGAAGATTAAATCAAGGGAATAGTATATGTATATTCCCAGAAGGAGGCGTGCCAGATGATAAAGCTAGGGAGTTGGTTGCCTTTAAAGATGGCGCTTTTAGATTGGCTATAGATCATCAAATTCCTATTGTACCTATTACATTTCATGACAATAAAAGACGATTTTCTTACACGTTCTTTTCTGGAAGTCCAGGAATTATGAGAGCCAAAGTGCATGAAATAATTCCTACAGTTAACCGGAGACAAGAGGAAAAAAGGGAATTAAAAAAAGAGGTTTACGATGTTATTTTAAACGAATTAAGAAATCCGTCCTTATAGCTTAGTTCTTAGAATTTGAAGCTAAACCCAGAATACACTCCAAAATAATAAGGATTTACATTTCCTGTAGTTTGAGTAAACGTATTTAGTTGATACTTGAAAATTGGTTCTAAGTTCAATTGAAATTGCGGAGAAATATTATAATCTAATCCAACTCCAAGATTGGTAGTAAAACTTATATTATTCAAGTTATTTGCTTCTCCAAGATTTGTAGAAAAATCTGTAGAATTCAAGGAGATCATGTTATCATTAAGGAATAAGGTACTACCCCCACCAATAATATTCAAACCTATCTTTTTGTCTATAATAACATATTCTATTTCCAGAGGAACTTCAATAAAACCTAATTTTTGGTTTAAATAACCAGCCGTTGGTGAAGCTAAGCTAGCCCGATTAAATTCAGCAGAAGCACTCAAATTACTAAACTGCCGAACAGTCCTGTTCTCTATTTTAAAATTAGGAACATTTCCTTCAGAATAATTTATACTGCTTAATTCTGTAGGATTCACCGCTGCTGTAAAGGCTATATTTTTTGTGTTATAGCTAAGGTCAACTTTGCTAACTCCAGATCTAATTTTTATTTTTTCTGAAATTTGATATGCTAAGTTGATTCCGTAAGAGATTGATATCTCACCACTACTCGCGTTGTTTTCAAATTGCGAATCTATAGAAGTGCCGGTTCCAAAATTATCGTAATAAATTGGCGCTGCCATGGTGGAAACTCGAAGTTTTTTTGGTGAAAGTGTATTTTCCACTAAAGAGATCTCTTCAGGTATTAAGGATGGAATTGGAAGATCTTTTTTGTTCTCCAAGGAAGTTTTACTTTCTTTATTTTCTTTAGGATCAGTGCTTACAACAGAAGTATTATAATCGCTAAAAGTATACTTATCGCTTGTAACCATAGAAATCACTTTTGTATTTCTTTGATTCCCTTCAGTATTGGAGCCCTTAAGTATATTCCCTGTAATCTCGTCTGCTTCTTTTTTGTTTGTGTCCTGTATGAGGGCCTTAAGTATGATGGAAGACCTTATCATGTTTTGGGTGTATTGCTGAGAGGACAAACTAATGTTTAGAGCGTCGTCATTAACCAGCGTAGATATTGTTGGAGAATTGGTAGCGGGATTCTTGAATAGACCACTGGTATAATTTATAAATAAGGCAAGTAATGCGGCAATCCCTGCTATTTTATACCATAGAGGTAAAACTCGATTCTTTCTTTTATTTTCATTTAATCGTGAGGAGATATTCTCCCACACCACATCGCGCGGAGTCGCTTCGAAATCCTTAAATTTCTCCTGAAAAACTCTATCTATGTGTTTTTTTTCTTCCATTCTTAATAATACTGAGCAACAGGCATAACTTGACTGGCTTCAATCTTTTCTTTTAATATAATTCGTGCTCTTGCCAAATTAGATTTAGATGTACCTACAGAGATTTGCATCATTTCTGCTATCTCTTTGTGCGAATATCCATCTAATGCATAAAAATTAAATACCTGCCTATATCTATCAGGCAATTCTTGTATGATCTTTAATAAATAATCTACGGAAACTAATTCATCATCAATTTCTACTTCTGGTTCTTTTAAATGTTCTTCATTAACAATTTCAAAAACCGTCTGTTTTCTATATTTCTGAAGTGTGTTATTAATCATTACACGCTTCATCCAACCTTCAAAAGAACCTTTATCTTGGTACTGTTTGATTTTATTAAATATTATAATAAAGCCATCCTGCAGGTTATCTTCGGCCTGCTGATAGCTATTAGAATATTTTAAGCAAACAGAAAACAATTTATTGGCGTATAGCCTATACAATTGCTCCTGTGCTTTTATATCCTGTTTTTTACAGTTATGTATGAGTTTTTCTAAACTCAATAGTTGGGGTAATTTTGTTAATATTTAAAGATCTGACGGGATAATGGGAACCTCTTTTGTTAAAAACATGTCTTCACCTACTGAAGATTTTCCCTGCCAGAACCTAAAGATATAAAAATCCTCCCGTTCTACAACAAAATTTAATTTTGCTGTTTCCTGTAAATTACCGTTTGTACTACAATTATTATTGGCTGATCTATAATTGTTTACAACACCAACTACAATTGTGTTCTCATTTTTAGAGACGTCAAAGCCCGAAAAATAATGACAATTAGTAGTTTTTTTATAAAGAACATCAAACTCGTAAGCTTGCCCAGTTTTTAAACTATCTGGGATGTTTATAGATACTGTTGGAGCTAATTCTTGATTTAAAGATTCACCATCATCTTTTGAACAACCTAATATTAGGCAAGTAACAAATGTCGACAATAGTAGTTTTTTCATTTCAATAACCATCAAACCTTACAGGTTCTATAATTTACAGATGCGTTTTTAACTAAAGGGTTGCGTATAAACATAAAAAAAACCCGCAATTGCGGGTTTTTTTTAAAAAGTCTTTAAAAGTGCAGCTTATTGCTCCTTAGCAATTTTAATTGCCTTTGTAATTTTTTCTTCCAATTCATCCATTAGATCTGGATTGTCTTTAAGAATTGCTTTAACCGCATCTCTACCCTGTCCTAGCTTTGTGTCTTCATAACTAAACCATGACCCACTTTTTTTAATGATCTCATAATCTACGCCAATGTCTATAATTTCTCCAATTTTAGAAATCCCCTCTCCGTACATAATATCAAACTCTGCCATTCTAAAAGGTGGCGCAACTTTGTTCTTCACAACCTTTACACGAGTTTTATTACCCAATACGTTGCTGTTACTGTCTTTTATTTGAGTAGATCTTCTAATATCCAACCTCACAGAAGCATAAAATTTAAGAGCATTTCCACCAGTAGTTGTTTCCGGATTTCCGAACATTACTCCAATCTTCTCTCTTAGTTGGTTAATAAATATAACAGTACAGTTGGTTTTGCTTATGCTCGCAGTAAGCTTTCTAAGTGCTTGGGACATTAGTCTTGCATGTAATCCCATCTTAGAATCTCCCATTTCTCCTTCAATCTCACTTTTAGGAGTAAGTGCAGCAACAGAATCTATTACAATAATATCTATAGCACCAGAGCGAATCAAATTATCAGTAATTTCTAAGGCTTGTTCTCCATTATCTGGTTGTGAGATAATTAAATTTTCAATATCTACACCAAGATTCCCGGCATAAGTTCTATCAAAAGCATGTTCAGCATCAATAAATGCAGCAATTCCGCCAGCTTTTTGGGCTTCTGCTATAGCATGAAGGGTAAGCGTGGTTTTCCCTGAGGATTCTGGTCCGTAAATCTCGATCACTCTTCCTCTTGGATATCCGCCAACACCTAAAGCAACATTAAGACCTAAAGATCCTGTGGAAATAGCTTCTACATCTGAAACCGCTTGGTCGCTCATTTTCATAACCGTTCCCTTACCATAAGTTTTATCCATCTTATCCAGGGTAAGCTTCAAGGCTTTTAACTTTGCTTCTTTTTCTTTTTCGTTGCTCATTTCTTCTTTTTTATTTGCGTGCTGCTAAAATAGTACAAGTTTTCCTTCACTACAATTTTAACACGCAACCTTTTTACATTATAAGCATCTTATTTATAGTAAGACCAATTTAGTATGCGTTTTATAAAAATAAGTTTAATCTTGAATGGAGTTGATTCTAGTGTTTCTATACTTGGGGTTGGAAATATTAGAATTGATTGTGGATGACGTTATTTAATTGTTTTATCGAAAAACTTAAAATAATAAATAACGAATTAGCCATTCAGAAAAAATGCCTTGAAAAATGAATTTTAAGGCATTTTTTTGTGCTTGACTTTAAAGCTTTACCTTTGTAAAAATTATTCTTTAAACTTAAAATATTAGTATAGCATGCAACTGTACAATAAACTAAGCGCAAAGGAAAGAGCTACTCTTATTGAGGCAGCCGGGGATGACCGGTTAACACTTTCTTTTTACGCCTACGCCAAAATTGGAAATCCAAAATTATTTAGAAATTATCTTTTTATCGCCTGGGATACGATGGAGGTTCTTGGAAGGATCTATGTTGCCCACGAAGGCATAAATGCACAGCTTTCTGTTCCTGCCAAAAGATTTGATGAATTCAAAGATTTCTTAGACAGCATTTATTTTCTTGAAAATATAAGATTGAATATTGCAATTGAGCATGATCTAAAATCTTTTCTGAAGCTAAAAGTGAAAGTTAGAGATAAGATCGTTGCAGATGGTTTGGAAGACGAAAGCTTCGATGTTACCAATAAAGGGGTGCATGTTGATGCTGATAAATTTAATGAACTTCTAAATGATCCCAATACCATTTTGGTAGATATGCGAAATCATTATGAGAGCGAAATAGGCCATTTTAAAGGCGCTATAACTCCAGATGTGGATACTTTTCGTGACTCTTTATCTATAATTGAAGAGGATCTAAAAGAGCATAAAGAAGACAAGAATCTGGTAATGTATTGTACCGGAGGTATTAGATGTGAAAAGGCTAGTGCATATTATAAACACAAAGGTTTCAAAAAAGTTTTTCAATTAGAAGGTGGTATTATTGAGTATGCTAGACAAGTTGAAAATCTATCTTTAGAAAATAAATTTGTGGGTAAAAACTTCGTGTTCGATCATAGGAGGGGAGAACGAATAACAGATGAAGTAATTTCCAATTGCCACCAATGTGGAAAAGCTTGCGATACACATGTGAACTGCGCAAATGAAGCTTGCCACTTGTTATTTATTCAGTGCGAAGAATGTTCTAAAACAATGGATACATGTTGTTCTAAAACGTGTAAGGATATAAATGCACTTCCTTTTGAAGAGCAAAAAGCACTAAGAAAAGGGATACCAAATAGCAATAAGATCTTTAAAAAAGGAAGGTCTGAAGTCTTAAAGTACAAGCATTAAGTAATCTGAGGGAAATCCGACGGTACCAATAAATATTGGTATATTTACTTTTTAAGAATTAATAATAACTCCAAATCCAACAAGCCTTGTTTTGTTAGGGTTTTCAAGATATATAGTATGGGATGTAGTACGTGCGCGACCGGGACAGATGGTCAGCCAAAAGGATGTAAAAATAACGGAACCTGTGGTTCTGATGGTTGTAATAAATTAACTGTTTTTGATTGGCTTGCTAACATGTCTTTACCCAATGGGGTAGAGCCATTCAACTGTGTTGAGGTTCGATTTAAAAATGGTAGAAAAGAATTTTTTCATAATCCAGAAAATTTAACTTTAAGCATTGCAGATGTTGTAGCTACGGAAGCTTCTCCGGGTCACGATGTTGGTGTTGTAACACTTACCGGGGAATTGGTAAGAGTTCAAATGAAAAAGAAGAAAGTTAAAGAGGACAGTGAAGAAGTACTTAAGATATATAGAAAAGCTTCCCAAAGAGATATAGATGTTTGGCAGGAAGCAAGAGATAAAGAAGATAAAATGAAGGTTCGTGCTAGAGAAATAGCCATTAGGCTAGATCTTCGCATGAAAATTAGTGATATAGAATTTCAAGGAGATGGTTCTAAAGCCACTTTCTATTATACTGCTGAAGAGCGAGTGGATTTCCGACAGCTAATTAAGGAGTTTGCTAGAGAATTCAATACCCGTATAGAAATGCGTCAAATTGGATTCCGTCAGGAAGCAGCCAGATTAGGTGGAATTGGATCTTGTGGGCGAGAATTATGTTGTTCTACATGGTTAACAGATTTTAGATCTGTAAATACTTCCGCAGCCAGATATCAACAATTATCATTGAACCCACAAAAATTAGCGGGTCAATGTGGGAAATTGAAATGTTGTTTGAATTATGAGTTGGACACTTATCTAGATGCGCTTAAAGATTTTCCGAAGACAGACACCAAACTTTACACTAAAAAGGGAACAGCTGTTTGCCAAAAAATAGATATTTTCCAAGGAGTATTGTGGTATGCTTATGAAGGAGAATGGATGAATTGGCATAAATTAACTGCTGAACAAGCTTCTAAAATTGTGAAAGCAAATATTGCAAAAGAGACTATTGCTAGTTTAGAAGAATATGAAGTTTTAGTAGAAGTTGAAAAAGCATCAAAAACAGACTACACCAATGTTGTTGGGCAGGATAGCCTTACAAGGTTTGATACTCCAAAATCAAACAATACAAAGAAACGAAGAAAAAATAAACGCAAAAAAGGAAAACCGTCCAATAATGGCTAGATCTTTTTTATTGATTTTATTATTAGCTACTGTTTTTATAGGCTGTGATAAAGATCGAGTATTCGACGAATATAAAAGTCTTCCTAATCAATGGAATAAAGATTCAGTTTTAACGTTTACTCTTAAAAACATAGACACTTTACAAAGCTATAATTTGTTTATCAATGTTAGAAATAATAACGATTTGGAATATAGTAACCTGTTCTTAATTTCAGAGATCCAGTTTCCACAAGGCAAAGTGATTACAGA
>JAGXIK010000212.1 GCA_024635715.1 Gillisia sp.
CACCCTAAGAAAGCAGTCGAAAATATACGAGAGGTGAATTTGGATCCGCAGAGAGTGCTAAAAGATTTTCCATATCTCATATTTATAGGCGCTATGGTTTTATTTGGTTTTATATTTCTGCAATATTTTTCCACCATGCCTTTATTTTATGCACAAAAGCACGGACTCACAGAATTAGAAATAGGGATTTTATTGGGAATGAATGGTTTTTTAATTTTCCTTTTTGAAATGCCCCTGATAAAATACCTTGAAAATAAAAAAGTAACTGCAATTTTTCATGTAATAATAGGGACGATATTGGTAGGATTAAGCTTTGTAGCTATAAACCTTACTGGATGGGTAGGAGTATTATTAATAGGCATGATCTTAATGACCGTTGGAGAAATGATTGCATTTCCATTTTCAAATACTTTCGCACTAACTAGAGCAGATAAAGGAAAACAAGGCTCATATATGGCATTATATAGTATTGCATTTTCAATAAGCCATATTTTCGGTCATAACTCAGGAATGCAATTAATTAGCAAATTCGGGTATGTTTTTACATGGAATGTAATGATAGCATTAGCTGCTGTGGCTTGCGGACTATTGGTTTATTTGGGATATTTATTAAAAAAAGAAACCTCTACGAGTATCTAGTTTTCAATTGGAATATTATAATACTTAGATTCTCCTAAATATTTTTTCACCAACTCATTGAATTCAGGACTCAATTTGAGATCCAAAGTTCCAGGGATATCATACAATTGCTCTAAATTCTCATATCCTGTTTTGAGAAGATCTTCTAAATATAACATAGCTGTATAATAATCTCCATCCTGAGCACTTAAAGAAATTATTGAGAAATAGCCCGCGGGATTTTCTTTATCGAATACCGTTCGCAGTATGGACATAAGGATCAAACTATCTATTCCCGCCTGCATGGTTTTTAATTCCTCAAGCCTCTTTTTTGTATAGGTCTGCAAAAAATCTTCTAACCTATAGCCTATTTCAGCTTCTGCTCCTATTTTACTGTTTTTAAGTGAATCTATTTCTTTTACTTGTTGCACCCACCAACCAATATTTTCAAAATTAGTAGTCGCTAGATCTTCTTCCAAAAGTAAAGGATATTGATAGCGCAAATTCTGCTCTTTTATTCTTGCTGAATTATATTGAGAACGTTGTTCTTTATAAATTGATTCTCTTCTAATTTCTCTTTGAAGGTCTCGAATTTCATTTTTCTTATCAAAATATTTGTATTTAACACGCATAAGCTCCAGCAATTCGTAGGCCTTGTAAAAATTTAACTGTCGCCTCCAGATTTCAGCTGTTTCTAATTCAGATTCGAATAAGCTATTGATCATTTCGGCATCCTTAGGCTGATTACCATCAAGCATTGCCTGTAATGTAAAGCTTCCCAAACCATGTGAAATTAATCTTACTGAAGGCCACTTGTGCTCATCTTCATAATTATAGATTAGGGGATCATAATCGAGAATTTTATACAAATTAAAACTTTCTTTGAAATTATTATAAGAATCACTTTTATAACCTGCAAAGCCAACTATAGTCCGTTTATTCTTAGCCTTAGCCAGAAAATCTTTATTTAACCAGACATCTTCCACAACCAAGACTCCTTTAATTTTAGTATACATCACTGGTAAAGCACTTGCAACAATGGCACCTTCCTTTAAGCCTGCGGTATACACTCTATTTACATCAATTGGAAAGTTTAGCGAAATCTTTTCTACAAGTCTAGAAGCAATTTCTAAGTTGGTTATCAAGGAATCTTCCTTAGAGATATTATTAGAAGCTACTAAAAGATATCCCTGATCTTCAGCTGCACTACTAAACAATCTGGCAACATTTATACCTCGACCCTCATTATCAAAAACAAAAACAATAGGCCAGTTTTTATCTGCTGAATAATTTCTAGGTAAATACATCGCAAAACTTTCTGCAATACTGTCATTTATAGGCAAACTATCTACAACAGCTCCTTTTATAAGAGATAGCTCTTGAGCGAAAAGTGATTGTGAGAGAAATAAGAGAAATAAAAGTTTACTATATATGGGAGAAATGATTTTCATACTTCTAAAGTAGCAGAATTTATGGAAATAAAAAAGACCACATTTCTGTGGCCTAATTTAATATGTAGGGATATTTTGTTGGAGATTATTTCTTAACTCTTTGTAATTTAACCTCTTTGGTGTCTGAAAAAAATGTTCTTGAAATTAATGAAACTATCAATAAATCAGCAAAAATCAAAAACAAAACTCGCACCACTTCTATTCCAAAGAATGTTAATCCTGCAAAGCCAAGTAATCCAGTAACTATGGTCATTATCAGGAAATGTAAAGTATAATTTTTCATGGTGCTCTTATTTTTTATCAAAGATAACTGCTTAGTAGTCGCACAATTACTAAGTATATTACAATTGAGATATATTTAACTAAATAAAACTTTATTTATTCTAGAAATGCCTTGCATTTCAGGAGGTTAGATCTGCAAATAATAAAAGATAATTACATATTAAAATAAAATAGTACCTTTGCAGCCGGTTGCAACCTTCTCCAGTAAGCAACATTTTACACATAGCCTGCCCAATTATTAATACAGGGCGGCATTTATAATTCATAGATGACATTTAACGATTTACAATTAACTGAGCCCTTATATAAGGCAGTTCAAAAAGTAGGATATACTACACCAACCCCAATTCAAGCCCAATCTATCCCAGCCATTTTAAAAGGAAGAGATATTTTAGGTTGTGCACAAACAGGAACAGGAAAAACGGCTGCATTCTCTATTCCAACAATTCAACTATTAAACAGCAACCTTAATAATGGAGGTCGTAAGACAACTATAAAGAGTCTTATTTTAACTCCAACCCGAGAACTTGCAATCCAAATTGGAGAAAGTATAACCGAGTATGGTCAATTTAGCGATCTTAAACATCTGGTGATCTTTGGTGGTGTTAATCAGAACTCTCAAGTACGAGCGCTTAGAAATGGCGTGGATATCTTGGTTGCAACTCCTGGAAGATTATTAGATCTTATGGACCAAGGATTTATTTCACTTTCCAATATCGAGATCTTCACCCTAGATGAAGCAGATAGAATGCTGGATATGGGATTTGTTCACGATGTAAAAAAAGTGATCAAGAAAATTCCTGCTAAAAGACAAACATTATTCTTTTCTGCTACTATGCCAAATTCTATTATAGATCTTGCAAATAGTATTTTGAATGATCCCTTAAAAGTTTCCGTAACTCCAGTTTCCTCTACTGCTGAGAGAATTGGGCAGGAAGTTTACTTCATTGATAAAACCAATAAGAAGAATTTATTGATAGATCTTTTACAATCTTCTGAAGCAGATAGAGTTCTTGTTTTTACACGTACAAAACACGGTGCAAATAAGGTAGTAAAAGACCTTATCAAAGTAGGAATTAAAGCTGAAGCTATACACGGTAACAAAACTCAAAATGCACGTCAAAAAGCATTGAAGAATTTTAAGGATAAAACCACTCGTGTTTTAGTAGCTACAGATATTGCTGCCAGAGGAATTGATATAGATGATCTGGCTCTAGTAATAAATTACGAAATACCAAATATCGCTGAAACATATGTGCATAGGATTGGACGTACAGGTAGAGCAGGTGCTAGTGGAAAAGCTATCTCTTTTTGTGATTTTGAAGAAAAAGCATACTTAAAGGATATTCAGAAATTAATAGACCAAAAAGTACCTGTAATAGAAGAGCACGATTATCCTATGGCATTCTTTGAAATTCCAGAGAAGAAACCACAACAGCGCAGGCCTTCCAGAAATGGTAATTCTAGCAAAAAAAATAGCTCCGGAGGAAATTCATCTAAAAGGAATAATGTTGGAAGATCAAGAAGGTAATAAGGGACACTCCGAAAGTTATTTTGGGGATTATAGAGACTTCTGGTGGAATTCTGCATTTATTGAGCTCACGGCTAAAAGATTAGAATTAAGCAAATATAATTCTATGCTGGACGTTGGCTGTGGTCAAGGGCATTGGACTCGAATCTTAGCTCCATTTCTTGCACCTAAGGCCGAAATTACCGCTGTAGATAGCGATGAAAGATGGTATTCCAAAAATGAAGAATTAGAAGGGCTTTTTGCAAAGTCTAATAATCCATTTGTATTAACAAAAGGAAATGCTCAGCAATTACCTTTTGAGGATGACCAATTTGATCTGGTAACCTGCCAAACGGTTCTTATTCATGTTCCTAAACCTCAACAGGCATTAGAAGAAATGAAACGCGTGCTTAAACCAGGTGGAACTTTGTTATGTGTAGAACCAAATAATATAATCCAAAGCCTAACTAAAACTTCTCTTTCCAAGAACGATTCTATAGAGGAAACTTTAGATCATATTAAATATAGATTGATTATAGAAAAAGGCAAGAAAAATATGGGGCAAGGAGATAATTCCTTAGGAGATCTTTTACCCGGAATGTTCGCTTTGGCTGAAATGCATAATATTGAAGTGCGATTATCGGATAAAGCGATTGCCATGTATCCACCTTATAGTACAAAGGAGCAAGTAGCAACTTTAAAACAATGGATGACTGGGAGTTCTTGGAAATCCAACACTCAAAAGGATATCGATTTCTTTAGCTCTGCTGGAGAAGAATTTATGCCCTTTTATTTTGAATATCAGGAAAAATATGCCCGTAGAGACGACCATTTAATGGGTGCTTTACAGAGAGAACAATACCACGCTGCGGGAGGTTCATTAATGTACCTGGTTAGCGGCACAAAATAAATCTATTATCCTCTTCTTTTAATTGGACCTTGATCTACTACATTAGAGAGGATAATATGAGTTTTTGTTTCTCCATAAGTGATGAGTTTATCTATGAATTCTTCCAAATGAGATTGATCGTATAGAACAACTTCCATGATAATATTTTCATTTCCGGTAATTCGGTAACAATTAATCACTTCCTTGAATTCCTTCACTTTCTCCAAAAATGGCTTCAATCTACCCATGAAAGCACGTAAGGTAATTACCGCTTTTAATTGATGCCCAGTTTTATGATAGGACACCTGAGCCTTATATCCTTTTATTACTCCACTATCCTCCATTTTTTTTACCCTGTCGGCAACAGCCGGAGAGGTAAGTCCAACTTGTCTTCCTATTTCAGCAAAAGATTGTCTAGCGTTCTTTTGAAGTGATTCCAGTATCTGCCAGTTAAGAGTGTCTATAGGCATAATTAATTTTTTTAACTATTAAAATCATTTAATTTAAAGTAAATGTACACAATCACTTTAAATTGAAAAGGAAAGTTCTCTGATATGTCAGTAATTTTATGGAAGTCAAAGAAAAGTTGTCTAGCTATGAAATCCATTACCGGATCAGATTTTAATTATTCTCCTGTATATCGCCAAGCGATAGAGATCCTTAATATTTCTAGACATATTTCTAATTATCTAATTCAGGATTTGGCTGTTTTAAAACAAAATGGAAAGGAAGATCAAGATATTTACTTTTCAGGCGATATTGTTCAGCAGTCTATTGCATTAGTGCCAAATATTTTAAGGGCAGAAAGTGAGCCATTTGCTGAAGAAAAACATAAATATGCTGCATCTGTTACCCGTCTTACCAATATGCTTTACAAGAACTGCGAACGTTTAGAACTTTCCAACAGCAACGGAAGGGAATTTCTTAGAGTTCTAAGATATGAGCTAAAAAAATTCAGAAAACTCCAACGAACCTGGAAGTTGACTTTGTAAAATTCAATTACCCTACTTCTTGATTTTATATAAATTTGACTTTTAGAAAAAAATCCCAATTCTTATGAATTGGGATTTTTTAGCTATGCATATTAATTATCTCTATTTCGCTACGCTCATCGGGATAAGCGATTCGCACGCATTACAATCATAATTTTGCTGATGAGAATCCCGCTTTCGCTACGCTCATCGGGATAAGCGATTCGCACGCATTTCAAAACTTTGTTTTGAAATGCGGCTCTCTGCTTACATGTTTCTTCTGTACTGTCCTCCTACTTCAAACATTGCTGAAGTGATCTGACCTAAAGAACATACTTTAG
>JAGXIK010000045.1 GCA_024635715.1 Gillisia sp.
TATCTAAACCTTTACACTCTTTAAGTATTGCTTTAATATCCATTTACAACTCCTTATTGCTTTTGTAATAATGTATTTCGCCATTTATTGAGGTACAATCTTTTCCATAACCCCAATCTATTCCTATGTTGTCATACCTTGTCTTTGCTTTAAGGTAAATTTGTTTTTCTAATGTACTTGGCATATATAAGTGCATTTCATCTAATATCTCCCAAGTTCCATTTCTTTTTTTTCTTTTGATTTGTTTTTTAATCCTTTTATTAGGTTTCCAATAATAACATAATGATTTAATTAACTGCTTCATCTTCTACCTCCGCTTAATTCAATTAGTATTATAAACCACACACCCATCCCCCACATAAAATTCAATTTATCAACAGATATATTATTTGGTTTTAAAATAATAAATAAAAATGTAAATGTAATTACAGATATTATTAAAGTTAATACCCTTATTAATGACTCTCTATCCATTTTCTGCCTCCAACTTCTTTAATTCTTCTTTAAGAGTTTCCTTATGTATCTCAATTCCAGCTATTTCTTTTTCATACTTCTGTTTCTTTTCTGATAATTCTTTTAGCTTTCTAAATATCTTTGCTTTTTCTCTATTCATCATCATCCACCTTTATATTTCTTTCTCTTAAAGCTTGTTTTATTTTTTCATTATTTTTTTTAATACATTTTATAGCACCCATATCATCTCTAATCATCCTATTGTGATAATTGATATCCCGTTCATTATCACTTAACAACTCTAGTAAATAACCTGCTGTTTGTCTTCTGAAATAATTAATATTATTAATTCCCATCTTTCACCTCTCTTATTTAGTGTAATATCCCTCGTTTTCTTCCTGTCTTTCTAATACTTCTATTGCTTGACTTAATGCTTCTGTATCTTTGTTTAATTCATTAGTTCTATATATCTTTCCTATTGCCTTACTTGTTACATACATATCTTTTAATATTTGAATTACTTCTTTAGTTTCCATTATTTCTTCCTCCTATAGTCAATCCCATTAAGATTGAAACTACCAGCCATTTCAGAAATCCGACTTGATATTCGTTTACCATTCATTGGATAATTACTTTCTAGGTCATTCCAATTTATGTTTGATGTAATAATTGTCGGCAGTTTGTTATTATATCGATAATTAATAATATTATAGATTTCACCTTCTACAAATTCAGTAGTACGTTCTGCGCCTAAATCATCAAGTATTAGTAAGTCAGCTTTCATATAGATTTCAATATTAAACTCTGTATCTTTATTAAATGCTTCTTTGATTTTTCTAATAAGATCATCTACAACTACAAACTTTAATGTGCCTTGCCCTAAGTAGTTATTGAATATTGCACAAGCGATTAATGTTTTACCTCTGCCAACTTCACCTTGTAAGTAAACTCCTTTTTGCAATTTACTTAATGGAGTTTTTTTAAAATAGTTAATTGCTTCCTTTAAGCCAAGTACTTTATCAAGGTTCGAATAATCAAGGCTATCAAATGTTGCTTTTCTGTGTCGCTCTGGCAATGCTTTTTGATATAGTTTTAATCTACAATAACATTCAGTTGCATTTCCATTTTGCAATATATATCCAATATCTTTACAAAGGCTGCATTTATATTTTGTTTCTGCAATGTTTAAGCTGTCAATTTTTTCCAAATACATCATCTTCTCCTATCAAATAATTTATATAGAACTTTAAGTATTGGTTTAGCAATAGGTGTTATTCCTATAAGCCACAATTCTTCTAAATCATTTTTTAATCTTTCTACTTGGCAAGATAAACAATCACATTCATCATTTTTCATCAGCCACCACCATCAATATACAAGGTGCAAATTCTTCCAACTCACAAAGTAAATCTTCTCTATCCCTTATCTGCTTATCTATTAAAACTCTTTCATTATTGCAATATACTTCAAATTCTCTTGTTTCATCATTATATTTATATGTATACATTTTCCCCTCTTTCCCTTAGTGCTTCTTTAATTGTTTTTTTATTTTCTTCTAGAGAATTAATTATTTCAATTACATTTTTTAAACTTCTATTGTTATAATTAAGAGATATTTCATTATCTTGTAAATCTTGCATTAACCACGTTGTACTTTTAGCCCTATAAAACTTAATACCATTACCCATTTTTAATCCTCCTCTATAAATGGTAAATTGATCACTTCTGCTTTAGCTGTTGTTCCTTGATTTAAATACCCCTCAAATTTAGTTCCAAATAATGTTTCTGGTCTAAGGAACTGTTTCATCTTTTTATCGTTCAACCAATCATTAACTTTGTTATCAATTACTTTTATAAAATCCGTATCAATGAAACCATCATTTGTTCTTGCTCTTATTAATTGTTTAGTTTTACTTGATGAAGCTCTGTAGTTTGTACCAGCTTTTTCATTTAAGTAGCTAATAACCGTACTATATATCTCTTTATCTAACTCTAACTCTTTCTCTTTCTCTAACTCTGCAACCGTTACATTTGTTACAGTAACGGTTACATCTTTTTCACCCTCTTTTAATTGCTTTTGTTTATCACGATATTTAGCAACTCTTTCGCTTGAATTATCTGTTTTGCCCAACATACTTTCTAATTTAGTTAAATAGTATGTATCATCTGATAAAATTTCTAACAATCCAAACTTTCTTAATAATGGAACTGCTAACTCAACTGTTGACCTTGGTGTTTTTGTTATTATTGATAAAGTATCTGCATCGTACGGAATGTATTCATTTACTCTTAAATATCCATCGTGGTCTATACTTTCAGCTAATAGCATCATATAAAATAACACTATCCCATCACCCTCTGGCATTTCCCTTATAATTGACACATCGTGTCTTTTAAAAAAGTTTCTATCTAGTTTCAGCCAATGGTTTTTTTTAATCACTCTATATCACCTCTTCAATTGTTATTTGGTCTGGATCATCTGAAAAGTAAGCATCTATTTTCATTCTTTCAGCTCTAATTCTATTTTTAACCTCTGGCAAATATACATTTTCATAATCTCCCTTATTCCACCAATACCCTTTAGCTCTCGAACTTGATACAATAGGACAACCAATATTTCTTGCCTCTTCTATTATTCTTCTAGCAGCTCTATCAGTTGTCATAAATTCTATTGCTACTTGGTTTCTTGATATTGCTGTTGCTGGTGTTGTGTGATTATTAAATAATGCTCTTAATATTTCAATTTTCATTACACCCTCCTTAAAAACAATCCACTATCTTCTCTACCAACAAATACCTCTGCGTTAATTCCATCAGCTTTTAATCTATCTGTAAGCTCTTTTTCTCTGTACTCGTAATATCTAGGTAGGATTGTTTTTTCTTCTTCTTCTAAGATAGTTTTAACTAGGTTATAGCTTGTTTCTCTGTCTAGTTTGTATTTAATATTTTTTGCACTTACTCTTACTAATAATTCTGATTTAATCATTTAATATCTCCTTTATAATTTACTTAAATACACTCCATTATCCGCTAGTTTAATTAAAAGCGGATAGTTTAAAACGGGGCTGAAAATATGTCCTCTACTTCATCAGTTTCTTTTGCAACATCTCGCTTTTGTAAACTATTAACTTCATAAGCAGTAATATTTGTTACATATTGTGTCTTTCCCTCGTGTTCATATTTTTCAATATTTATACTTCCACCTATATGGACTGGGTAGCCTTTTTGAATATATTTACCAACAAACTCTGCTGTATTACCCCAACAAGTAATTCTAATAAAATCTGTTTGTTGTTCTTTATCTTTTTGCTTCATTCTATTTACAGCCATTATAAATTTACATAAAGCTTTTCCATTAGATGTATAAGTTAATTCAGGATCTTTTACTAAATTACCTCTTAAAAATACTGTGTTATTTAACATTCTTTATTTCCTCCATTTTCCTTATTTATTTTCTCTATAAATTCTTGAAATTTGGCTAATGCGATAGGCTCTACTCTATCACGACCTTCACTACTATTTTCACATTCACCCACTTTTTCAATAAAGTATGTTTCTCCATAGCAACTTGCCTTGATATACCACTCCAAACCTTTTTTTACTACATCCATATTGCAAGAAAAACTAATTACTTTATCTGTATTTAAGGCAGTTTTTTTATTTACCGTTAAAATTAACATTTCTATATTTCCTCCAATTCAATTATTACTTTGTATTTTTTATCATCACTTGTTTTTACTATTGGTATTATTTGCTTTACCCATTGTTGATTATCATCTGGCAGCACTTTCATTTTTACTAAGCTATCTAAACAACTTTTAGTTCCTCCTGCAATAATGTTGTCTACATCCCTGCGTTTGTCTTTTTCGTAAAATGTTATATGCACCTTACAAGGTTTCTTAATGTGTTTAACTCCTTGTGATTTAATTAACCAGCAAATTTCTTCTTCTAACTTCTTTTTGAAACTTGCACCAACTTTGTTATGCGTTCGGTTTGCATTGATAACTTCATTTAAGCTGGGAGTTTTAATATCTAATATGTATTTAATCATTTTTGCCACCCCAACTTTCCAATAAGGCTTTCTTTTCAGTTTCTGATATAGTGTCTATTCCTAATTCTTTAGCTTCTGATATAACTCCCTCTAACAAAACACTAAACTCCTTACTATCATAAGTTGATGATCCAAAATAACATTGTAGTTGTATGCCAGTCTTACCATTTACAGTTACCTCTCCTAATTCCCTTACTGTTTTCCACTCTCTTTTTACCTTTTCTGCTACATCAGATTTAACAATTATATGAGTGAACACTCCGTATCTATTTAGCATTTCCAAATACACTTCATCTTTTGATGTTTTAAGTATTTCTGCCATCTGATTTAATATTGCCCATAACATTCCATTAGCATCTAGGGATCGTTTTTTTCTGAATTGCTTAATATCTACTGTTAGTTCTTTGCCTTTTGCTACCACCTCTTTTAGCTTTGATATTTCTTCAATATTTTGATAGCTCTTGTTTGTAGTTATTACAATTTCCATTAATTTAATATCCTCTGGATATTGTATTTTTATATTGTTAGCTTTCATTTAAAGCCATTGGTGCAAATTCTTTAAAATACTTTGTTTCACCCTTTAACCTTTCTGCTATTGCTTCTTCTTTAGTGTCAAATTGTCCTAGAAACTTTCGTTTGTAATTTACAGTTATATTTGCTATCCATTTATTAGTATCTTTTCTTTGTGATACTCCTATTACTCCGCTTATATTGTTAATGGGTATTTTGCTATTTGCCCCATTTTCCGAATGAGTAGCATATCTTAAATTAATTTTTCTATTGTCGCTTGGGTTTCTGTTAATATGATCCACTATAAAGTTGTCTTTTCTGCTCATAATTAGTCTGTGTAGTTGTAATGTTTTATTATTATGGGGACTATATATAGTTGTGGATGCGTATCCTGATTTATCAACTAGCCAAGTGTATTTTTTAACTTCTGCATAATCTGCTAAATCAAAAGTAAAGGTTTTTCCGTTAGAGTCTAACCCAATAACTACATCACCAGTTATTTTGTATTGGTTATATTTTTTATGGCAATTTTTATTCTTTAAACAACCGCAACTTTTAGTTAATCCACTATTAAGGTTAAAAGTTTTTACCGTTATAAATTTTCCACAATCACATTTACACAGCCATAAAGCATCTCTTCTTTTATTTTCAGCTCTATTAATAACAACTAACTTACCAAATCTTTCATTTGTAATATCTTTATACTTACTCACAATAGTTCCTCCCAAATTCTCTTAGCCACTGCTCCCTGCTTCCAATATTTTCTTCATAGAACTCTTGAGCTATTGACTTAACCAATCGGCTAAACTTTATATTGTGGTGTATTCCAGCTGGACTTCCTCTGTGGTGTTCGCTACATAATTTAATAGTGAAACCATATTTTTCTGACCTTTTCCTATTAGGACCATTCAATATGTGATGTGTTTCCAAACCTTGTGTAGTTCCACATAAGTAACATATTTCTAAGTTATCTTGTATAACTGATTTCATTTACTCACCTGCTTTACTGCTTCTAAAAACATTTGTTTTTGTATTGAATTTATTGCTATACCTAATGCTTCTTCTGCTTTTTCTACATCATCTGGTATATCAAATAGTTGTTCTTTTATTTCTCTTAATATTTCTATTGCTTCTTCATTTGTCATCATTCACCTGCTTTCTTAAATGCTGCTAACACTTTAGGAAATAACTCTTTTGTAATCTCTTTTGAACTTGCAACTCCAAATGATTTAACGATAGTATGAGCAATTTCATTCGGTAGTTTTAAATCGGTCAGTTGCTTGATTTCTGCTGTTCCTATGTAACTAGTAACCTCTGCCTTTTGTGTCGCTTGTGGCTCAATTTTGCCACTATCAAACATATCGTTTTCAGTTATTTCCAATGCAGTCATATACAAATATCTTCTTTGGTAAGTTTCAACACCTCCAAGTGATTGAATTGCATTTGAGCCTTTTAAATCAAGCTCTTTCATTGGTGAAGTAAATATTATTCTTTCATCTACCTTTTCTGCATTTACTATTAGTAATGTTGCCATTTCATTATTAAAGTTTACGATTGAGCAAAGTTTTGATTTAAGAAATAATTCGTTTATAATTGGCAGAAAGTCTTTTAATTCGTAATAGTCATATTTTGAGAATGCGTTCTTACCAGACTTCTTAATGTTCATTGTTTGTAACTCAACTCTTGCTCGTTGTAGCTTTTCATAAATATTCATTATCTTATTCTCATACTTTCACCAATTTTTACTTCAACACCTGCTACTTCAATACCTGCTTTTATATCTTGTAAGATTGATTTTTTATCCACTTTGATTTCTTGTGGAATTTTATAATTCATTGGTATTAAGTCAAGGTCTATTACTTCAAGGCTTGGTGGATTTTTCTGATACTTAATGGTGAATAAACCTGCTTTTAATTCTGCTAATCCAAGTTCCTTTAATGTTTCATCAATAGAAGTCTTTAATCTGTCTGCGTGATTTTCTAATGCCTTTCTTTTTTCATTCATTCTTTTTTCTTCTAACTTAAACATTTCAGCTTCACCTTGTAAGTTCTTCATATATTTAATATAGTTTTCAACTTTGTCTTCTAAACTGCCCTCTATCTGATCCAATGCTTGTTTAAACGCTTCCTTAGACAAATCGTTATCATCTATGAATTTATCTAAGACTAAAAATTGGTTTTTTATTTCGTATAATGTCATAATTTATTTCTCCTTTTTTTGATTATTTCCTATTAATTCCCATGTGTAGCCTTTATGTGTTTTATGCCTACCATTTAAACACTCGCTTATACATTTTCTATTAAATCCATTTCTACCAGCTTCAACTGCTGAGCCAAATACAACCACCACATCATTTAACGTTCCTTTTATTTTTTTCCAACATTTTTCACCTATTCTTAAATGTATGTCATTGTGCATATGATTTTCTCTGAAAGTTGTCCAATAAAGGTTATTAATATTATTGTCAGTTTTAATATCATTCCAATGTCCAGCAATTGGTAAATTGTTCGGATTAGCTATAAATGTTTCAGCAACCAATCTATGAATTCTTGCAGTTTTTTGTTTACCGCAGTTGTAAAGATTAATATATCTGTACTCAGTTTTGCCTATAACTGGCTTTAGTATAATACCTTTTATTTTTTTACCATCAGAGGTTTCTCTATCCAAACTTCTAACTCTACCAAAGCTACTAATCTCGTATATTCCTTCGTAATCTTTAATAGGTTTCCATATTTCTTTTGCATATTCTTTACTATTCATTTGTCTTTTTCTCCTTTATTTGTTAAACTTGATAATAGAATATCTTTAAGAATTGATGTAAGGTCTTGGTCGGCTTTCAATTTTTGATATTCTTTTTCTTTTTCCTCCATTTCTTCGGCAACTTCTTTAAAAAACATTGAACACAACCCCTAATATAGTTAATGTAGAAATTGCAATTGCCATTCCATTAATAAAACCTAAGATGTATCCGTGCCAATATTCATTATTCATTTCTAAACTCCTCTCTTATAATGCTAATTTTTACTAGTGCGTTACCAACTCCCTCTTGCACTTTTATTCTTGTTTGGTTTTGCCAAGTTTTAAATTTCACATCTTCAATATTTTCTTTAATGTTTTCTAACTCCATAACATCACCACCATTCCTATTAGTAAAATTATTATTACCATTAAACCTAAAACCCAGAAGTGATCATTTTCTTCTTTCATTCTTTTTTTCCTCTCTATGTCTTTTTTCACTCCCTATGCAATAACCTATTATGGTAAACATTGTCATAAATAAGATAATTTCCAAGTTAGTCATTTTGTTGTTCTCCTATTCTGTAATTAATCTAATATTCTCTCCCACTTATAGCCTTTATGTGTTTTACGTGTACCTGCTAAACACTTTTCTATTCCTGATTTACCAAATCCGCTTTTACTTGCTTCTACCGTTGAGCTAAATACAATCACTACATCATTTAATGTGCCTTGTATTTTTTTACAAAGTTTTCTAGCTCTTCGTAAGTGCATTCCATTATGTGTTACATTTTCTTTAGCTGTAGTCCAATAAAGATTGTTAATATTATTATCTGTTTTTATATCATTCCAATGCCCAGTCATTGGTAAGTTGTTAGAATTATCAATAAAGACTTCTGCTACTAGTCTATGAATTTCTAAGGTTTTCTGTATATTGGATTTATGAAGATTAATCCGCATATATCCATCCCTGCTTAAACGTGGCTTTAATATAACTCCTTTTAGCTTGTGATTTGCAGGATTAAATCTATCCAAACTTCTAACTCTACCTTTATTGCTTACCTCGTAAATCCCTTCATAGTTTTTTATAGGCTTCCATATTTCAATAATTTCTCTTGTCGTTAATTTGTCTTTCATTTTGACCTCCAAATGTTTGTTCAAACTCTGTTTTTAAAACTCTACCCTTAATTGTTTTAAACCCTTTATCTCTCAACCCTCTGTTTATGTCCTGAATAATTGCACTTGCTCTACTTTTACTTAATCCAGTTATCTTTGCTATTTTTATAGCATCTAAGAATTCCATTTATACTCCTTTCATTCACTTTATATTCCTTTTGTGTTAATTTAGACCATAAAAAAAATATCCCAGACTTCAACGGGTGTAAGATTGTATTTTTCTGCAATCTTCCTAATCTCCGTTTTTGTAAAGTCTTGATATCCTTTTTCTTTTCGATAATAGCTTTGAGTGGCAATACCTAAATATTTAGCCACCTTGCTTTGCGTATCTCCATAACCTGCTCTTAAACCAATTAATTTGTTTGGCATATGTTCACCTCTTTTCCTTTTGTGTTAATCTTATTATAATTCCTTTTATGTTAATTGTCAACATATTTATTTAAAATTATTTCATAAATGTTTCTTTTGTGTTATTATATGCTTACGAGGTGAGTATTATGAAAAAAATGTCATTTGGTCAAAGATTAAAAATGTTAAGAAAAGAATTAGATTTAAATCAAATAGAATTTTGTGGGCAATTCAATATTAATAGAGAACATAAAATAAGTCCTAACTCTATTTCGCAATATGAACACGATAAAAGAATTCCTGAAAATGCTAGATTATTAGAATTGGCAGATTTTTTTGATGTTAGTGTTGATTATCTACTTGGAATATCAGACAATAGAAATGGATATTTACGCACATATGATCCACAATTTGAAGAGATGATGAATTCTATGGAAGGTGTTGAAGAGTTTAAAATATTATTTGATAAAACAAAAAACCTAACACCAGAACAAATAAAAA
>JAGXIK010000213.1 GCA_024635715.1 Gillisia sp.
AATTTTGACATAAAATTAAAAGCTAAATTTAAATTAGATCTTAATACCTAGTTGAGTACTAATATCAAATATAGTAATTTCTTTGAATTAAGCAGGTTTTGAGCCTTTTCGAAGTTCTATAACTGAGATCTCAGGCCAGATTCCCACCCTTCCCGGATATGCTAAATACCCAAATCCACGGTTAACATTAATATATCTCCCAAACTCCTCATAGATCCCTGCCCAATTCTCATATCTGTATTGCACCGGACTCCACTTGAACCATCCCGGTATTTCAATTCCAAATTGCATCCCATGGGTATGCCCACTTAAGGTTAAGTGATAATTATTTCCATCGTTTTTTATCTTTTCCTGCCAATACGAAGGATCATGGCTCATTAAAACCTTAAACTCTTGTGGAGACAATCCTTTTCCAGCAAGGTCCAGATCACCCATTTTTTTAAATCCGCCGGCTCCCCAGTTCTCTACTCCTATCAAAGCAATACGCTCTCCATTTCTTTCAAGGAATCGATGTTCGTTAAGCAAAAGGTCCCAGCCCAAATTGGAATGTACCATTTTTAAGTCTTCTACATTTTTTAATCTTGCCTGGTCACTTTCCCATTCTACATAATCGCCGTAATCATGATTTCCAAGTATTGAAAATACCCCATCTTTGGCATTGAGCTTAGAGAAGGTATCCATCCAGGTATCCATTTCTGTAGCCTTATTATTCACCAGGTCTCCAGTAAATAAAATGGTATCACCTTTTTGCTCATTAACAAGGTCTACAGCATATTCTATTTTTTCTTTATTATCAAAACTACCACTATGAATGTCACTGATCTGAGTTATTCTATACCCATCAAATGCACCAGGTAGATCTTCAAAATATAAGGTATAGTTAAGCACTTTATAATTATACTTTCCTTTGTACATTCCGTAGAGCAAGGAAGCAAAAGGAATTGCAGCGATCCCTAAAGCGATCTGACTTAAAAAAGTTCTTCTGGAAGGCATTTCAAAAGCAGCATTGGCAGAAAACAATCTGCTATAAATGGCCACTACAAAACGAACGATATCTTCACCAAACATAAATACAGTTAGAAGAATTTTACTCACCATAAAAGCAAGTACAAATCCCATAGCATAACCTCTCCCACTTCCAAAACCACCACTGGGGTTTGGTTGTGAGAACTGATAAATAAGATTTCCTAAAACAAATAAGGAAAGAAGAACGTAAGAGATATGGATCCAATTATGTCTGGTAAGCGTCTTAACTGCCTGAAAAGCATAAATATCAACTAGTATGTAAAAACAAATAAATAGGAACCAACGCATGGGGTATTCAATTTTTTTGCGAAGATACTTTTAATCACCATTTTAAGTTTTGATTTTATAGATAAATTAACGTCAAAATCTAGTTTCAAGGCTTAAAAACATTTCAAAAATTATACTAACAAAAGAGCAGATCCAAAATGAACCTGCTCTTTAAAAATAATCCAAACTTAAAACAATCACTCAAAATTACTGAGCGGTCCATCCTCCATCTAATGTGTAGGTAGAACCGGTTATTGATGATGCATTATCCATAGCTAGAAATATGGCTAATTCAGCTATTTTATCCTCAGGAATAAATTCTTTTACTGCTTGTTTTTTAAGCATGATCTTTTTTACAACCTCAGTTTCAGATAAATTATGAGCTTTCGCCTGATCTTTAATTTGTCCTTCTACTAAAGGTGTTTTTACATATCCCGGACATATAGCATTACAGGTAATGTTATCTCCGGCTCCTTCTAAAGCCAGAACCTTGGTTAAACCTATCACCCCATGTTTTGCAGAAACGTATGCCGATTTAAACTCTGAAGCCCGTAACCCATGAACAGAAGAGATATTGATGATCCTTCCAAATTTATTTTGCTTCATAGTTTTCCACACAGCCTGCGAAGCAATAAACACCGAGCTTAAATTAATTGCAATGATGGCATTCCACTTTTCCAAAGGAAAATCGGCTACTGGCGAAACATATTGAATTCCAGCATTATTTATTAAAACCTCTATACTTCCAAATTTTGAAATAGCAGTCTCCACCAATTGCTTTATCGCTTCGGGTTCCAATAAATTAGCATTTGAAAAAGCAGTTTTTACATTGTATTCTTTTCCAAGCTTTTGGGAGATCTCCTCGCCATTCTTTTCTAAACCATGAAACATGATATTATAACCTTCACCTGCAAAGGTTTTAGCTATGGCCAGTCCAATTCCACTAGTGCTTCCTGTAATTAGCGCCGTCTTTTTCATGAGTTCATGAAGTTTAATATTACCTTATTGAATTCTAAAGGTTGATCCATAGTGACCCCATGTCTTGAATTTTTAATAATTTCCAACCTGGCATTCTTCATTTTTTCAACATATTTTACTTTTGAATCTATTGGTGTATAATCGTATTCTGAAGCAATTACCAAACTCGGAATTGTTATCTTTTCGATTTCATCTCCTAATCCCCATTCCATTAAAGTTATAAAGGAATTGAAATAGGGTTTCAGCTCATTTTTGCTCGCCCTATTATAAAAGATCTTTTGAAGTTCTATTTGATCCGAATCTGGAAACATCCCTTCAGAAACTTTCTTAGCCATTGCAAGCATTCCTTCAGATTTTAACAGATTTGTCCTTTCTTCAATCATTTGCTCTCCAAACTCACCTAGATTATTAAAATCTGGTGCTGTATTTACTATCACCATTTTATGAAATAATGATGGATATTTTACAGCCATATCGAATGCAATTGCACCTCCCATTGAAAAACCAACCACTGTGCATTTTTCAATATTCAGAGTTTGTAAAAGCAATTTCATGTCCTCTCCACAATGGGAGATACCATATTCTTTTATCGATTTAGGTTTAGTAGAGTTTCCATGCCCTCTAAGATCTGGAGCAATTACCCTGAAAGCTTTCGAGAAAGCCTCCTTTTGGAAATCCCAATCTGCCTTAGTGGAACCCAAACCATGGAGAAGAAGCATTACCTCCCCTTCTCCTTGATCTAGATATTCTATACTAATACCGTTTGATAAAGTTTTTTTATTGATCATTTATACCGTTTTATGCTTACTTACGCAAAACTCCAATTGGTAAATGATATTTTAATTCTACCTGAAATAATCTCCCTATCGTTGGAGATGCTACAAATTCTCTAACTTCTGAATCAAAAAGATTAGTGATGGTTGCTCCCACAGCTAGATCCTTTGTAATATGGTATCCTACGTTTAAATCTATATTTACAAAATCCCCTAAAGGACCATAGTTCCAGGTTCTTCCATTTCTTGCATTTTCAATGATGTCATTTGTACCATCTCCATTAAGATCCTGTGTTTCCGCGGCGATATTAATTCCGGAGAAAAAGTCATACTGCTCAACATATCTACCATATACAGATCCGTAAAACTTATCTGAAGAATAATAATAGCCTAATCCCATTTTGTTTTTAGGAGTATTTATAGGTAGATCGGTCTTGGTAACTACCCCATCTTTATTAGCATCGTTTGCAAGGTCATTTTCATCTAAATCAAAATCGAAGTAGGAATAGTTAAATGACACTCTATGTTTATCATTGAAATAATAATTCAATCCAAGATCGGCTCCATAGGTGTCTACAGATCCAAAATTTAAGTACGTCAATACAAAAGCTCCTGTAGATCCAGGAATCAATTCTCCAATTGGAGTATCTCCTCTTGTGGCAACAGGAGAAGTAGCAGAAATATTAATAAGTGGACTTAAGAAATCTTCAGATTGATTGTAATAAGCATTTACATCTAAGAGTAATTTATCTCCAGCGATCTTACCTTTATAACCAATTTCATAAGAATTGATAGTCTCTACTTTTAAAGGAGCTATTACTGCCCCATTTTCTAATGTAAATCCTTCACCATTCCCTAAAACAAGACCTCCAAAAAGGTTTCCGCTCAAGTTTAAAATTGAAGGAGCTGCAATTCCTTTTCCATAAGTAGCTCTAAAACTTCCAAAGTCATAGTTCTTAACGATTGCTGCTTTTGGAATGAAGTTCCCTCCATATAATTCATGATCGTCATATCTACCTACAAATAATAAGTCTACTCCTGCATCTTCAAAAGTATACTCCAATTGACCATAAACTCCTGTTTGATCTATAACAATTGGCCCATCGGCATCTAATAAATAGGTGTTGTTAGAATCGGCTCTATCTTGTTGATACTGCGCTCCAACTACATAAGATAAAGAACCAAGGTTGTTATTGTATTGGGCTTCTGCATTAAACCTTCTGGAAGCATCTTCAAAAACACTACCTCTAGGTAAACTTATCCCACCATTTGGAATTCCATCTATTGGAAACCACTGCTCTGTAAACGAACGTTGTAGTGCTTCTTGTTCAGTAAAACCATTGTTGATAAAGGACACATAGTTCTGAGTTCTTTGGTTTATAGCGTAGGTATCTTCTGTCTTACTCCAAGTATGGTATAAATTGGCATAAAAATGAGGAGACACCAGTTTTGCCTGAATATAATCTATAGACCAATCCTTAATTTGATTTCTTCCAGCATTGGTAACTCCCAAATTACTATTGTTACTATGTCCATAAGATGCAATAATGTCTGTATTGTCGGAAAGACCATAATATGCAGCTGCTCCATATTTCGTGGTTTCAAATTTTCTGTCTAATTCTAATTCTGGGTATGCAGTAGTTCCTACATATACAGAATCTACATAATCAAATTCCTCACCTTGTGTTTGTTCTCCCCATACCTTAAATGCAAACTTATCTCCCACTTTCATAGCATGTCTTAACCTAGCGCTAAATACGCTTTGATTTCCTGCGGCAACAGCTATATCTGTTCCTTCAGACGTTCTAGGATCTTTTGTTAAAGTGGCTACCAATCCATTATGAGCATTTGGCCCATATAATGCTGCATTGGGACCAAGAATGATCTCTACTCTTTCAATATCATCTTTTGTTATCGTTGTAAAAGAGCCAAAAGGCAAGCCTGTAGCCACAAGTGTGGAGATCCTAGCATCTTCTACCTGCAAGTTCTTAGAGTTAAAGGCAGAGTTAAATCCACGGATATTGATTCCCGTACCCTGTACCCCGCTTCTAACAAAGTCTACACCTTTTTGTCTGGAAGCTAACTCCCCTATATTCCCGGCATAGTCGGAAATTTCTTCTGCCCCAATTATGGCGATAGTAGCAGGCGCTCTTGTTACTTTTTGTGGTCTTCTGTTTGCAGAAAGCACTACCTCATCCATTATGGAAGAAGATTGGTTCAAACTGAAGTTAAGTTTTACGTTTGCGCCTTCAGTTAACACCACTTCTTGTGAAGCATTTTCATATCCAATATAGAATACATCTATTACATAAACCTCTGGCTTCAAATTCTTTAAACTGTAATTTCCGTTTTCATCGGAAGAAACCCCTGTATTGGTTCCGCGTATTACAATATTAGTTCCTGTAAGCGGTTCTTGTGTTGTGGCATCTACTACAGTTCCACTAATACTGCCCGTTTGAGCAAATGAAGTAATGCTGAAAAAAATGCTTAAAAGCATCAATATTTTAATCTTCATAAGTTGATTGTTTAATTATTTTAAGACCAAATTAACAAGTACAATAGGTTTTGGATCCTTCAAATTGTTTTAGATAAGTGCGACCAAAAGGAAAGTATTATTAAAAACGTAGATAAAATCAATTATTTATGAGCGTACAAGCTGATTCTCAAGGTGCGACTTAATTGTAGAAAATACTTCTGGAAGACTAAAAGACAGCCTGTTAACAAAGGCAAAAAGATCCTTTTTCCCTTTCTCAGTAAGCTTAAAGCTTGAAGTTGTGTTTAAAAGATCTTCCAGTAATTTTTCTTCTGAAATTGATCCATTCATATACAAAGACAGAAAATAATACCAATGAATTTTAGGGATGAAATCCTCTTTATTCATTACTTCCAACTCTCGCTCCAGCAGCTCGTATTTTTTAACCATTTTAACTACTTCCACATGTTTTTCTGTGGCGGTGAGAAGCATTAAATAATTGGAAAAGAAATGTCTCCACCGGTGCTCAAAGACATGTTGTTTATTATTAAAAAGGAAGTTTTCTGCAAAGGTTTCCGCGATCTTTAGACGCTTATTTCTAACCAGCGTTCTAATATAATGTGTTGCAAAACCTAATCTTTGATGATTATTATTGGATCTTTTAAACAGTGCGTAATTCTCTGTGAGTATGCTTAAGGCTTGTTTATTCTTCTCTCGCTTCAAAAGAATAGCGATAAGGTTATTTAAATAAAACAGCTTATCGCTATTTTCCTGTTTTACAGAAAGATGAGCATAATATTCTGCTTTTTCAGCATCATCTAGATTGGAATGCAGAATAACCCTGTTTGCATAATAGTTAAAAAGCACTCTTTTAGAGTACATCTTACCATCGCTAAAGCAGTCATCTATATAGTCAAATACCAGCATCGCTTTTTGGTATTCTTTATAATTAAAATAAAGGAACACCAACCTAATAAATGCATTGTATTTGTTTTTCCCATCCAGCTCTTCACTATATAAATAAGAAAGCAATTGTTGCTCCCAATGCATCGTATTTAAAGTGCCGCTTGTATATTCCTGTGTAAGGTCCTTGGTTGCATAAAAGAGCTGCTCTTTTACCTTTATAGATTCTTCATAGAACTTCTTGTTTTCCTGAAGAAAACTCTCGGTAAACTTGCAATCTTGATATCGAAATCGGATTAATAAATAGTCTTGAAATTCTTTTAAGAGCTCATAAAATTTCTGAAAATAAAAAGAGGTGTTATTGTAGGTTGAAATATGACTTAGAAGTTCTTGTTCTTCCTTTGGAGTAATGGTATCGGTGATTATTTGTTTTTCGGTGAACGATAAATATTCTAAATGCGCATCTACATCTACGCTGCCTAGTTTAGTGGTAATCCATTTTTTGATGTATGCATATTTCCTTTTATCAATATCTTCATCAAAACTTTCAATGGTATCAAATCTTTTAGCATTAATACATACTTTTTTAAGGATAGACTCCTTTTCCTCATCCCGAATCCTGTTTTCTTTTAAAAGAAAAGATGCCTCATGAGGAAGAATTCCTTCAGCAAAATCATTAAATATCTTTAGTTTAGATTTCATTCCTGATTCATAAAATCTTCAATTTCACGATTTACTGCATCGGCTTTTTCAAAATTCACAAAATGTCCGGCTTTTTCGATAATTTTTACTTCCAACTGTGGCAATTGTTCTTTTGCAGTTTTACTTAAATAAAGCAAATCTTGAGTCGGGTGAAAATATCTATTCGGGATCAAAGCGTCTTCCTTGCCAAATATCATAAGAACAGGAATTTTAATTTTATCGAGATCTTCCAAAACAGGTTCGTCCAACATGGCTGCGATATTATTCACAATAATTATAGAGTGCTCTTTAAAATCACTAGCCTCTATCATTGCGATCCTGTCCTTTACCATAAACTCGGCATCTGCAGGAAATTCATAGAAATTCATTTTAAAATTATTCCTTATTTGCTCTTCAGTAGCATTCTGAACCATTTCTGCAGTATAAGAAACTTTTAAAACACCTGCTTCCTGCGGAGTAAAGGTTTCAATTCCTGCGGGAGCAATTAGAATAAGTTTTTCAAAATTCTCGGGATGCTTCAAAACTGTATGCATGGCAACTTGCCCTCCCATAGAATGCCCAATCAGGCTGACATTTTCAAGTTCCTTTTGTTGAATAAAATCATTGATAAAACAAGCATAATCTGCCATTGAATAATGCTTAGTGTTTTTGCTTGATTTCCCATAACCTGGAAGATCTAATACTATCGTGGTATAATCTGCCTTAAGAGTAGCTATGTTTTTAGTCCATGCCTGCATATTGCTGGAAAGTCCGTGAACAAATAACAACACCTTATCCCCTGCTCCTTCTTCGCGGTAGGCGATTTCTTCTGATTTTATTTGGATCTTCTTCACGGCAGTATCATAATTTAGGGTCTCACTAATGGTCGTTTGGGCGGGGATGCTTAAGCTGTAAACGAACAGAATGCTAAACAACATTTTTCTTATCATGATCTAAAATTTTATATAATGCTTTGAGTTTTTCTCTATCTATTTTTCCAATGCCCGATTTGGGTAAAGAATCGAGACAAATAATATCCTTTGGAACTTTGTATCCTGCGAGATACTTTTTTAAATGGCTTAAAATATCTGTGACATCCAGATTCTCGTTTTTTAAGACTATAAAAGCAACACCTATCTCGCCCCAATTTTCATTTTCGATTCCTACTACTGCTGCTTCCAGAACAAGATCATACTTATATAGAATATGTTCGATCTCAGATGGGTGAATATTCTCACCTCCAGAAATATAAAGCTGTGTTTTCCTTCCTAATAAGTATATAAATCCATCCTCATCATATTTCGCCATATCCCCAGTATACAACCATTCTTCCCTTATTTTATTAAGAGAATAACCAGAATTATTCCAGTACCCGGGAGTTACTATATTACCACGCAAGTAGATCTCCCCTGACTCCTGAATTCCGACTTCTTCATTTTCTGAATTAACTATTTTTATATCCACATAAAAATTGGGCTTGCCTATAGAACCTTTTTTCCATAGTGCATCATGATAATGAAGCGAGGTAATGCAAGGGCCAGCTTCAGTTAATCCGTAACCTTGACTTAACAAAATTCCTTTTTCTGCCCATGCTTCAATTAGTGGAATAGATAGCGGTTCTCCTCCCACCACTATATACTTTAGCTTATTCGGAGTGAAATCTGAAAAAGCTTTGTTTTTAGCCATCATTCTAAGCATAGTAGGAACAGCCAGAAACAATGAAATTGGTTCGCTCTCCAGATAATTCAATACCCTTTTCGGCTTGAATCTTTTTAGAAAATCTACTCTTGCTCCACGATGTAACATAGGAAGCAATAAAACATTCCATCCTGAGGTATGAAATGGTGGCAATACATTTAAAGTGTGATCTAATGATGTTAACTCCAGTTGCATGGTGGTGTTGAGACTGTTCCAGAACATCATCCGGTTAGTGTAAATCACCCCTTTTGGTTTTCCTGTAGTCCCCGAAGTATAAAAAATGAATATAGGCTGATCTACCTCTATAGTGAAATGGATGTTTCCCTCATCTTGGCTCAAATTATCAGCTTCAGTAAAAAAAGAATCAAATTTTACTGTCGTAATTTCAATTTCAGAAACTTTATTTAGCACCTTAAATTGCTTGAGTTCGGCCAGGATCAATGAAGGGTTTACATCATTTATATAATGTAATAATTCATATTCTGTAGCTCGAAAATTTATGGGCACTAGAATTAGACCTAATCGCTGAGCAGCAATAAATAGCATTAAATACTCTGGAGAATGTGCCGCTATTACCGCAATTCGATCTCCTTTTTTAAGCTGAAAATGATTTAATAGATAAGAACCCACTTTTCGTGACTTGTCATCCAATTGTTTATATGTAAGACTTAGACCGGTATCCAAAGACATCACTGCCTTTTTATCTGGTTTATAAGATGACCATTTTGAGACCCAGTCTAAATAATTCATACCTTCTTTTTACTAAATAAATATAGAGAATTACCAATTATAAAAGAGGCAACAATAGCGATCGCTGCAGAAACTCCAGGATTATTCACCGGTTCCTGCATATAAGGTGTAAACCGACCATAGTAAATTATAAAGTGTAGTGCAACAGCCGAAACACTGGCAATTATCACAGCATTTTTGCTTACTTTTTTAAAGTAAATCCCAAACAATACTGGCACAAAAGCAGCAGCGAAATAGGCGTAAACTCCATTTTGGGCAAAAATTGCTACACTAATATCTGGATTTAAAATTTGATCATAGCTCAACCAAAAACTCACAATTCCCAGTGCTATAATCACAATCTTATTTAATGCAAATCCGCTTATTTTTTTTACCGAAGGAAACAACGGAGTAATAAGATCTGTACTGATAGTTGTTGAAAGAGACTGAATTAATCCTTCTAAAGTTGAAAGTCCGGCAGAGATAAGTCCGGCAACTATTAAAACTCCAACTCCTGCAGAAAAAGTTTTCACCACGTATGCCGAAACCAGTTCATCCATTTTAAGAGGAACTCCTTCTAAAGTAAGATCTGGAAATGTAATTCTCGCATAGAAACCAACCATTACCACAAGGAAGAAAACAGTCATACATCCAATTGCGATAAATAGGTATTTATTTACAGATTTAGCATCTCTTAAGAACAAGGATTTTGTAATAATATGGGGTTGGCATACAATAGCGATCCCTATAACAATTTGGCAGAAAATAATTTCGAAATAATCACGAAAAAGAAAACTCTTCTCATTGGTAGTTTGGGTAAGATTAGGATCTATATTGTCCAGTATATTGGCAAATCCGTCTATTCCTCCATTAAAATATTCAGCTCCAGAAAGTATTAAAATAATTGCCACTACAAACATTATAATCGCTTGAATAGAATTGGTATAGACCATAGAGTTTGCTCCCCCAAACATCATATATCCAAACACAAATACAATTAATGCTAACAGCACATAAAAAGGCTCCAGATTAAGAGACTTGGAAATTATTTGAGTAAGACCCACACAAATTAAAACGATAAAGGTGATTAACAACAATGATAAAAATGCAAAGAAAATAGTTAAGCCTTTGCTGTCATATCTTTTCCCTATCCATTGAGCCATGGTTAGAGCTTTAACAGTGGAACCATATTTTTGAAATGCTTTGGTAAAGAAAATAAGTGAGCAAAAAATGGCAATTGGCATTACAAACCCAAAAGAAATCAAGCCTGAAAAACCATATAAAGCAATAAACCCAGGGTTTATTATAAAGGTTGCAGCACTAGTCATAGATGCTGCTAAGGACAGGCCAACGGCCCATGCCGGAAAGCCTTTACTCCCAATAGCAAAATCATCTATATCTTTTGTTTTCCGCATTCCGCGAACTACAAAGAATATTATTACCAATGAATAAACAATAAGAAGAAGACTTACGTATAAAGACCAGGTTTCACTTGCAAACATAGAGTTGTAGAGAATTATGAATAGTGAAATTAATATTTATACCTTCAGTCAGAGTATAATTTGCTTAAAATTAAAGTGCGACCTAAGTTATTTTTTTATAAATATAGACGAAACCACTTATATATTAAAGGAAAATTAGTTTAGGACTTAAATATTCCTAAACTAATTTCCTGATTGCTATTTTTAATAAAGACTAATATTTAAATTTAGCCTTCTATAAAATCAGTTTCTCTGTGAAAAGACGAAATTTTATTCTTCAATCAATTTTAGGATCCGCCGGATTAGGACTTTTTTCTAATTCCGTAACTGCATCCAACCTAAATAAATCATTAAAAAATTCAGAAATGATCCAAAATAAATCAAATATATTTCCCTTAACCATAGCCACTTGGAATTTTCCGAATGCCAGTAAAAGAGCAGGAGAATTGTTAGCCAAAGGAGCCACCGCTTTAGATGCTGTAGAACAAGGAGTGATGGTGGAAGAAGCAGATATTAGGAACACTACGGTCGGCAAAGGTGGTGCTCCAGATAGGGATGGAAATGTAACTCTTGATGCTTGCATTATGGATCCCTCAGGAAATGCCGGCGCAGTGGTCTATTTAAAACATACTTCTCATGCAGCCTCTGTGGCTAGAAAAGTGATGGAAGAAACTCCGCATGTGATGCTCGCAGGAGAAGGCGCCGATCTTTTTGCAATTCAGCAAGGCTTTGAAAAAGAGGAACTTTTTACAGAAGGATCCAAAGAAGCTTATAAAAAATGGCTTGAGAAAAAAGAATACAAACCAATCATAAACATAGAAAACCATGACACCATCGGGATGTTGTGCATAGACAAAAACGGAGATCTTGCAGGTGCCTGTACTAGTTCTGGTTTATCTTATAAAATAAATGGACGGGTTGGAGATTCCCCAATAATTGGTTCTGGATTGTTTGTTGATAATGAAATTGGTGGCGCTGTTGCAACAGGAATGGGAGAAGCAATCATGAAAAGTGTTGGCAGTTTCCTGATCGTAGAATTAATGAGACAAGGAAAATCTCCACAAGCAGCATGTGAGGAAGCCATAAATAGGATAATTAAAGCCAATCCAAATTATAAGGAGTTTCAGGCGGCATTTATCGCAGTGAATAAGAAAGGAGAAATTGGATCTCACTGCATTCAGAAAGGCTTCAGTTATGTGAAATATCAGGATGGAAGTAATGAAACTATTCCTAGTTCCTATAATTTCTAAGCCTCATTAATATCAACATATTAGATTCATTAAAAAATCGATAGATCTAGAATAGCATCTCGACTGCACTCGATGTAACATTTAAAATTAAGAATGAAAGTAAGTGCACACCAATGTTTACAAACATACTTAACAAATAACCTCAGTTTTAAAAATTCGAAACCGGTTATTAGGCAATAACTTTGTAGTTTTGAGATTCGAATAAATTCTTACCCATGGCAGACCAAAAACGCTTATTTCTACTTGATGCTTACGCTTTAATTTTTAGAGGCTATTACGCCTTTATAAAAAACCCTCGAATCAATTCCAAAGGATTGGATACCTCCGCGATCATGGGGTTCACAAATTCGCTTTTTGATGTAATTCGCCGGGAAAAACCAGATCATTTAGCGGTATGTTTTGACAAGGATGGAAGTCATGAGCGTACAGAACTGTATTCAGAATACAAAGCAAATAGAGATGCAACTCCGGAACCAATAAAAATAGCTATCCCTTACATAAAGGACATCCTGAATGCAATGCATATTCCTGTGGTAGAATTACCGGGTTGTGAGGCAGATGATGTGATAGGAACT
>JAGXIK010000214.1 GCA_024635715.1 Gillisia sp.
ACTCAATGGAAATTTAAGATGGATAAACCTATGAGTAGTTATTTGGTGGCAGTTACAGTCGGTAATTATTCTAAACTCACTTTACAATCTA
The DNA here is from genome assembly GCA_024635715.1 of Gillisia sp. Classification (GTDB taxonomy): domain Bacteria; phylum Bacteroidota; class Bacteroidia; order Flavobacteriales; family Flavobacteriaceae; genus Gillisia. The sequence continues at coordinate 92 of JAGXIK010000214.1, forward strand.
AAACTGCAGTTCCCATTGAGCTATATTTCGAGCCAAAAGATTCAATTAAGGTAGAACCAGCGTATAGATATACTAAAGACATTTTTGATTTTTTTGAAGATGAAATTGGTGTAGCCTACCCTTGGAAAGATTACAAGCAAGTTCCCGTTCAAGACTTTCTTTATTCAGGAATGGAAAATACAGGCCTCACCATTTTTTCAGATTCTTTTATGATAGACTCCACTGCTTTTACAGATTATAACTATGTTTTTGTGAATGCACATGAACTTGCCCACCAGTGGTTTGGGAATTTGGTTACAGAAACTAACGGTAAACACCACTGGTTGCATGAAGGTTTTGCAACATATTATGCTTGGCTAGCAGAAAAAGAGATCTTTGGTGAAGATTATTTTTACTGGAAATTATATGAATCTGCAGAACAATTAAAAGAACTAAGCGACTCGGGGAAAGGAGAGTCTTTACTGAAACCTGATGCAAGTTCCCTTACGTTCTATCAGAAAGGAGCTTGGGCATTGCATATTTTAAACGAGTTGATTGGAGAAGATAATTTTAAGGAAGCTGTCAAAAACTACCTTTTGAAGAATGCATATTCCAACGTAGCCACAGATGATTTTGTGCGAGCAGTAGAAGAAGCCTCTAAAATGGATATTTCTGCTTGGAAACAGGATTGGTTACAACAAAGTGCTTTTCAAGGAACCGAAGCATTGGTTTCTTTAAAAAGATCTGAATTTATCGCAAAGTATATGGAATTGGCTTCTTTAAGAGAAACTTCAATTCCAATTAAAAAAGAATATTTAGATAAAGCTTTAGATTTTCCGGTAAACGAATATATAGGGCAAGAAGTTGTTTTCCAGTTATCTGGTGAGAATACTATCGAGACAATGCCCCTTTATAAAAAGGCTCTGGAAACTAATAATCTGAGAGTTAGGCAAGCCGTATCAGTCAGTATAGATTCAATTCCTTCAGTATTAAAATCGAAATTTATTGGGCTTTTAGATGATGAATCATATATCACAAAGGAAAACGCACTTTTAAAATCATGGATGCAATTTCCAGAGGATACAGAAAATTATTTAAATAAAACACAAGATGTTCAAGGCTTTCAAAATAAGAACGTAAGGCTGTTGTGGCTAGTCATCAATTTAGTGAGCCCAGAAATAGACTCAGAAAAGAAACCAGAGTATTATAAAGAATTATCAGGATATACGAGTGAAACTCTCCCTTTTGGATTAAGACAAAATGCTTTTGGATATCTGTATCAGATAAATGCTTTTTCTGAACAGAATTTATTGGATCTTTTAGAAGGTGGGCAACATTATAACTATAGGTTTAGAAATTATTGTAGAAGCTTATTGGATAAATTATTGAAAGATAAAGAATATCGCACAAAATATGTAGCTTTAAGTACTACTATGGAAAATCCAGACTTAGAATTTTTAACCAAACGATTACAGGATTAATGCGAGCATTAGTAATTTCTGGAGGTGGTAGTAAAGGGGCTTTTGCAGGTGGAGTTGCACAGTATTTAATTGAGGTGATGGGCAATGACTACGATCTTTTTTTAGGAACTTCTACGGGCAGTTTATTGATCTCTCATTTGGCTTTAAATAAGACTCAGAAGATCAAAGAAGTTTATACATCTGTCAATCAAAATAGCATTTTTAGCAATAGGCCATTTTTAATTAAACGTAAGCATGGTCAAGAACAAATATCCATAGATCATTTTAACGTGGTTCGTAATTTTATAAACGGAAAGAAAACTTTTGGAGAGAGTGAAAATCTTAAAAAACTAATCCTGAATACTATTACCAAAGAGGAGTTTGAAGAGTTAAAGGCGACTAAGAGAGATATATTGGTAACAGTTTCTAATATCTCTTTGAATGAAGTGGAATATAAATCTATACATGATTACTCCTATGAAGATTTTTGCGAATGGATCTGGATCTCTTGTAATTATGTGCCTTTTATGAGCTTGGTGCAAAAGAATGGCTGCGAATATGCCGATGGTGGCTTTGGATCTATGGTGCCAATAGAAGAAGCCATAAAACGCGGCGCTACAGAAATAGATGCGATTATTCTTCAAACAGAAGTGACCTATTTTAATAGATTGCCATCAAAAAATGTGTTTTCACTAATCACAAATTTATTTGGTTTTATGCTGGATAGAATTGAAAATCAGAATATTAGAATCGGTAAGTTCGCAGCGGTGAATAAAGATGTAATTATAAATTTCTATTATACTCCTACCGTGTTAACAACAAATTCTCTTATTTTTGATAAGGTAAAGATGGAACGTTGGTGGGAGAGTGGCTTTAGTTTTGCCAAATACAAAAATGAAGAATTGAATCAAATTGAACCTTAATGCGAGCATTGGTAATTTCAGGAGGAGGAAGTAAGGGAGCTTTCGCCGGGGGAGTGGCCCAATATTTAATGGAAGAAGAAGGGAAGAAATATGATTTATTTCTAGGAACTTCTACTGGAAGTTTGCTCATACCTCACTTAGCAGATGGAAACATTAAAAAAGTGTATGATATTTACACGAATGTAAATCAGCGTAAAATATTTAGCATTAATCCATTCGTAGTTAAAAAGAAGGATGGGCGTGAATATGTGACCATCAATTACTTTAATATGTTCTGGCAGTTTGCGAAAAAGAAGCGCACTTTTGGAGAAAGTAAGAATTTACGAAAACATATTAAAAAGCATTTTTCTGAAGAAAATTTTAATTCAGTAAAAAATAAGGCAAAAGATGTAGTTGTTACAGTATCCAATTTATCTAAAAATAGAGTTGAATATAAATCTATTCATGAATTTTCTTACGATGATTTTTGTGATTGGATCTGGATTAGTTGTAATTATATTCCGTTTATGAGTCTTGCAACCAAGAATGGCTATGAGTATGCAGATGGAGGCTTAGGCTGTGTTGTGCCTATTCGAGAAGCTATAAAACGAGGTGCTACAGAAGTTGATGCAATTATTCTTGAAGCCGAGAATATGGAGTATAATAAAGTGCTTGGGAAAAACCCTTTTTCTTTAATGATAAATCTCTTCGGATTTCTATTGGATCAGGTTGAATATCACGATGTGGTGGAAGGAAAACTTGCCGCTATGAATAAACAAGTGAAATTGAACACTTATTACACACCGATTCAGTTAACAGAAAACTCCTTGGTTTTTAATAAAAAGGCCATGACCTCTTGGTGGCAACAAGGTTTTGACTATGCAATGGAACGTGGTATCCGAAAGAAGAATGATCAAGCTATCTCTTTCAAGAAAATCCTCTAATCTAGCTTTTCTTAACAATTAAATTGAATATGGCCTAAATCTATGTTTAAACTTAGATCGCCAATAATTAAAAGCTAAAAGAATTGCTAAATTGTATTTCGCACTTCTTTTTTAATGTAGTCTAAAGCAGCTTCTGTAGGAGGTGTTTGATTCATTAATGCGTTTAAAATATTCTGCCTTAATTCATCAGCATTAGTAACATCTTCCTTTTTGGCTGTTTTCCGAATAATACCAATTGTAGCATTTTTAGAGGTTTTTATAACATTCCAGCATTCTGGAGTAAGATAGATTTGCTGCGATAAATTATGATCGAATTCCTGATCTATAGTTTGAACAAGCATATCTTCATAAGCCTGAAGGTCATTGGATTTTGGTTTTATCCGTAGCAATAATTTTCCCATAGAAATTCTTTCCAGAAATAAGGCCATGCGTTCAAATGCTTGTAATTTAATAGGGAGTGCGATTTTTTGGTTTTCTAACCTTAATAGATAAAGTCTTCTTTTTTCCTCATTGGAAATATGCATTTTGAAGAAATAAAAAGAGATCAAACCAACAATAAGAGCTGGTAGTAGATAAAATATTAGGTCGATAATGTTGATTTCGGTCATAGTTAATTAGTGTCGTAAACAGAGGTGTCTTCAGTTTCTGCTTCTTTGGTTTTTACTTCTTTTCCCTTGGAAAATGTTCCGCCCAAATATGGGCAATCCATATGTTCTTGTACCGAGTTAAACGGTACTGGGGTTTTATGGTAGGCAAACGTAGAGGCAAGGGTCATTGTTATATTTTTATCGCTTAAATTAATATCCACGTCGTCCATGGTAAATTGAGAGGGATGTTCATAACCACAAGCATGGGTCATTTCCAGCAACTCCTTCTTGAATTTAGCAAAATAAAAATTCACTCTTTCAGCTTTATCTTTAACGTTGATTCCGGCCTGAAGCCATTTATTATGAGTGGTTATTCCAGTTGGACAAGTATTGTTATGGCAGGATTGCGCCTGAATACAGCCGATACTCATCATTGCCTCACGTGCAACATTTATGGAATCTGCACCCATTGCGAATGCCATCGCTGCTTTTGCTGGAAAACCAAGTTTTCCACTAGCTATAAATACAATTCTTTCGGTAATTTCTTCATTCTGAAAAACTTTATAAACATCTGTAAAAGCATTTATAAATGGTAGGGAAACATGATCTGCAAAACTAGGAGGAGCAGCTCCGGTCCCGCCTTCGCCGCCGTCTAGAGTGATAAAATCCGGTCCGCGATTGGTTTTCTTCATTATGCTTGCCAATTCTTCCCATTGCTTCAATTGTCCTACTGCCGATTTTATACCAACCGGTAAACCGGTTGCTTTAGCTATTTCTTCAATAAAATCAACCATTTCTGGAATATTATTAAACGCAGAATGTGTAGGGGGAGATAAAACATCTTTTCCCATAGGCACATGCCTTATCTCAGCAATTTCTCTTGTAATCTTTGATGCTGGTAATACTCCGCCTTTCCCGGGTTTAGCACCTTGAGACAATTTTACTTCTATCATCCTAATCTGGGGATTCTCCTGCACTAGCTTTATAAGTTTTTCTAAGGAGAAATTACCATCGTCCCCACGAACTCCAAAATAACCGGTCCCAAAATGAAATACAACATCTGCACCCTTTCGGTGATAAGGTGAAAGCCCGCCTTCTCCTGTATTATGATAGGCATTTGCTAATAAACATCCCTCATTTAAAGATTCTACCGCTTTTGCAGATAGCGAGCCGAAGCTCATGGCTGAAACATTGATTATAGAAGCTGGTCTATAAGGTCTTTGTCTTTTATTGAAGGAACCCATCACCTTTGCACATGCAATAAAATAAGGGTGTTCATAATTTGGATGGTCCTTTTCGAGCTTGTATGCAAGCATGGAGTTATTTATGAAGATATAGTTGGCTCTATAAATGTCTTCATTGGTTCCAAAACCTTCGTAGTTATTCTCATTTTTAGCCGATGCATAGATCCATCCTCGCTCATTTCTATTAAAGGGTAGTTCTTCTCTATCGCTTGCAACAATATATTGCCTTAGCTCGGGGCCTATGCGTTCTAGAAAGTAACGTAAATGTCCTACTACAGGAAAATTGTGTTTAATTATGTGTTCTTTACTAAAGAATATATCTTTTATTGCAACGAGGATTAGGAAAATGATAACCCATCCCCACCAGGGAATACTTCCTAAAATATTTAAAACCTCGTTCATTCTAATTGTTTAAATAGTCTAAAGCTAACTGGGACATCACTTTTACGCCCAATAACATTCCGCTTTCATCTATATAAAAATCTGGAGTATGATGTGGAGCAGCCTCGGTCGTTCCTAAAGGTTGTCCTCCTAGAAAAAAGTAAAACCCGGGAACTTCTTCCTGAAAGAAAGAGAAATCTTCTCCCCCAGTTGTGGCTTTCACTAATTCAACTTTATCCTTACCTGCAATATTTTGTAGCGTAGGAAGCATTTTATTGGTTAGCTCCGGATCGTTGTAAGTAATAGCGGTATTATTCTGAATTTCTACAGTTGCTGTTCCTCCATAGGCTTCAGCTATTTTAGGAACCATCTCACCCATTCTTTTAAGGATCGTAGCTTTCATATCGGCATCCAAAGTTCTTATGGTACCAATCATTTCAGCAGTTTCTGGAATAATATTAAAACGCACTCCACTGGTAATTTTTCCAACGGTGATCACAGCTGCACCATCTACTAATTTAGAATCACGACTTATTATAGTTTGTAATCCATCAATGATCTTTGCTGAAATTAAAATAGGATCTGTACCACTCCATGGGGCAGAACCGTGAGTTTGCTTTCCTTTTACATTAATCACAAAACGCTCTACAGCAGCCATGGTACCTTCTGGTTTGTAACGAATTGTCCCTACAGGTGTTCCGGAATTTATATGTAACCCGAAAATGGCATCCACATCTGGGTTTTTTAAAACACCTTCCGCAATCATTAAAGAGGCTCCTCCTTTTTCTCCAGGGGGTGGGCCTTCCTCAGCGGGTTGAAAAATGAATTTTACAGTACCATTAATCTTGTCTTTATTTTTAGAAAGAACTTCAGCAACACCCATTAAAATTGCAGTGTGTGTATCATGTCCGCACGCATGCATTACACCGGTGTTGGTCCCTAGAAATTCTGTAGTAACTTCAGATTTAAAAGTAAGCTCATTTCTTTCAGTTACCGGCAAAGCATCTATATCTGCTCGTAAAGCAACTACTTTTCCAGGATTACCTCCTTTTAAAACCCCGACCACTCCTGTCTTTGCAACGCCTGTTTGAACCTCTAGGCCGAGACTTTTTAGATGTTTCGCTATTTTTTCAGCGGTTTTGAATTCACGATTAGAAAGTTCTGGGTTTTCGTGGAAATCTCTTCTCCATTCTATCACCTGAGATTCTATATCGTTGATCTCCGCTTCTAGATCGGGTTGCATTTGAGCTTGAATTCCTAGTGTAAATAGTAAAGACAGGCATAAAAAACTATATTTCATGGTGTATGTGTTTTAGCTTAGAAACTTATAAGTTGGTATCCATCATTTTGTAGTTGGACCAAGACCGTCATTGCAGATAGTGCTATTTTAATCTCTGGAAGTGCTTTAGCTTTAGAGATGTTTCTATGAGCTGCAGTTTGACCGCATAATATAACTTGTACTCCTTGATCTGACAATTGAGATATTAATTCGGCATTTGGGTTTGTAGAGATCTCAGGAAATTTCTCCTGATAAAATTCATTTTTTAAAATATCACTAAAGGCAGATCCATGAATTACCAATGCAACTTTGATGTTCTCTGCAGGAACTCCAGCCTCTCGGTGCATATTGATATACCTAGCAACAGTTTCAATAAGTGCATTTGGCTTAGCCGGATCCTCAAAACTTCTTGCTACATCAAATACAGCTTTGAATTGTGCAGTAGTATCTGTTTTGAAATCGGGATTGGATACCGTATAAACTTTCCCGTAATCTTTTATAGCTTCACCAGAATGGGCTTCTTGAGCATAATTAATGGAGGTGATTATTAATGCAATTAAAAATATAATTTGTTTGATCATTTAGAACTTGTTATTAATAATCTGGAAGATTTTTTCTAGAGATAAATATATTTAAAATAATAGGTATGTCATAATTTGCAGACTCTTTGTTTAAAAGTAAGACCAAAAGGAGTTTTAAAGTACATCTTAATTGGTTAAATTCACAGCTTAAAAGAAAGGATAAATTTGGAATCTTATTTAGCAGAATTAAACGATGCCCAACGGGCTCCCGTTCTTCAAAAAGACGGGGCAATGATAGTGATAGCAGGAGCAGGCTCTGGAAAAACTCGGGTACTTACCTATAGAATTGCTTATTTAATGAGTAAAGGGGTAGACCCTTTTAATATTCTTTCGTTAACCTTTACCAACAAGGCAGCGAGGGAAATGAAAAAAAGGATCTCTCAAATCGTTGGAAGTAGTGAAGCTAAGAGTTTATGGATGGGTACTTTTCACTCCATATTTGCTAAAATGTTGCGTGTAGAGGCAGAAAAATTAGGTTATCCTTCAAATTTTACCATTTACGATACTCAAGATTCTCAACGCCTTATTTCAGCAATCATCAAAGAGATGGGATTGGATAAGGACATCTATAAATATAAGCAGGTTTATTCAAGAATATCTTCCTATAAAAATAGCCTGATCACTGTTAAGGCCTATTTTCAAAATCCTGAATTGCGTGAAGCAGATGCTATGGCTAAAAAACCAAGGCTAGGGGAAATCTATAAGATGTATGTAGAGCGTTGTTTTAAAGCAGGAGCAATGGATTTTGATGACTTATTGCTGAAAACGAACGAACTCTTGAATAGATTTCCAGAGGTGCTTCAGAAATATCAAAATAGATTCAGATACATTTTGGTAGATGAGTATCAGGATACAAACCATTCACAATATTTAATTGTAAAAGCACTTTCAGATAAATTTCAGAATATATGCGTGGTAGGGGATGATGCGCAGAGTATCTACGCCTTCCGTGGAGCCAATATCAATAATATTTTGAATTTTCAAAAAGATTATGATAATGTGCAGATGTACCGTTTGGAGCAAAACTACCGTTCCACTAAGAACATTGTAAATGCAGCTAATTCCATTATAGAAAAGAATAAGACCAAACTAGATAAAGTGGTTTGGACGGCAAATGATGACGGTCCAAAAATCGTTGTAAATAGATTGCTTACAGATGGAGATGAAGGGCGATTTGTAGCGAGTTCTATTTTCGAGAATAAGATGCAAAAGCAAATGAACAACGGTGATTTTGCGATCTTATATAGAACAAATGCCCAGAGTAGGGCTATGGAGGATGCTTTGCGTAAAAGAGAGATCCCTTATAGAATTTACGGGGGGCTTTCATTTTATCAGCGAAAAGAGATCAAGGATGTCCTGTCTTATTTAAGATTGTTGATAAATCCTAATGATGAAGAAGCTTTAAAAAGGATCATTAATTTCCCTGCAAGAGGAATAGGATCTACTACTATAGACAAGTTGACCATTGCAGCCAATCAATATAACAAATCTATTTTTGAGATCATTGAAAATCTCGATCACTTAGATCTTAAGATAAATTCTGGAACCAGAAACAAGCTGGCGAATTTTGCAAACATGATCAAAAGTTTCAAAATTCTTACTGAAAATGCTGATGCTTTTGTGGTTGCAGATACGGTAGCCAAGAAAACTGGACTTGTTCAAGAACTTAAAAAAGATGGAACTCCAGAGGGAATAGCGAAAATTGAAAATATTGAGGAACTTCTTAACGGGATAAGAGATTTTGTGGAAGGGCAGCAGGAATTGGCAGATGCTTCTGGCTCTTTAGCAGAATTCCTAGAAGATGTTGCTTTGGCAACAGATATGGATAAGGAAACCAACGAAGATCATGTGGCTCTTATGACCATACATTTAGCAAAGGGACTGGAATTTCCTTATGTTTATATAGTAGGAATGGAAGAGGATCTTTTTCCTTCTGCAATGAGTATGAATACCCGCTCTGAATTAGAAGAAGAGCGTAGATTGTTTTATGTAGCACTTACAAGAGCAGAGAAACAAGCTTATTTAACATACACTCAATCTCGTTATAGATGGGGAAAACTGGTAGACGCAGAACCTAGCAGGTTTATTGAGGAGATAGATGAAGTTTACATGGATTATATGATCCCTCAGGATGACTATAAGTATAAACCTCTTATGGATCTCGATATTTTTGGAGATGTAGATAAAAGTAAATTCAGGCAATCCAAACCAAAATCTGGGACACCGCCACCTGCACATAAACCTAACGAAGAGCAACTGAGAAAGCTTAGGAAACTTAAACCAACTGCTACAGATTATCCTACAGCCTCAATAAAAGACACTGTGAAATTGGAAGCAGGTAATGAAGTGGAACATATTCGTTTTGGAAAAGGAAAAGTGTTGAATATTGATGGAATTGGACAAGATAAAAAAGCAGAGATAAATTTTGAAAATGGTGGAGTCAAAAAACTTCTATTGAGATTTGCTAAACTGAAGGTGCTTTCATAATTTAATTCTTTATAAACTGTTTTCCTCTAATTTTATAATATATGATTCGAAAAGGTAGCAACGTAAAATGGAAATGGGGTTCTGGTGAAGCTGAAGGAAAAGTAATTGATACCTTTTCAGAAAAGATTACCAAGACCATTAAAGGATCTGAAATTACCCGAATTGGAGAGGAAGGAAATAAGGCGTTATTGATAGAGCAGAAAGATGGTGACGAAGTTTTAAAACTTGAAAGCGAAGTAACTCATATAGGGTAAATTTAGATACAGTATTTCCCAACAAAGTTTTTTACAAACTTGATATTATAAGTTTCAAAGGGGTGCTCATAATATTGTATCTATGGGGTATATTTTAAACAGCAGATATCCTTTTATTAATTTGTGATTTTTCAACTTAGAAAGAATAGTACTATGGCTAATTTAATTAGAATTTACGAAGAGAATCCGAATCCAAAAGACATCAAAAAAGTAGTTGATGTACTAAGAAAAGGAGGTCTGATTATTTACCCAACAGATACTGTTTACGGACTTGGTTGCGATATTACAAATACAAGTGCTTTAGAGCGAATTGCGCAGATAAAACAAGTGAAATTAGAGAAAGCTAATTTTTCATTTATTTGTGAAGACCTTAGTAATCTTTCAGATTATGTGAAGCAAATAGATTCCCCAACTTTTAAATTGCTAAAGCGGAACTTACCTGGGCCATTTACTTTTATTCTTCCAGGGAATAACAATCTTCCAAATGTGTTTAAGAAAAAGAAAACAGTTGGGATCAGAGTGCCAGACAATAATATTTGCCGGGCGATTGTAAGAGAATTAGGAAATCCTATAGTGTCCACATCCATTAAAGATGAAGATGAGGTAATAGAATATACCACAGATCCCGGGCTAATCCTTGAAAAGTGGGATAATCTGGTAGATATTGTTATAGATGGTGGTTATGGTGATAATATAGCCTCTACAATTGTAGATTTAACTGGGATTGAACCTGAAGTTATAAGAGAGGGTAAAGGAAACATAGAATTTATGTAAATATTTCGATAACTAGTTAATTGCATATTAAACCTGCACGATTCTTTTTAATACTCCTTTTTAAAAATTAGCTTTAGCTATAAAGTTTAATTAAAAAAGAAAAGGAATGAGTTATTTTAAATCTAAAACAGCAACTGAAGAAATAAATATATTTTACGAAGACTTTGGTAAAGGACAGCCAGTTATTTTGATACACGGTTGGCCATTAAGTCATAGAATGTGGGAATACCAAATAGAAGAAATTGTAAATGCAGGATTTAGATGCATTACCTATGACAGAAGAGGCTTTGGAGAAAGTGATAAGCCTTGGGGAAAATATGATTATGACAGCTTAGCTTCAGATCTCAAAAATTTAATTGATCACTTAAGTCTTTCCGATTCAATTATAGTTGGATTTTCTATGGGTGGAGGAGAAGTAGCCCGATTTATTGGGAACTTTGGAACCAATAAGATCTCAAAAGCAGCACTTATATCGGCAGTTCCTCCTTTTATGCTTAAAACAAGCGATAATCCGGAAGGCATAGATAAAGAAGTGTTTGAAGGATTTAAGAAAAATATTAGGGAAGATCGAGCGGGATTTTTAGCTGGATTTGGTGATAAATTTGTGAACTACTCAGATAACAAAGAAAAAATAAGTAAAGATCAGGTTCATTTAAATTGGAGTATTGCATGTAAAGCCTCTCCAAAAGCTACTATAGATTGTGTAGATTCATTTGGTCTTACAGATTTTAGAGAAGATCTAAAGAAATTTGATGTTCCAACTTTAGTGGTTCACGGAGATGCAGATCAGATAGTTCCTATAGAAGTAGCAGGTAATAAAAGTAAAGACTTAATTCCCAATGCCAAATATGAGGTAATTAAAGCTGCTCCGCATGGATTGGTATTCACTCATAAAAAAGAATTCAATAAAATTTTAATTGACTTTTTGAAGAGCTAATCCCTCATCGAGGGTTTAATTACCCGAGGCATGCCTAGAAATCTTTAATAGAATTCTCCGATACATATCCATTGGACTTACCCAAGGGACCTTGATTTTGAAATCAGCAGACATAAAAAAAGCCTCGCAATTGCGAGGCTTTAATATTATTAAAAATGAGTCAGCTTATTTAGCTTCTTTCATTCCTTGCTCAATTAGATTGTAAAACTGATCTAATTTAGGTAGGATCACAATTCTTGTACGTCTGTTCTTAGAACGTCCTTCAGCAGTATCATTAGATGCTACAGGAATGTAGTAACTTCTACCTGCTGCAGTCATTCTTTCTGGAGGTACACCAAATTCATTTTGAAGAATTCTTACAACAGAGGTAGCGCGTTTAACACTTAAATCCCAGTTGTCTTCAATCACTCCACTTTTCATAGCTTGATCATCTGTGTGACCTTCAACCATAAATTCTATCTCTGGCTTGTTTTTCACAACAGTTGCAACTTTTCCTAATACTTCTTTTGCACGAGAAGTTACATTGTATTTACCACTTTCAAATAATAACTTATCTGAGATAGATACATATACAACACCTTTTTCAACATTAATGCTAATGTCTTCATCGTTCATGTTTCCAAGAACACCTTTAAGGCTAGTTACTAATGCTAAAGTCACAGAATCTTTTTTAGTGATAGCATCTTGCATACGTTGGATCTTCATATCCTTTTCCTTGATACTCTCTAAAGATTTTTCAAGGTTAGAAGCTTCTTTCGTAGAAAGAGTAGCTAAGTTTCCAACATTATTTAATAATGCAGAATTCTGATTATTAAGGGTTTTTATTTGTTCTCCTAATCTGTCTTTTTCATCCAAACAAGAATTCAATTTAACGGTCGCAGTGTTCAATTGATTACTTGTTTCTTTTTGTAGGGTTTCCAGCTCAGCGTATTTCTTCTGTGACACACAAGAAGAAAGTAATAAAGCGGCTGTTGCCGTAAGTAACATGATTTTCTTCATAATTTGTTGTAATGTTTAATTGTTAGATTTTCTCAAAGCTATCAAAATTAGTGCCCGTATACTAGTTTTTGCCTTGAAACATTATAAATCGGAAAATTTTTTTTGCCCCAATCCATAATTCTGGCAAACAACGGAAATTTTTGGATAGTAATCTCCTTTCTTAGGAAGGTTTTTTCGTTTTTTTAACATTTGATTCAAATTGCGATAAAAGCTTATATGTGCTTGAAAAACAGCTGTAAAGTGACTAAATTTTAATTCTACTAAAAATTTTATTGCGGCTATTCCGTCTAAAATCATTCTCAAAAAAAGCACCGATAAAATTTTATTGGAAGGCACATTTTTTATCAGATTAAATAAGCTATTTCTGAAATTATAAAATGTCTTTTTTGGGTTCATACTATTTAAAGTTGCCCCACCCACATGATAAACTACAGAACTTGGGGTAAAAAGCACTTTGTATCCATAATTATGAAGCCTCCAGCAGATATCTATTTCTTCTTGATGTGCGAAATAATCTTCATCTAATTTCCCGACTTCGTAATATTTATCTCGCTTTATAGCTAAACAAGCCCCGCTTGCCCAAAAGATCTCTATTTCGTCATCATATTGGCC
>JAGXIK010000215.1 GCA_024635715.1 Gillisia sp.
GAGTCACAGCTATTGGACAAGCTATTGTTGGATCTTGGTTATCTGTTACGATCACATCAAAGGATACGGTTGAAGTATTTCCAGCTAAATCTGTAGCGGTAAAAGTAACATTTGTAGTTCCCACAGGGAATACACTTCCAGAAGCCAGGCTTCCTTCATTAAGTGTTACTACTGTTCCCTCACAATTATCTGTAGCAGTAGGAGCAGAGAAAGTAGCAACTGCACCACAAGCATTAGGATCTGTATCTATAACAATATCTTCAATTTCTGAAAGAACTGGATCTTCAGTGTCAGGAATTGCTAAGATTTCAATTTCAGTTGCATTAGAGATACATTCTCCATCAATAAATCTTGCAGTTACAGAGTAGGTTGCCGGAGCAAGCCCATTAAATAATCCGCTAGTTTGATAATTTTCACCGTCGATACTAAATTCAACTCCTTCTATTTCAGTAATAGAAATTGAACCATTATTGAGATTACAGGTAGTGTTTACAGTAGAAGAAACTAGTGGTGCTTCTGGTGTAGGATTGATAGTTACTTTAAAACTTGATTCTGCAGATGGACAAGAACCAAATGCTGCAGCATATACGTAAATAATCTGAGTTTCTTCAATTACATCACCTGAGAATAATTCAATTCCTTCTCCACCAGATAATGTGAAATATTGATTCCCTGAATTCAATTCTGTTAATGTATAGTTGTCACACTCTGTTTGATCGTCAAAAGATTGTGCTACTATACTATCTTGTTCTGTTACTGTTACCGTTGCTGTATCTGTTACGGTACAAGGTTCTGTCGCAGCAACAGTGTAAGTATACACACCGTCAACAGGACCAGACCAAATTCCATTTTCATCAGCACCTGTAAGTTCAGCGAATAACATGGCATCGGTGATGGTAGTTCCTTGACATACAGTAAGTGTTCCATTAGTTCCTGCTTCCGGAGCATCCTGGATAGTTACAGTTACTGTAGCAGTATCTTCAGTAGTACAAGGCGCAGTCGCAGCAACAGTGTAAGTATACACACCGTCAACAGGACCAGACCAAATTCCATTTTCATCAGCACCTGTAAGTTCAGCGAATAGCATGGCATCGGTGATGGTAGTTCCTTCACATACAGTAAGTGTTCCATTAGTTCCTGCTTCCGGAGCATCCTGGATAGTTACAGTTACTTCAAGTCTTGTATCGCTTTCACATCCATCTACTGTTTGAGTAGCGAAATAATCTTCATTATTTTCAAGAGCATCCGTATCAATTAAAGGAATTATAGAATCAATGGCTGAATACCAGGTGATATTGCTTCCAGTAGCTGTAAGGTTAGCTATGGTAGGCGTATCAATTCCACAAAAAGTCTGAGCTGCATTTCCGGTAGGAGCAGCAGGATCATTAATGGTTATAGAAGTTGTGGTTGAGTAATCACAACCATTATCGCTAAAATTATATTGTATCGTATAAGTTCCAGCAACGCTTGCGGTTAAATTAACTTCTCCTGTCGTGGCGTTGATTATCAAATCTGATGAAGAAGATTCAAAAGTTCCGCCAGAAACACCAGTTTGAGTAACTGAAGCAGTTCCATCAATAGAGCAATAAGGTGAACCATTATAAGAGATAGTAGCATCACCTGGCTCAAATACTGTTACATTATCAGTAAAAGTTTTAGTGATCGTAGCACCTACTCGGTTATTATAGTAACTTACCGTTAAGCTAACCTGGTAGACGCCTGAACTTTCAAAGTCAAAAGTCGGATTTTCTAAATTAGAAAATTCTGTACTATTATAAACCCAAGAAAAACTGTATCCATCCGGATTACCACCGGTTGTAAGATTTTCAAATGTTACCTCGTAATTATAACAATTTTGAGTATAGGTAAAATTTGGTGCTAATGGTGTTCTAACTAAAAACCCATCAGGATTACCGTAACACTGAGCATTTTTATTTGTATCGAAAGAGGCACATTCAGTATTTGTGGATTTAGGAGTACCAGTAATCCAACGCATAAAGATATCGCGGATTTCTAATTTATCTCCATATTCCCATGTAAAATCACCTATTGATACTGCGGTTCCCTGAGGAATGGTTTGATTCGGAAATAAACAGTATACAAATGTTTCCTTGAACACATCATTTACGTAAACATCATAAACAACGTTTAATCCATAACTGTTCGTTGTGGACCCCCCGAAGGTTGCGAAAATTTGTCCGTCGACAATGTCTCCTATTTCATAACCATCCTCCGGTGAAATGATGTTACCGTCGGCATCTCTAAATTCAACATTGGTTACAGTACCATTCTCCTGTGGACAGGATGCAGTACGATCAATGGAAGTATCCGGTGTTTGCGCATAAATCCCTAAGGATAAAAATAATGCTGTCAATAATGCGAGAGTAGTTTTCCAAATCATAATGTACACTTTTGAATTAGTACTAAAATTTTATATGATTCCCCATTTTCTAATAAGAAATGGTTCATCACTAAATGATTAATTTAAATTTTGTAACTATTGAAGTGATTTTGCTTGGGGCTTAACCACAATTTGTTCTCTTTAGGGGAGCAACAAATTATATTGAATACAGAAGATTTCGTGGGGGGAACCTTTTACAAATCGATTTGAGGCAATTTGATATATGCATTAATATGAAGTAAATTTATTATAATAGCTTGTTAAAAAAAGAATTCTGCAATATTTTAGATTAAATACCAATTATACCGGATTAAATACATTAATTGATTACATAAAATACTAGTTTTCACCCATTTCTGAAGATAAAACCTTTCATTTTAAAAGTTAAAATAAAATATACAATAAGGGATTTACCCCATTTTTGACATTAAATAATAAAAAAAACTAGCCTTTTAGAATAGTAAGTAAATTTTATATTTTTATAAGTTTACTTAATTTCATACATCAATAAGCGATGAGATTTTCCTTCAATTAAAGGGAATTTCTTAAGATCCATTTCGTAAATTCATCCTTCTTCTAAAATATTGAAAACATCATATTCAACTTCTTCAGTATATCCCAATTCTATTCTTGCATAATTTAACCAGGGCTGATACGTTGGAACATCCATTGACTCGTCATTGGCCTGAACAATTAAAAAATCACCTTCTAATGTAATTTGAAATTTTGCAGCTGGATTATTTTTTATCTTCCCCATATCTGCCCAATCTCCTTCATTCATTAGGTATAAGGTAATATTATTAAGATCTTTTGGATTGAAATCTACAGCATATACATTATCATTTCTACCGTAATTATCTGAGTCTAGCTTGCCAGGCACAGAGCAACTACTTAGGGAAAAGATAGAAAGAACAATTAGTGTGAATTTAACAAAATAAAGATGGGCTAATTTAGCAGCGCTTAGTTTAAACATGTGGGGCTACTTTAAAATAATGGATTAACAAATAGTTTTATGTAGGTTAAAGAACAAAATCATTTGGGGAAAATCTTGATCTGCTTCAAACATAGAGGAAGCATTGCTTACAAAATATTAATGATCAATTTTTAAGACATAATCAATGAGAAAATAGTTGAAAACACTATGTTAACAAGGAGTTAAGTCAAGGCCTAGTTATCGAAATGTTATTAACAATCTGTTGTTTGTTTTGTTTGATTAATTAATTTTTTTTTAAACTTTTAACAGGAGTCCAAAGTATTATCTGCAAAACTTGTAAATTGCGTAAAAGCGAAATGAATGAGTAAAAATTTAGCCGATTATCGTAAAAATTACGACAAGGGAGAATTGTTGGAAGAGCATATAGCTATCAATCCTTTTGTACAATTCAAAGCTTGGTTTGAAGAAATGGAGAATGCAGAAACTTTTTCAGAAGTTAATGCTATGAATATCTCTAGTATTGGATTGGATGGGTATCCTAAGAATAGAATTGTTCTTTTAAAGGAATATAATGAAGAAGGCTTTATTTTTTATACCAACTATGGATCAGAAAAAGCTCAATCATTATTAGCTAATCCATATACCTGTTTGTCATTTTTTTGGCCAGAACTAGAGCGGCAAGTGATAATAAAAGGCATAGCAGAGAAGGATTCCGAAGAAAAAGCAATTGCATATTTTAATTCTAGACCAAGGGAAAGCCAGTTGGGAGCATGGGCATCTCATCAAAGTTCTGAAATTTCTTCAAGAGAAGTTTTAGATAAGACGCTGAGAGAATTAACCTTAGAATTTCAAGGTAAACAAGTTCCAAAACCTGAATTTTGGGGAGGCTTTTTAGTGAAGCCTATAAGTTTTGAATTCTGGCAGGGGAGACCAAATAGATTACACGACCGAATAGTGTATACTAAAGAAAGAAAAAATTGGAGTTTTAAACGCTTAGCACCATAACTATGAAAAGGCTGATACTAGTAAGACACGGAAAATCTGCGTGGGATAATAATTTACCGGATAATAAGCGACCTCTTAAGAAAAGAGGCGAAAGAGATGGTTTGCTTGTAGCAAAGTCTTTTTCATCATTTTTTCAGGAACCAGTAACGGTATGGTCTAGTCCTGCAGTTAGGGCATTGTCTACTGCTAATATTTTTAAAAATGAATTAGCTATAGCGGATAAACAGTTCAATATTGTTAATTCACTCTACACTTTTGATAGTGGAGATTTATACTCTCAAATACAAAATTGTGATCCAGGAATAGATAAATTAATGGTCTTCGGACATAATCCTGCAATGACAAATCTGGTAAATAAGCTTGGAGATTCTTATGTAGATAATGTGCCTACAACAGGATTAACAGTAATAGATTTTGAAACTAATAGTTGGGAAAACCTCAAAAACGGAAAAACTATTCTAAGTTTATTTCCTAAAAATTTACGATAAAATTAATGGGTAATAACCAATACATCAATAGAGAGCTTAGCTGGCTTCAGTTTAACGCGCGTGTTCTTCAAGAAGCAGAAGATGAGTCTGTTCCACTTATTGAAAGACTGCGATTCTTAGGTATTTTTTCTAATAACTTAGATGAATTCTTTAAAGTAAGATATGCAACTATAAAACGAATAGATCTTGCAGGTAAAAGTGCCAAAAGTGCTTTGGGAGGGATCAAAGCCAGTAAACTTTTAGAAGAGATCACCCAAATTGTTATAGAACATCAATCGGAAAGTTTGCAGGTGCTTCATAGGATTCAGGAAAAACTTAAGGATCATGATATTTATATTATCAACGAAAAGCAAGTTTCAGAATCACAAGAAGCTTTTATTAAGAATTATTTTTTATCAAAAGTAAGCCCTGCATTAGTTACTATTATATTAAATGATCTGGTAGATATACCAAGCTTAAAGGATAGTGCTGCATATTTGGCGGTAAAAATGGTGATGAAGGAGGAGATTCCGCAACAAGGAATTTCTAAATTATTGAATCGGCATATCCATGATAAGAAATACGTTTTAATTGAAATTCCTAGAAGTATAGATCGGTTTGTTGTACTTCCAATGGAAGATGGAAAACAATATATTATACTGTTAGACGATCTTATAAGATTTAATCTTAAAACCATCTTTAACATCTTTGAATATGAAAGTGTTACTGCCCATATGATAAAGATCACTAGAGATGCCGAATTGGATATAGATAGTGACTTAAGTAAGAGTTTTATAGAAAAGATAACTTTAAGCGTACAAGACAGATTAAAAGGGGATCCCGTTAGGTTTGTTTACGATATGAATATTGGAGAAGACACCCTCGCATTTTTAATGGGAAAAATGGGAATCGACTCTTCAGATAGTATTATTCCCGGAGGTAGATACCATAATAGAAGGGACTATATGAACTTTCCCAATATTGGCGGTGATAAATTACTTTACCCTGCTATAGAGCCACTTCCAATAAAAGGTCTAGTGCTTCAAGGTAGTTTGCTGGGGATGATCGCAAAAAAGGATTACTTGCTTTATGCACCTTATCAAACCTTCGCTTATGTTGTAAAATTTTTACGAGAAGCTGCTTTAGATCCTAAAGTAAGAACTATTAAAATAACAATTTATAGACTGGCCAAGATCTCGCATATTGCCAGCTCTCTTATAAATGCTGTTAAGAATGGTAAAAAAGTAACTGTACAAATAGAGCTAAGAGCTAGATTTGATGAAGTTGCAAATATTAAGTACGCCGAGCAAATGCAGAATGAAGGGGTGAAATTGATATTTGGGGTTACAGGTTTAAAAGTTCATTGTAAAACTTGTTTAATAGAACGAGAAGAAAATGGAAAACTTCATAAATATGGCTTTATAAGTACAGGGAATTTTAATGAGTCTACTTCCAGGATTTATACAGATTATACTTTGTTTACAGGTAATCAGGAAGTATTAAAAGAGATAAATAAGGTTTTTGATTTCTTTGAGATCAATTATAAGGTGAGCAGGTATAAGCATTTATTGGTATCGCCACATTATACTAAAATGGCTTTGATCAAACTTATTACAACAGAGATCGAAAATGCTCAAAATGGTAAAAAATCGGGAATTAAATTAAAACTTAATAGTCTTTCAGATTATACCTTGATCGATAAATTATACGATGCCAGTAGAGCAGGGGTGAAAATCCAATTGATTGTACGTGGAATATGTTCCTTGATTCCTGGTGTTCCTGGAATGAGCGATAATATTGAAGCAATTAGTATTATAGATAAATTCTTAGAGCATCCAAGGGTTTTTATTTTTGAGAACAACGGCAAAGCAAAGGTTTATATTTCATCTGCCGATTGGATGTCTAGAAATATGGATTATCGAGTAGAAGTCTCTTGTCCTATATACGATGAGGACATAAAAAATGAGATATTGGAGACTTTTATGATAAGTTGGAATGATAATGTAAAGGCTCGTGTTTTAAGTGCGAATCAGGATAATGCCTACAGGGAGAAAAAATTTCCCGCAGTACGTTCCCAATATGCACTCTATGAGTATTATGAACAAAAATTAGAAGAAGTAAAAGTTTGATTACACAACATAAATATGCAGCAATAGATATAGGTTCCAATGCGGTGCGGTTATTAATTTCAACAATAACAGAGCAAGAGGGAAAAGAGCCTATTTTTAAAAAAACATCATTAGTAAGGGTGCCAATAAGGTTGGGAGCAGATGTTTTCATGACAAACATGATCTCTGAAGAAAATCAGGTGAGAATGATAGATACCATGAAGGCTTTCCAATTATTAATGAAATCTCATAAGATTGAAAGGTATAAAGCATGTGCAACTTCAGCAATGAGAGAAGCAGAAAATGGGGTGTATGTTGCTAATGAAGTTTTAGAAAAAACTGGAATAGAAATTGAAATTATAGATGGCACCCATGAGGCAGCTATTATTGCTACTACAGATCTTAATCTTCTTATTCAGACTGATAAGACCTATCTCTATGTAGATGTTGGGGGTGGTAGTACAGAATTTACCTTGTACTCTAATGGGGAGGCCATTACCTCAAGGTCCTTTAAATTAGGGACGGTTAGGTTGCTTAAAAATATTACTGAGCCTGGTATATGGGAAGAGGTAGAAACATGGGTGAAGGCTGTTACTAAAGATTATCATAGGATAGATCTAGTGGGATCTGGAGGGAACATCAATAATATTTTCAAAAGTAGTGGTAAGGCAATTGGTAAACCTCTTAGTTATTTATATCTAAGTTCTTATTATCAACTCTTAAATTCCTTTACTTATGAGGAGCGAATTACAGAATTGAATTTAAATGATGACCGTGCAGATGTTATTATACCTGCTACACGAATCTATCTTTCTGCTATGAAATGGACTAAAGCCAGAAGGATTTACGTACCAAAAATAGGATTGGCAGATGGGATCATAAAATCACTTTATCAGGAAAAGATGTAATGTCTAATTGAGGGTTTAATTCCTAGCCCTTATAGCTGTGAGGACGCCTCCAATTTTATAAGTGTTTTCTTCCCGAACAATTGGCACATAGCTCGTGGGATTACCCTTGGGTTCTTATTTTGCTAACCGTGAATACTTTGAGATTTGCTTAAGCTTTTCATGACTTCGGCTTCAAATTCTAGTAAATCATTCCATTTTTGATCAACCTCTTTTCGGTCTCCATATTGTCTGGCAAAGTTGAGGAAAAGTGTATAGTGATTAGCCTCGCTTACCATTAAGTTCCTATAAAAATCCCTTAATTCTTCTTCCTTTAATTTTTCTGAAAGCAATCTAAAACGTTCACAACTTCTAGCTTCAATAAGAGCAGCTATCAATAATCTATGGACCAACTGCGTAGCACGAGAACCTCCTTTAGGGAAGAATTTGAGTAACTGTAGCACATATTCATCTTTGCGATCACGCCCCATGATATAGCCTCTTTTTAGTAATTTATCATGAACCATTTTAAAATGGCCCATCTCTTCTCTTGCTAAAGCTGTCATTTCTGAAACCAGATCGGAATATTCAGGAAATGAAACAATAAGAGAGATCGCTGTTGAAGCTGCTTTTTGCTCACAATAAGCATGATCTGTAAGAATCTCTTCTAAATTTTTCTCTGCAATAGAAGCCCAACGTGGGTCTGTAGGTAGTTTTAAGCCAAGCATAATTATATATCTAGATCAAAAGTTTTTCGGAGTTTCTCCAATAACGGATTTTGCTCTTTCAACTTATTAAATTTTTCCATGTCGGTAAAGGCATATTTCTTTGCTACCTGTTCGTTCACCTGAATTTCCAGAGTGATCAAGGTGTTTTGAAGTTTCTTTTTTAGAAAGCTCATCAATGGATGGGTATGTCTTTCTAATTCATTTTTCATAGTATCTGCCGGTAACTCTATAGAAACCACCTTATCGGTTAGTTTTGGCATATCTGTTTCCATGATAGAAGCCAGAATTTTTTCACCTTTATGCTTTAATCGATGTATGTATTCATCCCAAGCAGCATGCAACTGAGTTTCATTTATGGCTTCATCCAGCACCTCAGCTGTAACAACCTTCTCTCCATGCTTTTTGGCAAGGATCTCTTTTTTCTGCTTGATACTTTTTATAGATAGGCCCGAAACTTTTTTAGGCATTGCCTGTTCAGAATTTGGCTTAACTTCTGCTGAAGATCGATCTTCCTGAGTTTTTTCCTTTGTGCTTGGTGTCTCTGGAGTAATTTGATTAGAAGCAGTATCTAGCTTTGAATCTTCTTCAGTTTCATTTACAACTGCAGCTGCATCTGTAGAATTAGTATGCGCTATATTTTCTTCTGAAGGAATGGTTGCAGAAGACGTTGTGGCTTCGGTATTTTCAGAAAATTCATTTTCGGTGATTACTTTTTTTGCTTCCGTAGGAATTGAAACAGAAGCAACTTTTGCATTCTTAAAATGCTCTGGAGCGATTATGAATGGCTCAGACTTTTTTTTTTCTCCATCAAAATTGATAGAGGCAAGCTGCATAAGGCAAAGTTCAACTAATAATCGCTGATTTCGACTTGCTTTGTATTTAAGATCACAATCGTTGGCCATTTCTATTCCTTGTAATAAAAAGGAATGAGAGGTTTGTTGAGATTGCTTAAAATAATTGGCCTTAGCAGTTTCTCCAACTTCTAGAAGATCAATAGTTTTTTGATCCTTACAAACCATGAGGTCTCTAAAATGAGATGCTATTCCAGAAATAAAATGATGTCCATCGAATCCATTAGACAAAATAGTATTGAAATCTACCAGCAACTGTGGAATATCATTATCCAATATTAACTGGGTAATATTCAGATACGTCTCGTAATCCAGGACATTTAAATTCTCTGTTACTGCTTGTCTGGTAAGTTTAGCACCGCTAAAACTAACTACCCTGTCAAAAATTGATAAGGCATCACGCATAGCTCCATCGGCCTTTTGAGCAATAATATGTAAAGCTTCTTCTTCTGCCTCAATACCTTGCTGTTTTGCGATGTATCCTAAATAGTCTCTTGCATCCTTTACAGTTATTCTTTTAAAATCGAATATCTGGCAACGAGAAAGTATGGTTGGAATTATTTTATGCTTCTCTGTGGTAGCAAGAATAAAGATGGCATGTTTCGGTGGTTCTTCCAATGTCTTTAAAAAAGCATTGAAAGCGGAGGTAGTTAACATGTGTACCTCATCTATAATATACACCTTGTATTTTCCAACCTGAGGCGGGATTCGAACCTGGTCTGTAAGATTCCGAATGTCATCTACAGAGTTATTGGAAGCAGCATCTAGTTCAAAAATATTAAAGGCAAAATCTTCATCCGGTTTTTGCGTCCCATCATTATTAATCATTTTAGCCAGAATCCGGGCACAAGTAGTCTTTCCAACCCCTCGTGGTCCTGTAAAAAGCAAAGCCTGGGCTAAATGATCGTTTTCTATTGCATTTAAAAGAGTGTTGGTGATGGCCTGTTGTCCCACAACGTCTTTAAAAGTTTGTGGGCGATATTTAAGTGCCGATACAACAAAATGCTCCATAGATAAATTTTGAAAAACAAATATAGAAATACCATCCCGAAGATGTAAATCTATTTCTTGTTTTTTATAAAGAATATTAATCTAAAATTCTGCGGTGCTTTAATAATGCTAGATTTAA
>JAGXIK010000046.1 GCA_024635715.1 Gillisia sp.
AAGCTATATAATATGCTTTGTAAATAGTAAGAATTATAAAGATCCAGTTAAGAAGTCTCATCGCAAGAAATTGCGTGTCTACTAAAAATTCAGGTTTAATGATCCCTAGGAATACCTCTACTATTGTAACAACAGAAAGTATTGCAAAAACGAACCAAATTCTTTTTGTATTAGACTCGTGATGATGTGTAGTACTGTGTGCCATTTTTATTTATTTCAGAATTAAACCAGGTAGAAGAATGTAAATACAAATACCCAAACTAAATCTACAAAGTGCCAGTATAAACCAACCTTTTCAACCATTTCATAATTTCCTCTGCGCTCGTAAGTTCCCAGGATCACATTAAAAAAGATTATGATGTTTATTATAACTCCAGATAAAACGTGGAATCCGTGAAATCCAGTTATAAAGAAGAAGAAATCTGCAAATAAAGGAGGGCCATATTCATTCTCAGTAAGATTCGCTCCTTCAACCACGCCAATAGCTTCAGCATTTAATTTACTAAGTGATTCTTCTCTAGAAAGAATAGTTTTTTGGCCATTCTCATCGACCATTTGAGTTCTAACAAGAATATTTTCATTGGCTTCGAAACCAGCTTTCACTTCTTCAATGGTAAATTCAGATATTGTTTCATTTTCAGAAAACCAAATCCCAGTGTTTCGTTGATTAGCTACTCTTGTAACAGGTAATTCAGCAACAAAATCTTCAATTGCAACGCGTTCTCCTTCTACATCCACAAACTGAAGGACATTTCCTCCTCTTGTAGTTACTGCACCATATTCCCCTTGTATAAAATTCTTCCATTCCCATGCCTGTGAACCTACGAAGATCGCTCCACCAATAATGGTTAAAAACATATACAAAGTTACTTTTCCTTTCTTCATATGATGACCGGCATCTACTGCCAATACCATAGTTACAGAGGAGAAAATAAGAATGAACGTCATAAACGCTACGTAATACATAGGAGCATCTACTCCATGTAAAAATGGGAAGTGATTAAACACTTCATCGGCAATCGGCCAAGAATCTATGTATTTAAATCTTGAAAAACCGTAAGCAGCTAAGAATCCTGAAAATGTTAGTGCATCAGAAACGATGAAGAACCACATCATCAATTTACCGTAACTAGCCTTTAATGGCTCATTTCCACCGCCCCAAGTTTTACCTTCGGTGCCTGTTCTAATAACAGTAGCTTCCATATGAAGAATTTGATTTTATATGATGGGCAAAAATACGCAAATTTATTATCTAAAGAAATATAAAAACACAAACAGGTAAACCCATAGCGCATCCAGAAAGTGCCAAAAGGTGGCACCTAGCTCAATTCCAAGCATTTGACCCTTTTTGTATCGTTGTTTAAAATGGTTATAAATTACAACCAAAAGCACTATTAAGCCTGCTGTAAGGTGAGCAAGATGCAATAAAACTACTACGTAAATAAACGAAGTAGTAATTGTACTCTCACTTCCTGTAAAATAATAACCAGATGCTATAATCTCTGAAAAACTTCTGAATTGCAGATCTACAAATACGATCCCTAAAGCCAAGGTAGTTAATAGCAGCGCAGTAGCTTGGGAACGATTTCCCTTTAAAATAGCACTTTTGGCAAGCATAAATGTGATACTACTCACTATAATAACTAAGGTACTCCAGTACAAGGTCTCTGGCAATTCAAAATCTGAGATCCAGTCTGGCCTATTCTTACTAACCACATAGGCACTGGTAATACCCGCAAACATCATTACCATACTGGCAATACCAAACCATAACATCATTTTTTTGGCTCTGCCAATTTTATAATTATGGGTTTCTTGTGTTATATCCATTCTCTTAAAAATTTATCTAATACATAAACGATCTGCAAAAGTGTGATATAGGAAACACTTGCAAACATTAATTTTTTAGCCGAAATCGCATCACGATTCTTATATAATTTGAAGGCATAATATAACATTCCCAAACCTAGCACTAATATAATAGCCCCTGCATAAGGTGTTAAGAACAGTCTTCCTGTAACCCCAAAAACAGGGATCAATGAAACCAAAATAGTCCAAACTGTATATAATATCACTTGAATAGCTGTGCCCTTATCTCTTTTTCCTGTAGGGAGCATAAAGAATCCGCCTTTTTTATAATCATCGAACAACCACCAGCCAATAGCCCAAAAATGAGGAAATTGCCAGAAGAACTGGATCATAAAAAGTGTCCCCGGCTCTATACTAAATTCATTGGTTGCTGCTACCCATCCTAACATAAAAGGAATAGCACCAGGAAAGGCTCCAACAAATACAGATAATGGCGTTCTGGTTTTAAGTGGTGTATAAACACTCACATATAAAAAAATACTAATTGCCCCAAACATAGCTGTTTTAGGGTTGATGATATAAAGAACTATCAGGCCAATGATAGTTAGAGTACTTGCAATTACAAAAGCCGTATTCACAGACATTCTTCCCGCAGGGATTGGTCTGTTTTTAGTACGATCCATCAAGACATCAAGATCTTTCTCTATAATTTGATTGTAGGCATTAGAAGCGCCTACCATACAATAGCCTCCAATAGCCAATAACAACACGGTAACAAAATTCACCACTTCTGTTCCTAGAAAATATCCAGCAACAGACGAAAAAACCACGCTTATGGCCAATCGCATTTTAGTGATCTCCTTAAAATCTGAAAGTACTGATACAGAAGGGGTATGTACGTTTGTATTACTCAAAAAAGCAATTTTATATTTGGCGCAAAGATACTTCTTAATTGTGTTTTAACAAGAATGTGAAAAAGTTAATTTTAAGAACATTATCTACTTGGAAAAAAGAGGTCAAATCGATTTATCAGTATTTGAGATAAGAACAATAAAGCTTACTCGTTATTTATGATAAACTCTGATAACTAATGAGATAAACTAACAGAATAACTTCATTTATTGCAACAGTTAGAACAACTGTTAATATTCGTAATACCAGTTAAATATATCTGTTCTAAGTCCCACATTAAACCAAACTGTATTCTCTTTAAAAATAAGATCGGTATTAACCTGAGGGTTGAAATTTCTATAAATAAGGCTTCCAAACACTTTAAGATTGGTCACCGGATTTATAATATAACCTGCTTCCACTTCAGAAAACAAAGTAGTGGCAGTATTTCCCTGTCCAATTTTCACCCCATCCTCAAAGGCTCTGTCCCGCTCACTACGGTAGATGTTACCACCATAATACCTATCGTCACTGCCATCGTCAAAATCGAAACCGCGTTTCCCATAGATCACTTTTGCACTTCCAAAAATTCGGTCTCTCCTATATCTGGCAATTCCTATGATCTCTCTAAAATTAGCACCCCATAAATGAGCTAAGGATTGATTATTATGACCATAGTTTAGTACAATAGAATTATGAGAATAGGTGTAAGGCCTAACTTGATTATATTCTGCCTGCAAATAAAGATCTGGCACATTAAAGGCATCAAAATATTTTACTCCTAACTGGTAGCCCAATTTATTTTTCCAGCTTTGGTTTCCTCCAAAGACCTTTTCAGTAGAAAATTCATCTATGACCCATTGTCCATAAAGATTGATCTGATCACTTAATTTATATTTCCCAGTGAGTCCGATAATGGCATTTCCTCCCCGCATACCCGTAGAAAATTCTATAGATCTATAAAAGATAACGGGATTCAAATAATTCACATCAAAGCCACGGCCGTTCTCATTTTGCCAGATAACCGATTCGAAGAGCCCTAAATTGAATCGTTTGGTGAGATTTAAACTCAAGTAATGATTGGCCATATATTTGGTTCTATAAGAACCTTCCTCAACCACTTCTCCCCTCACATCACGAAGAGACATAAAGGTATTGGTATATTTAAGCTTCCAAAAGCTTGTATTAAATTTCAAATATGGATAAGGACTGGCAATATCACTCATTAATAAGGATCGATATCCGTCCCCAATAAAGTTCTTTCCATGCCCGAATTGAACATTAAAAAATTCAGAAAATTTATAGGACACATATCCTTCAGCAACCGGGAAATCGTAGCCATCATCTAAAAACTCTTTAGCTATACCTCTTCCTGGAACAACCGCAGGATTTCCACCAAACGGCCCAATACTTTCAGCATACCTATTAAAATAATCGGCAAAGCGGGCCTGACTTTCAAAAACCACGGTATAGAAATTAAAATTCTCTCCCAATCCTCCTTGAAAAATGGCACCACGAGTATTGTTATAAGTAAATGCAACATCACTCTGGAAATCCTTCCCAATCTGAAGGTCCAAAACCACATCTCCAGTAAACCAATAATTTTCCCCTTGAAAATTGACTAAATGCTCATCCCATATCTTTCTTCCAACCCAAGAATCACGAGTTTTGCCTTGCTCAAATTCAGCATCAAAATCGTAATACTTAGAAACTTCATTATATAAATAAGGTTTGGTAGCCGTATGACTATTATTTCCAACCCTATTCATTTCTGCATCAAATCTATTGTAGCGTTCATGAGAAAGAGGCACAAACAAATTGCTAGAATTTCTTTGGCTGATAAAGGGTTTGGAGACTATACTATCATATTCTGTAAGTGTGTTTTTCTTCTGAACAGAGCTAGTTTTGTTTACAGTTTCAGCTTCAGTTGAAGGCGATAACATTTCAGTATATCCAATGGGAATCTTAAGAGGAAATCGAAATTGAGCATATGCAGGCTTTCCATTATAAGTTGCAGGTGAAATAGTAGGTAATTCTTCAAAAACCCGTTGAATCTCTTCTTTTAATTCTGAATATATTGCGTCTATATAAAGCACCTTGAACTTTCCTTCTTTGGTAACCTCAAAAAGAACTATGGCTTCCCCTTTATAATTTTCTTCGGAAACCTTTGCGGGTAACTGAAAGTTTGCAGTCACCATTTTCATCAAGGTATTCTTAAAACAAGTTTCCTCACCACTGAAATCTATTTCTGAACATTCAGAAAAGGAGGGATAAGTTTCAAATTCAGAAAATCCGTCTTGCGAAAATGCATTATAGGAAATAAAACAGAGTAGTAGGAATCCAATGTATTTCATAAAAGGAGCAGAGATATTATCGTTTGATACAGCCGAAAGATACCAAAATTTTTATTCTTCCATATAAAACCTCTCTAAACAAAAAATTCCCAAACTGCTAAGCAATTTGGGAATTGTATATAATTTTAAAGTGTCTTAATCCTGAACTTGGAACACAATAGGTAAAGAGTACATTACGCCTACTGGCTTACCTCTTTGTCTACCCGGTTGCATTTTAGGAAGAGCGTTTATAACTCTTGCTGCCTCTTGCTCCAATCTTGGGTGTGGTGCACGAGAACGTACATCTGTAATGTTACCGTTCTTGTCTATTTTAAATTGAACAATTACACGGTTAACTCCACTTAATCCTAATTGACTACCTAAGTCTGTATTAAATTTTCTTTGTACAAATTCTTGTACTTTTTCACTCATACATTTCTTACGCTGGTCATTGTTAGCTAAATTTTCACAACCTGGGAAAATCGGCACGTTTTCAATAACCGCAAACGGTACATCGGCGATCACTTCCTCTACAGGAGCTTCAACAACTTCTTTAACCTCAACGATCTCGTCTTGATTTGTTTCAGTAGATTCTATTATATCTTCTTCCACTTCTTCCTCATCTTCAACAACCTCGATTATTTCTGGTGCTGGTGGCGGCGGTGGTGGTGGTGGTGGTGTGTTCAGAATTTCCGTGATTGGAATTTCTTCATCATCTAGATCACCAAGGTCTAATTGACCTATGTCTAAATTATCTTTATCGTAAGTTTTCCATTCTATAGCTTGCCATGCAATAAATAAGACTAAAATAAGTCCTAGCTGAAGAAAGAGAACGCTACGCTTTGTTAAATCGGCTTTCGGATTTTTCTTGGGTTTCATAATTCGATACTAATTAATAAGGGTTGCTAAAGTAAAAATTTTTTTCATAAAAATGAATTAATCTTATGTTTTAAGCGTTTAAAGAATTTTAAAAATCCTAGACAAATGCCCAACGCCAATAAAACTCCGATACTATTTGCCAGCATATCAGCCCAATCCGGGTCTCGATAATCTGTAAGAGCTCCTTGTAAAACCTCAATTAACATACCAAAGAGTATAATTAAAATCGAAATGTTAAAAAAACCCTTAACCTTAAGGCTTTCTTCCTGGAATTTAAACAAATAGTAAAAAAACCACACAAAGCCCAAAACAAAATACGCACCTAAATGCATCATTTTATCTGTAGGATTAAAATCTCCAAGGGAGATTTTACCCAATTGAATTAAGGACAAAAAGGTAATTAATAGGGTATATAGTACCGCAAGTATTAAAAGTAATCTAGCCCCCAATAAGATCTTTATATTCTTCTGGGCTCATTAAACCTGCAAGCTCATCTTCATCAGAAATCTTTATCTTAACCATCCATCCATCTCCATAAGGATCTGTATTCACTTTCTCTGGAGTATCTTCAAGACTTTCATTAAATTCAATGATCTCTCCGGCAAGAGGTAAAAATAGATCTGAAACAGTTTTCACGGCTTCTACAGTCCCAAAAACTTCTTCTCGCTCCATAGTTTCTCCAACGGTTTCCACTTCAACATAAACTATATCACCAAGTTCTCCTTGCGCGAAATCTGTAACGCCAATTGTGGCAATATTCCCATCGATTTTCACCCATTCGTGATCTTTGGTGTACTTTAATTCTTGTGGTATATTCATCATTTTGTTTTTTTCTGAGTGCACAAAGTTAATTTATTCTTAGGTCTGTTCAAATAGCTATCAATTAATTTCCAAAATTATATCTCAACGTGAACCCAGAACGAATAGTTGTTTGCGGGAAGGCTGTAGATATAGCATATTCAGAGAAGGTATGATCATAATAAAACAAGGCCGTTAAATTTTTTGATATCGCATAGTCTGCTATAAAATTAATTGCCCAGAGGTCTTGTCCTGCGATCACTTGGTTATTACCAAGATCCAGATACCTAATGATATTTATATTTTTTCTGTAAGCAACATCAGCTTTAAAATTAAGATCACTACTAAGCACGCGCTGTCTGCCACCAAAATTAGTTGCAATTTTAAGATCTTTAATTCTATATCCTAATCCTAATATATACTCATTCCCTTTTACCTCTGTTAGCAAGTTATTATCAAAGCTCAAAGACATAGTTCTGTCTTTCTTAATTTCGGCCAATATTCTAATCGCTTCTGTGGTTTCCAGATCTATTCTAACCAATGGGCTAAAAAGCTCAGTTAGATTGATATTTGCAAATAAAAGCTTATTCTTAAAGTTATTAGCCTGATTAAATTCAAAAGGATCGCTAGGGTTATAATCTAAATTAGATTGAAACTGATTTATCGTATATCCGGCACGATATCCATGACTTAATGAGAACCTTCTAAAATTCTTTTTAAACCAATCTAATCGCATTAAACCCGTGTATTTAAGATCCCAGTTAGGCAATGGCACATTTCTAAAGGCACCCAATTTTACTGAAGAAGCACTTTGCCCGGTATAAGCGGCGAGAAATGCTGGTAATAAAACAGCTTGGTTAGTTTTTCCATAACCAACAGGGAAACCATCTGCATCTAAATCATTAAGATCCCTGCCATTTTCTGATGCCAATCGTTGTGCAACTTCCAATCTATTCTCTCTAAAACTCTCGAATGTTTCAGAAAATTCCTGATCGTTTTTCTGAAAAGCACTCTTAATAAGAACTGTTGAAATGTTGAAATTTCCGAAACTATAAGGACTCAAAGATTGATATTCCAGACTAGTTGGATTAATTTTATAACTTTCATTATAGGTTTCTGAATATATTCTACTAGCATTTAGATCTATTATAAGATCCGGGATCAAGCTCAAAGAAGCCTGCATATCCAATTGCTTGTTTTGAACCGAAGTATACTGCTGATTGAATTCTTGATACAATGTTAACCATCCGTTTCTTGCAGCGATACCTCTAACATCATTTTGGCTCCCCAAAGTAAAACCTGTTGTAGGTCTAAGCGTTCCCAAAAATCCTATACTAGGAGTATAACCAGGTAAAAAGATCCCTCTATTTTCTCTATAAGTTACTTGTACTCGCTTTAGAGCAGTAACAAGACCTAAAACGGTGTTGTAAGCCTTATCAGATTTAGGCTTTGTGGCCTTCTCCTCTTCCTTAGTCTCATTAGGTGACTTTGGCACAGAAGCGCTGCGGGCTTTAATGGAGTTTGCTGTAGAATTTCTTGGCACAAGGTTTAGGTATTTGTATAAACCTTGCATATCCATATTCGCATTAATCTGGTGAATGCTTGAATTTTGAACTGAATTCCCTAAATCTGGTATCCCTTCTAACTGATCAAAGATCTGAGACCCGCGTTGCCATTGAAAGTCACCCGTATAGGAATAAGTAGTTTTAATGAATTCTAAGATCGGAATCTTAGCGAATGGTAATTCATAATTCACTTGTAGCGATTGAAAATGCTGATTAGGAGTTCCTGTTTCAAAAAAGCCGTCCCATATACCAATGCTGTTATCCACAAAATTATCTTCAGTGAAATAATTTCTCACCAATCTATTGTTGGTTGCACTAAAACTAAACTGAAGGGATTTTGTTAAATTATAATTTATCCGGTATTGCCAATCAAACATAAAATTCCGTTGATACAATGTTGGGATTCCTATATCATTTTCATTTAAAGATAACTCTCTAAATTTTTGCTCGTTATATTGTCTAAAAATATTTGACCCTAAAGATATATTGGTCGGCAATAGATTCACATTGAAATCTTTTACCAAAGAATAATAATCGCTACTATCTAAAGCTTTAATGTTTTTAAATGGCTCCAGAGTCAGTGGCAAAAATCCGTAATCGTAGGTTGCTCCTACTCTTACATTTTGACTCAAGGCATCTTCAATTTCAAAATCGCGATGGTCAACTTGATTGTAAGAACTAGAAAAAGCGAAATTTTCTATATCATAAGGCATAGGTTTCTTATCTCCTACTCGTTCCTTTCTTAAACCAATAACATTTATACTCTGTCTTTTGGTATAAGATTCAGATTGTTCTCTCACTAGATCTCGCTCGTCCGGATCTGTAGTATCATCTAGCCTTGTTTGGAGCTCCAGATCTAAGAATTCCTGATCGTATTTAGGCGTAATTAACTCTTCTCCTCTACTATAATTTAATGGAATTTGAACTCCCCATTTTTGTGGTAATAATTGCCCTGCGTTTATATTGGTCACTACATCATACTGCTGAAGATCTTCCCTGCTTCTCTGATTTGGTCCTTCTTCTAAAGCTCCAAATCCAATAGTGCTTTTTCTTCCTGTGGCAGATACCGTTGCAAAATCTGCAATATTGGTATCCATATTTACAATAGCTGCCCACCCCCCTTCATTATCCAGATCAGATAATCTCAATTCGTTGAACCATACTTCTCCACAAATATCGGAGGCTGTATTTTCAGGGCTTCCATTTTTCACCCCAAGCATTAATAATCTTACATTTCCAAAACTCGGGTTTCCCTTTATCCCGATTCTAAGTTGCCCAACTTCATATGGGTCATTAGAATTTACAAGATTTACTTCTTCATTAAAATAATTCAACTCCGTGGGAATCAAAGAAGGATCCCCCAAAACTTTAGTTTTCACCTGTTGTAGTAAATCCAGACTTAACAAAAGCCTGTTGGCTTCTGGCCAAATTTCTTCAGCAGAAGTAGCGCCAGGTAAAGTAGCAGTTAGCGGCACTTCAATTTGATAATAGTTATCTGTAAAATCGGTCCCTATTCTTACAAAAGCAATTAATTGTCCATCTTTTAGAGCGATCTCGTTTACAAAAGATTCGGCATGCAAGAACATTTCCAAATTCTTATACTGGCGCATATCCACTTGGAAATTCTTGTAAACTGCCCGAGCATCCTGTGGCTCTAAATCGCAAGTTCTAATAGAAAGCGACTGCTCATTCTGACGGATATTTGTGTTATTATTGAACAATTCCTCCCGGTTCACCCCTGGAGGTAATACATAGGGAATTGGTTCACGATTTTCATTCTCTTCTATATTCACAGCAGAAACCTCAAACAAAGTTCCTTCTTCTATAGGTTGATTTGGCTCATCTGGATTTAAACTTTGATTGTATCTTCTATAATCTCCACGAACCAGATCCATTGTTCCAAATCTCAAAACAGTTTCCTCTTCAAAGTCTGTTAAGAAAAGTCGCATAAACCGAATCGATCTAAAATCTGCAATACCACCTTTAGTATCTGTAGGTTCAAAAATTGGCACCTTAAACTGGATCCATCTTACTGGAATATCCTGACCATTAGGTAGCGGTGCGTCCAATTCCCTAACATCGGTAATATATGGACTATTAGAAGCATTCATTCCAGGGAAGATCTTAACATCATACTGAAAATAACTATTAATAGTATTCATCGTATTATCACTGTTGAGATCCTCAGTGGTTGGCAAGGTGGTATTACCTCTATTGGTGTCAGTTAATTCTGTTGGAGAATTCCCTTGGGTTCCATTATAATTTCTATAACGATCCACAATATTTCCGGTCCTATTTAGAAAATATTCGTAGTTATCTGCTGCAGGATCTGGAAGGTTTCCGAAGGCAGAAAATTTTAATGCTTCTTCCGCATCTCCTAATCCATCAAATCCTGCATCTTGATTAATTCTTGCCTGACCTTGCGTATCAAAGGCATATATTAGAGATTGATCTGCCGGTACTTTGGCAAATGCAGTGCTAATAGTGTTTTCTTGGCCACCATCCGGCGGAAGACCATTTTCATATTGTTTTCTTCCGTCTTTAAGTACATCTTCAGAGACATTTCCTAAGTTAAAACTAATAGTTCCTCCTGAGTTTCCCGCATTTTCAGAATAAATAAAAGGATCCATCAACCAGAACTCAATAAATTCCACATTGGTCTGCTCAAAATTGGTAGAGGTAATTGCTCTGGAAATACCTGCGAAATTTTCTTTAGGATTGTTTAAAGAATTTCCACCCGCAGCTGCCGGATTAAAATTATAGGGTCCACGAGTAGTTGGAGAAAAAGTAAGGTCCATTGTATAGATAACCTGCGGCTGTCCTTGGATCACATCGGTATTAGGAAATATTTCATTAAGAAAAACCCTTCTTGTTGCAAAATTAGAGAGATCAGCATCCGTTATTCCGCTTGGTCTTCTACTGCTATAAAAAATAGGGTCAATAGTATACCAAGACAAATTTGCCCTTTTATATCCTACAGCTAAATCCCCGTTGCTTAATTCCCCTCCAAAATCTAAAGGCACACTGGAGAGTTCCCAACTCAAGGGGTTATTTATTGAGATAGAAGTTTGAGATGCTTCAAAATCATCTATATAAGTGGTCGCTTTTTGGTCAAAGTCATTTACTTGTGGCGCTCCTGGCTGTAAATAGGCAAATTCTCCACGAATAGAAAAATTAGAAGCAACATCGGTATCAATATTCGGCAACTTATTTATAAGTCTTGTTAAGAATGGCACTTCTGTGCTATAGGCAGCATTTAAGCCATAAATGGAATTGTTAACCGGCTCATAACTATAGTTGGCCTTTTGCGTAAGCGGGCGCTCTTTTAAATTTAAAAACGTCCCTCCAACTAATAACTTTTCGTTGAATTGGTGTTCGATATTAATCCCCGTAAACCTTTTAGATTGCTGTCCAAACAAGGCGTTGTTTTCTGTAGATACCTGAATTGGAATATCTGAAGCTAATAGAGCTTCATCTATAATTTGCACTCTTCCTAACTGATAATTCACCACATAATCTACACCTTCCTGTAAAACTCGTCCACCCGCAGTAACTGTAACCGAACCTTGAGGTAAATTAAAGCCTACTGGAATTCCATCTACTTGAGAAGATTTATACCTTCCTTTTAACTGAAATTTATTTTTGTCGGCGTCTTCTTGCTCTGCCTGAATCTTCGTGGTACGATATAAAGACCTAAACACATACTCTTGCTGATTATCATTATAAGTTTCGGGCAAATTATAATCTTCACCTCCACCATTGGGCGTATTGTCAAGCTTATCAAATAAATACTCTCCAAATGGTTCTACAGTTGTAAAAATAACCAAGCCATTTTGTGGATTAATAGTAATTCCGGGCACATAATCGAAAAAGCCATCTCCTCCATTTACAGGATCGTTATTGTCATTTAGTTTATCGAGATTAAATACACGAAGTAAGGTAGTTTCTGCAACATCTTCAGGCAATGGAATTCCAGATCCCGGAGCTGGAGATAAATAATTTTGTGGCTGTGGATCTGTATATAAAATATTTAATCTGAAGTCATCTCGCTCTAATTGAAAAGCACCTAAAGCATAAATGTTTTTCATCATTAAATCCCAAACCGGTTCGTTTACATTGGTAAGGGTACTTTTTAGCATCTTTACCACTAAGTTCTGATTGATCCTAACTTCGTTATCACCAGACTGCGTATTAGCATCTACCCCATCATTGGCAAATTCACCCACTTGATACACTTGTCCGTTCACCGTATATTGAAAAGCAACCCCCAAAACCTCATCGTTACTTAATCTCTGATTAAGGCTTATATAACCAAGTCTCTGATCGAAAGTATATTCATTTGGCTTTAATTGCCTAGCATTCTCGAGCTTTGCGTAATCTTCGCCTTCCGAAACCGTCACTCCACCAAAACCGCTTTGAATTGTAGAAATTTCTCTTATTGCGGGAGTTAAAATAGATTCTCCAGGCCCCGTTATTCCAAAGGGGTTAAAGTCGTTATTTGGGTTGTTAGGAAATGCTCCAGGAGGACTATTAAAAAAGCCCGCAGGAGGATTGTTTAAACCTATATTGCCCGGAACATTCACCTCTCCAAGGTCTTGGATAGCAACTATATTTCGGGTATCATTTAAACTCTGAATATTATTAGTACGGTTGGTAACCCAAACCTGAATTCGCTGAATTTGAATATTACTATTGATAAATGGATAATTCTGAAGTGCCTGATTGTAATTATCCCTGAAGTAATGAGCTAAGAAAAAGTGTCTGTCCTGATCGTAATCTATAGCGAATTTCTCAAATTCTTCAACAGTTGCTCCTCCTTCCACGTTTACGGTTCTCCGCTCCGATTTTTGTTCAGAAAAAACTCCTGTAACTCGCGTTTTTCCAAATTGCAATTCT
>JAGXIK010000216.1 GCA_024635715.1 Gillisia sp.
GAAGATTCAGATTCTTTTAATTGATCTTTAATGTTGGTTAAGAATTCATTCTTTTTAATTAAACTCATTGTTGAAGCGGCAAGTTCTTTATTCTTACTTGTCATATCTCTTCCCAGCTGCTCATTCTGTAGTTTTATGATCTTTTGTTCAGCCTCAAGATTTTTCATTTTAAGCTCCTTCTCATTTTCCTCGTTGATCTTTCTATGATGTCTTAAATTGGTCCTGTGAATTAGAAGCAGAATACTTAGAAATAAAATGACATAACATGCCAAAGCAAACCAACTTAAATACCAAGGTCTTGAAATTGTAAAAAGGTAGGAAGCGGTTTCTGTAGTGTTAGTTCCAATCTTTGCTTTTACCTGAAACTCATAATCACCAAAAGAGAGATTTTTGAAAGAAACCATTGGAACTTTATTCCATTTACTCCATTTGGAGTTTAATCCTATAAGCCTATAACTGTATTCCGGAGAAATAAATTTCTCATATTCAGCAACGCTATACTCTATATTGATGTTATTAGATTTATAAGTAAAAACTGGTTTCTCATTCAGGGGTACCAAAACAGGATTGTTTTCTAATGTTGCGCTGGTTATCTTATTAATTTTTAACTGATACTTTTGATTAACTATTTCCATTTGGTTATAGATCAAATAACCATTAGAAACTCCAATTAAGAATTTTTCGTTACCTAAGGGCGTAATATTCTCATGTCCAATAGTAATATTCCTAACCTCCTTTGGCAAATAAATAGGTTTCAAATTATAGCCCGAGCTCAACTGTGAAAGATCCACATTAAAAATCGAACTGTCAGTAAAGCCCCAGAGCTTATCTGAGCCGTCATTTACAACAGTTCCTGAAATTCTTTTAAAGTTAGCCGTGAGCTTAGATAACTCATTTTTAGGACTGAATTTATTTGAACTTGGTAAATATTGGAAAAAATCTGATTTTGTAGCATAATATAAGGTGTCGTTGAACTTAAAAATACTTGAAGTTATACCAGAAACATCGTTAAGTGGATAATTTTTAGTGATACTTATATTAGTTAAGGACTCATCCAATCTTATTTTAAAAACACCTTTATGTTCATTTCCTATCCAGATATCTCCATTTTTATTAGAAACTATGGATTTTGATGAATGTGGAAAGTCTTTAATCATTGGGTAAGCTACAATTTCTTCTCCATTACGTTTTAACACACTTAAACCGTTATAATGTCCTTGTAAGTAAAGATCGGGATGACCCTCAAGTTTTATTACTTTCCAAGTACCAGACCTGTCTGCAATTTTCTGGGCGCTTCCGTCTTTAATTATAAAAGTTCCCATATTATGACCACAGAAGAGAATATCATCTATTTTCTGCAAACTCCATATTTGGCCGTTGGTACCAGGAATAAAGGTAAATTCCTTTTCTCCATCTTTTTTGTAGTATAAGCCTTGATTAGTTCCTAGATATAAATACTCCTTCTCTTTAATTGAAGTATAAACGGAGCCAATTTTACCATTCTTATCTTGAAATATTTCAAATGCAGAATTAAGATTGATCACCCCAATCCCATTATCTAAACCCGCCCAAAGATTTTTATCAACATCTTCAAACAAACTTAAAACGGTATTGTTTAACAGCCCGTTAGTCTGATTAAAATTTTCTATTATCTCTCCTTTAGAGTTCACGTGATAAACACCATTTTCA
Source organism: Gillisia sp. (assembly GCA_024635715.1). GTDB lineage: Bacteria > Bacteroidota > Bacteroidia > Flavobacteriales > Flavobacteriaceae > Gillisia. The sequence goes on from JAGXIK010000216.1 coordinate 1,690, forward strand.
ACAGTACCCAATACGAATGAACTATCTGCTAAATCCAACGCATAAAAAATACTTAAACCACTTATCGTTTTTGTTAACTCTTCATTAAAAACCTCTAATTCTGAACCATTCCACCTATAAAAATCTCCAGATTTGCAAATGATATGAAGCTGATTGTCTTTTATAGAAAGATGGATAAATTCTAAATCATTAATAACTTCTTCAGGAATCAATAATTCCGGTTTCCCGTTCTTAATTAAAAAAACACCCTGTTCTTCCTGTTGATAGTAAATATTTTCTTCAACTTTAAAAAGGTTAGTAATTGCAGAGGAAGCATTAGTTTTAACATTAGTTACCTCATTGGTACTAAGATTATAAAAATATAATTTTTCAAAACTTTGGAAGATTACAATATCCTCACTATGCTCAATATGCCAGAATTGTTCCCCATCTTTTACTGTTTCTGGAAATTTATCTAGTAGGCTGGTATAGTCTAATGTTCCATATTTATTTTCCTCCCAATAACCTACTTCCATATATGCTCCGGTAAAAATCTTCTCACCTACCGCTTTTACGGATCTAACAATTGTATTATTGGGTATTGGATATAGATTCCATTCTGCACCATTAAATTCTAATAATCCTGTTCCGTTTGCTATATAAATATTTTTGTTCTCCGCCTGTGAGATCATCCAATTTTGGTTACCAGCATCGTATGTTATAGGGTTATAATTAATTACAGGTGGTAATTCCTGTGCAGATCCAGGAAATGAAAACAAAAAAGCTAGAAAGAAGAATAATCTCAAGAATATGGTTTTGAAGCTAATTTAAATTTTATTCCACAATAATGTAGGGGAAATTGAAAAAGCTATTCAGAAAACTTAAGCTTATTACCTGCAGCGTGTCTTTTTTTTATAAATTTTAAGAACAATCTTTAATAGTTATTGGATTATTTTTAGTGGGTTTTAAAAAATGTTATAGTACGTTAAATTTCATCTCCATATGTTTTTTTTTTTGAATCTTGCCTGCTTTTAGCTGTTTTCCCCATATTAAGAAAACTATCTAATATAAGACCTTAACAACTACTATAATATGCACAAGTCTACTACCCTAGGAAGTTCCAACAGAATTTTCAACTTCTCGAACCTTAGTTTTTTAATGGTTTTAAGCATTTTTTCTTCCAGTTTCGCACAAGACAATAGAGCCGCTCAAGGAAAAGAAATTGCTCATACTTTTTATATCACCGCAAATACTGGTTTAGATGAAACTAATAAGACCTCTCAAGAGGTGTTAAATGGGATTATAAAATCTTCTGAAGAAGATAAAGATGCAACTCTATTAATTGTTGGAAATATTACTAAAGAAAAAGGATATCCAACCAAAGGGGATGCTCAAAGAAAAACAGAAGCATATTTACAAAACTCACTGTTAAACCCTATTGATAAATTTAATGGGAAAGTGATCTTCACACCAGGCGTAAACGAATGGAATAAAAAAGGACACAAAAGCATAGACGATCTGGAATCTTTTTTACAGGATAACAGCAAGGCAGAATTTTGGCCAAATGATGGTTGTGCAATTGAAAGCAAAGAAATTAATGAGGATGTAGCGCTTATCATGATTGATTCTCAATGGTACTTAGAAGATTGGGATAAACATCCTTACATCAATAATAAATGTGATATAAAAACCAGAGATCAGTTCTTTGCAGAGTTTAAAGATGAATTAAAAGACAACTATGGTAAAACGGTTATAGTCGCAGTTCACCACCCCATTTTAAGCAGTACCAAATACGGCTTTATAAAAAAAGTCGCAGGATTTTCAGACCAAACTTATCAAAATCCCGAACAGAGTAAACTTCATAATATTTTGGAGGCAACCGCTCGTGAATTCGATGACGTGATCTTTGTGTCTGGGAACGATCAAAATCTACAATATTTAGATCATCATGAGGTGCCACAAATTATAAGTGGAGCAGCAGCTAAAACTCAAAAAGCGAGAGAAGAAAAGAAAGGACATTTTGCTTCAGATAAAAATGGATATGCTAAACTTATCTTATTTAAAGATGGTAGTTCTTTGGTACGATTTTATGAAACTACAGCTACAGATTCCAAGTTTCTCTTCGAAAAGGAGATACAGAGAAAACGAACTTCTCTAGATGAAGTTTCTTATAAGCCTAAAGACACCTATGGGAAAACTGCAGTTTCTTCGATATACACCCCGGAGGAAACTGATAAAAGTGGATTATATAAATGGGCTTGGGGAGAACACTACCGAAATGTTTATAGCAAACAAATTAATGCGCCAGTATTGTTTTTAGATAATTTAGAGGGTAATGTGAAACCAATTACAGAAGGTGGTGGAAATCAGTCCAGGTCTCTAAGACTTATTAATGATAACGAGAATGAATATACATTAAGAGCTTTAAGAAAAAGTGCTATTCGTTTTATTCAGAATAACATGAAAGAGCATTATGTGGCAGATATCGTAGATAATACTGTTGCCGAAAGGATTGTAATGGATTATTATACCACTGCGCATCCTTATGCTCCTTTTGCTTTGAACGATTTAATGGATGATGTTGATATTTTACATGTAAGTCCAAAAATTTACTTTGTCCCTAAACAAGAAGCTTTAGGGGTTTTTAATGATGAGTATGGAGATGAGCTTTATATGTTGGAAGAGCATGTTGGGGACGAGAATAAAGACTTAGAGATCTTTGGTTCTCCAGATGATATTTTAAGTTCAACTGATCTTAGAGCAGAATTACTTGAATCTAAAGAAGCAAGTGTTGACGAAGATGAATATATTAAAGCACGGATTTTTGATATGCTGGTTGGAGATTGGGATAGACACGATGACCAATGGAGATGGGCAGAATTTAAAAAAGGTGACGATAAAAAGGTTTACCAACCAATTCCAAGAGATAGAGACCAGGCATTTTCCAAATATGATGGACCTATAATTTCCCTTTTAAAATTAGGATTCCCTCCATTTAGGGCCATGCAATCATATAATTCTGATATTAAGAATGTAAAATGGTTTAATACCGCTGGGTATGCAATGGATAAAATGGCCATTCAAACTTCAAGCTGGGAAGATTGGGAAAAGCAGGTGAAATTCATTCAATCCAATATTACGGATGCTAAGATTGAAAAAGCTTTTGCAAATCTTCCTGAAGAGGTAAAAGATCAAAGCATTACTAATATTAAGAAAAATTTAAAAATTCGTCGAGATAATTTAATGTCGGTTTCTCGTGACTATTATGAATACTTAAATAAATTTCATGTGGTTACAGGTACAGATGAAGACGATAAATTCTTGATCACACGCAAAAGAGATGGAGTTACAGATATTCAAATTTCAAGAAAAGATACTATTGTATTTGAAAATAGCTATAACGCTAAAGACACTAAGGAAATTTGGATTTATGGATTAGATGGGGATGATGAATTTAAAATTGAAGGAAAAGGAAATAACCTTATTAAATTGAAGGTGCTAGGAGGCGAGGAAAATGATATTTATAATTTTAAGAATTCTAGAAGAGCCAAATTATATGATTATAAGACTAGAGAAAACACCATTGTGAAAGCAGGTAAAAAATGGCTTGTAGATTCTTACGAGATTAATAATTTCGATTATACCAAAAGAAAAACTTCCAATAATAGTTTATTCCCAGCAATAGGATTTAGCTCGGATGCTGGATTAAATTTAGGTGTGTCAGATACATATACAACTTACGGATTAGCAAAAAATCCTTTCACTACGCAACATACAGTAGGTGCAAACTACTATTTTGATACAAAAGGTATCGAGCTTAGTTATTTTGGAGAGTTTGCACACGTTTTCTACAACTGGAATTTAGGAATAGATGCTTATTATACGAGTCCTAATTTCACTTTGAATTACTTCGGAAATGGGAATGAAACCTTCTATGATGATTCTATAGACTTAGACTTTAATCGTGTAAATATTGAACAGTGGCGATTTGCACCTTCATTGATATGGACAAATAGAAGAGGAAGCAGATTTCAGTTCAGTGCCATGATAGAGTCTTTAGAAGTAGATAGAGATGAAGAAAGATTTATAGGAGACAGATTTCAAGCCAATAATGACATATTTGAAGATCAACTTTATGCAGGAGCAGAAGTAAATTATCAATTTTTAAACAAAAGAAAGAATCCTGCCTATCCAAACTTAGGAATTCAGTTAGATCTTACTGCTGGATATAAGGTAAATATAGACGATCATGATAATGAACTAGGATATTTGAAGCCTTCTATCTCTATAGATTATCCTTTGCACAATAGCGGAGTAATTGTACTGGCCACTAAAATTGGGGGTGAGGTTATTATTAGTGATAAATACGAATTTTATCATGGTGCAATGTTAGGTGGTAATGAAAGCCTAAGAGCCTTTAGAAACCAGCGATTTAATGGAAAAAGTAGTTTTTACCAAAGTACAGATCTTAGACTTGGACTTGGAAAAGTTCAGACTAGTTTTATGCCCTTGCGTTTTGGAATAACCGGAGGCTTTGACTATGGTAGAATTTGGTTACAAAATGAAGATTCCAACAAATGGCATACCAATTATGGAGGCTCTGTTTTTATAAATGGATTTAGTGCATTTACAGCGAATGTTGGTTATTATACCAGTGAAGAAGATAATCGAGTGGTATTTACTTTTGGATTCAAGTTCTAAAACTTAATGTTTCAAGATTAAAAGCGAAGCCAGATCGATCTACTAGATTTAGCTTCGCTTTTTTTTGATAAGCCCTCTGTGTTTTTAAGACTACCTAGGCCTGAAATAGTTTTAGATATTGTCTTATCTTCACTATTGTAATAAATTATGGAAGATAAACCATGAGCAGAATTGAAGTAATTCAGCATGAAGTTGCTGAAGGTAGATTGAAGGAAATTTATGATGGTGTTGTAGAAAACCGTGGACAATTAGCCGAAGTTTTAAAGATCCAAAGTTTACGCCCGGAAAGCATCGTGAAACATGTAGATCTCTATATGGAGATCATGTTCACAAGATCTGAATTGTCAAGATCTGAATTGTCAAGAGCTCAACGGGAAATGATCGCCGTAATAGTATCTGTAGCCAATAAGTGTACTTATTGCGCTACTCATCATGGAAGTGCGCTAAATCATTATTGGAAAGATGAAGAAAAACTTAAATTATTAAAAACCGATTACCCTGTATTAGCCCTTCCTGAGAAAGAAATGGCATTATGTGATTTTGCACATCTTCTAACTCTGGATCCTCAAACTAATAATAAGGCAGATCTTACTGAGAATTTAAGAATACTTGGGTGGAGCGATGCTGCAATTCTAGACGCAACTCTAGTTGTATCTTATTTCAATTTTGTAAACCGAATGGTACTTACTTTAGGCGTAGAGCTGGAAAAAGATGAAGGAAAAAACTTTAAATATTAATTATGGCCACTAAAAATTTCGATGTTATAATTATTGGTACCGGACAAGCTGGGCCTCCCTTGGC
>JAGXIK010000217.1 GCA_024635715.1 Gillisia sp.
AAGTGATTATGCAGATGAAAAAGGGCTTTTGGAGGACGTTGTCGTTTTTCGATATTACGGGTGAAAGGAGATTTGGTATTAATAAAGATTTAGAAAATTGATCTTGTGAAAAGAACGCGATGCAATCGCGCACCAGCGGGGATGGAAAAGACGGCACCCACCGCGAACGCAATAACGAGATACTCTTCCTGGACGCCTCCAAAATGGGCGCAATGGCCAGCAGAAAATTGCGGGTTTTCAATGATGAGGATATAAACAAAATAGCCGAAACCTACCACAAATGGCGCAACGTCTCCCCTCCTTTGGAGGGGCAGGGGGAGGATTATATGGACATCGAAGGTTTCTCTAAAGCAGCAACCATAGCCGAAGTCCAAAAGCAGGATTACAAACTCACCCCAGGGATTTATGTAGGCACAGAAGCCGAAGAAGATGACGGGATCCCTTTCGAAGAAAAGATGAAAACTTTAAAAGCTCAATTGCTGGAGCAGTTCGAAAAAGGGGAAGAATTGAAGGAAAAGATTAAAGCGAATTTTGATAAAATGTAATTCATATAGCTTTTTGTTATAAAACACTTACTATAAAGAACTAACATAATTTTAAAACACTAAATGAACAAACCACTTTCTCATAAATCAAAAATTATCACGAGGTTATTAGATCGTCTAAGTATTGATAAACAAGAATCCGACCAAGCTTATTTTATGTGTTTGATGTATTTAGGTGAACATATTACTAAATTATATACAGCGACATTAATTGCAGGTATAGAAATGGATAAAGACCGTCATAGATATAGAAGTGAACATTTCTTGGTAAGAGCAGATGGTATTGGTGACTGGTCTAAGACAATTAATGATTTAGTTACAGGAAGAACATCACAGTTTCTTAATAACTCCTTATTTGAAATTCAAAAGGTATTAGTACAAAAGCAAGGAAATGAAAGTTGGGAGAAATTATGTTTGGAAAAAATTAATTCAGCACTACTTCTCGTTGAAAAAAAAGCTGATCAACTCCCCAGTAAAGTACCACTTAAGTATTGGTTCGAACTTTTTACTCGACTACGTAACTCAACAAGAGGACATGGAGCACCAAGCGGAGATACGTGTTCTAAAATAAGCTTACTTCTTGCTGAATCTCTTCACTTATTAATTGATAATGGGATAATCTTTGAATTAGATTGGGCATACATAAGAAAAAATTTATCTGGTAAATTTGACGTTAGAGTATTTACTGAGGATGGTACTAATTTTGATTTTCTAAAAAATTCTAGAGAAGAATGGCAACCTTATATCCAGCATGGTGAAGGTACATATTTTTGCATTAATGGTAATTACTTTAAAGCAGACTTGCTGTTTGTTGATTTAAGCGTTATAGATTTTTATTTACCAAATGGTGGCTATTCCAATAATAAATTTGAACTTATTTCATATGCAACAGGTCAAAAAAAATATGTTGACAACACTAAATATGTATCTACCCCATCTAGTTTACCTCTTAGTGAATCGAGTTCTAAATCAAATCTTGATGTAATTGGAAATTGTTTTACAAATTTACCTGGTCATGAAGGCTTATACATAAAGAGGGATGCCCTTGAAAATGAACTTAAAAATATTATCACTGACGATCGACACCCTGTAGTTACATTAGTAGGTAAAGGCGGAATTGGAAAAACTACAACAGCACTGCATGTACTCCCTGATATATGTAATGAAAATCGATTTGATATAATAATTTGGTTTAGCGCAAGAGATATTGATTTAAAATCTGAAGGGGTAAAGCCTGTAAAACCGGACGTCTTGACCACAAAAGATTTGGCTAAAATGTATGTTACATTGCTACAACCCGAAGAGGCCCACAAAACGGAATTTGATCCCTTGGAATTTATGCAGAAGGAATTAGGCAAGAGTTCAAATGGAAGAGTATTGTTTGTAATGGATAATTTTGAGACCGTAGCAAATCCCAGTGATGTTTACAATTGGTTAAACACATTCATCAGATTACCCAATAAGCTGTTAATTACTTCTAGATTTAGGGAATTTAAAGCTGATTACCCAATAGAAGTTAAGGGTATGGATAGACACGAATTCGATTCATTAGTTGAAAGAGTAGCAAATGAACTGGATATAGAAAATTTATTAACCGAATCCTATCTGGATGAATTATTTGATGAATCTCAAGGTCATCCATATATTGTCAAAATTCTTTTAGGTGAAGTTCATAAAGAAGGAAGAGCTGGAAAGATAAAAAGAATTTTAGCATCAAGAGATGAAGTACTGACAGCTTTATTTGAAAGAACTTTTAATGCTTTAAGTCCTGTAGCCAAAAGAGTTTTCTTGACTTTGGCAAATTGGAGGTCTACTATTCCTTCAGTAGCTATCGAATCTGTTCTAATGAGAAAAGAAAATGAAAAAATGGATGTTGAAGCTGGTATAGATGAACTCAACAGATATTCGTTAATAACGATTATCAAATCTCCGGCCGACGATAGCGTATTTTTATCCTTGCCCTTAGCTGCATTTGAATTTGGTAGTCGAAAACTTAATTCAAGCCCGATGAAAGCAGCTGTCGAAACTGACATGCTTATGCTTCATAGGTTTGGTGTAGGCCGGAATACAGAAACAGTATTTGGTCTTGACCGAAGAATTCAAAACTTCTTTAGGTCACTAGCAAAGATTGCTGATATAAAAACAACAATATCCATTTACAAACCAATTATTGAATATATCTGTAGAAAACATCCAAAGTATTGGCTTAATTTATCGGATTTTTATCAAGAATTAATTTTATTCAGTGATGCAGTATATGCAGCTCGGAATTACGTTGAATCCTATTCTTCAAACGATCATGAACTTAAAGGCTGGAATAGATTATATGATTTGTATAGGTATACCATGGATTACCAAGGCCAAGTTAATTCATTAGTAGAAATTGCAATTTCTGACACTTGTACAAGTGAAGAACAAATTGCTTGTGCAGGTAAAGTTTTATCTTTATTCACCGAAAAGAAATTTAAAATTGATACCGATGAAAAAAAAGTATTAATCGGTAAATTAGTCCGAGTGGTGGAGCAAACCGTGCAAAAAGAAAGAATAAATGAACCTGACACAATGTCGACATTGGCATGGCTTAATTTACATTTAGATAATAAAATACAAGCAAAAAACTGGATACAGAAAGGTTTAGAAATTGATAAAAGTCATTATCACTGCATTAAATTAGCTAGTATTCTTAAAGTAAAAACACAGAAATAGCAAAAAATAAAATGTTTTACAACAATGGCTTTAAGTAATTTCTTGTCCTCGCCTAATTCTGAAAATCCTTTCAAAATTAAGTGATAAACCACCCAACTACTCATAGCCGAGAGGTTAATAGGATTATTAAAAGAAATTATGGCATTAAACCCAGATAAGATAACCTTGCTTTTTAATAAAATAGCAAGAGCTAGTTTTTCGACTCTTAGCAGTATCAGTATGCAACTCTTTAATTATTTAGAAGAAGAAATAAAAGATAATCCAGTTTATGACAAATATGAGAAGGATAGAAAAAAATGGAGCAACTGGATTGACGATGTACAATATCTCAATTGGTCATTACCTAAAAATCTGCAAGAAACAAAGTCGCTAACTTATCATTTATATAAAACAATTGGCGAGAATAATGATGACGGATTAGAACTTGCTAATGAAATGTTTGGTCAAGAAAAATTTGCTGATAACACAAGAGAATTTAATAATACATTCATAGAATATTTAGGTGATGTTCTCAAAGATATAATGAATTCCAATCCAGAATTGGACAAAGAAGAACCTCAAAGATCAAAAGGTGATTTCGTATTTATCATTCACGGTCACGATAATGAATTAAAAAGAGAACTTCAATTATTACTTAAAAATGCTGGAGTAAATAATGTCGTATTACACGAACAAGTTGATAAAGGAAGGACTATTATTGACAAATTAATAGGTGAAACAGAAAAAGCAGGATATGCTATAGCATTACTTACTCCTGATGATATTACTGAAACAGGATTACAAAGGGCAAGACAAAATGTTATTTTAGAAATTGGATATTTCATTGGCAAACTAGGTAAAGAACGAATTAGGATGTTGACAAAAGGTGATATTGAGATACCTAGTGATTTGCAAGGAATTCTTTATGAGAAATTTGATCCAAGTGGTGCCTGGAAAATAAAATTATTGAAAGAAATTCAAGCTGTTGGTATTTATGTAGACCTTCAAAATGCAATTAGTAAATTTTAAAACAGCTGCCAATAAAAAATAAAAATAGTGCTTTAACCAGTCTCAATTCGAACCTCTGTTCTCGTTTGCCTAAAGGATTGTCCCGCGAGCAATTAAGCTATCCAGCTCGCGTTGTTTTTATAAAGACGTCAGAACAATAATTTTAAAAATAAATCCATTCTATGAAAAAGTTTCTACTGTTACTATTGATTATTTTTTATTCCTGCGATGACGGAAAACCAGAATTTTCAGATACTGAAAACAAACAAGCACATTATTTTATTGAAGCTTTGAATTATGACAATGAATCAATTAAAATTTCAAATTCTGGAATTGCCTATTCTAAAATTCCATCTGAAGAAATAAATAAAATGCTTGATTTAAAGAAACAAGCTCTTGAACTGGCTAAAAAAATTCCGGAAAATGTTTTATTAAAAATGCACAAGGAACTTCCAGAGCATTATGAAGTATATAAAAGAGGCTTAAAACTAAGAATTAAGAATCTTGAAGAAGGAGATATTCAATCAGAAATCGATGGAAGTAAGTTATTAAATGAATGGGGAGAATGGTATCAACAAAATAAATCTGAAATTAAAATCCCTAAGGCGTAACAAACATTTTTATTACCAAACAATGAATTACATAAATTGCTGAACACCTCTCAAAAATAGCGTTTTCGACCATCATTTATAAACAAGAACTAATGCCAGAAAACTGGAAAACATATAAACTAAAAGATTTAACCACAAAAATAGGGAGTGGCGCCACTCCTCGAGGAGGTAAAGAAGCTTATAAAGAAAGTGGTATTTCTTTGATTCGCAGTCAAAATGTTCTTGATTTCAGTTTCTCCAGTAATGGTCTTGCTTTTATTGATGATGATCAGGCAGCAGCATTAAAGAATGTAACTCTGGAATCTCAGGATGTACTTCTCAATATAACTGGTGACTCTGTAGCAAGAGTATGTAAGGTCCCAGATCATTGCTTACCTGCGAGGGTGAACCAGCACGTAGCTATAGTGAGGGCAAATGAGAAGATTCTCAACCCTGACTTTTTACTTTACTCACTTCTGTCAAAAGAAAATAAAAATTTACTCTTAACAATGGCCGGGGCAGGTGCGACGAGGAATGCTCTTACCAAAATAATGATCGAAGAGTTTGAAATTTCTGTTCCCGGAATTCAAGAACAAAAATCCATCGCCTCCATCCTCTCTGCTTTAGACGATAAGATAGAGCTCAACCTCCAGATGAATAAAACCCTGGAAGAAATGGCTATGGCTTTGTACAAGCACTGGTTTGTTGATTTTGGACCTTTTCAGGATGGGGAATTTGTAGCTTCTGAATTGGGGGAAATTCCGAAGGGATGGGAGGTTAAGAAAATTGAAGAAACTGCTTTAGAAATTGGTGATGGAAACTACTCTTCAAAATATCCAAAATCAAACGAATTTATAGAAACTGGTATCCCATTTATACGTGCAGTTAACATGGTAAATGGGTCGCTAATAAGTAATGATCTGAGGTATATTAGTTTAGAAAAACATAAAACAATTACCAAAGGCCATCTTAAGAAAGGGGACGTCTTAATTGTGACACGTGGTTCAATTGGAGAAGTCGCACGAGTGCCAAATTATTTTATTGGCGCCAATATAAATGCTCAATTAGTTCGAATAAACGGCAAGGATGATATACCAAGTTCTTATTTATACCAAACTCTAAAGGAGCCAAAAAACAACAATAGAATTGTGGCTAATAAAAGTGGTACGGCCTTACAACAGCTACCTGTTGGGGCTTTAAAATCTATTCCTTTCTTAATTCCTCCAAAGAAATTACTTCACTCTTTTGAGGAGCGAACAGGAGTGATGTATGTAATGATAGATAAGAATAACGAAGAAAACCAAACCCTCACTCAAATCCGCGACACTGTACTACCCAAACTTATCAGCGGGGAAGTCCGCGTAAAAGATGTGGAAAAAACCTTACCTGAAGTCCTATGACACAAATGATCGAGATCACGGTGCAAAAGGCTGCCATAGAGTGCCTTCAGGAGTTGGGGTACACCTATAAAGAAGGCAATTCCCTGGAGCGGGACCTCAAAAAGGTGGTGCTGGAGGAGGATCTTCGGGAATTTTTAAACCGCTCCTATCCCGGCGTTCCGGCAACTGCCATTAATGAAGCGCTTTCAGCTTTTACTCAGCACCAGGGAATGGATCTCGATCACCGCAATCGCGATTTTCATCTTAAAATGACCCAGGGGGTTTCCATTACCTGGAAAGATGCTTCGGGCAAAGAACAGGCCCGGCACCTCTACCCTATCAATTACCGGGAACCCGAGAAAAATACCTTTGTGTGTGCAGATGAAGTAAAGATCATCGGCAAGAACAGCCGGCGCACAGATCTGCTCATCTTCGTCAACGGCCTTCCGCTCATCGTTTTTGAGTTCAAGAATATGTTTGATCCCGAAGTGGGTGTGGAAAACGCGCACCGGCAAATTGGGCATTACTTTCAGGATATTCCGCAGCTGTTTGATTACAATGCCATCACGGTAGTTTCAGATGGGCTCGAAACCCTGCACGGGATGTACAATTCCTCCCTAAAGTGGTTTGCTCCGTGGAAAAGTCTGCACGGCGATGAGCTTCAGCAGAAACAGGAACTGCAACTGGAAACCTTGCTGAAGGGATTATTTCCGAAGAAAACCTTATTAAATTACCTGCAAAACTTCATTTTCCACGAAGACCACAACGGAAAAATAATCAAGAAAGGCGCAAAATACCACCAGTACTGGGGCATCAAAAAAGCGGTGGACAGTGCGGTAGAAAATATAAAACCCACGGGTGACGGGAGGCTGGGAGTGATCTGGCATACGCAAGGTTCTGGTAAAAGTATTTCAATGGCAATTCTTACCGGAATCCTTCGGCAAATGCCGGAAATGAAAAACCCTACAATTGTTATTCAGGTAGACCGGAACGATCTTGACCAGCAACTCTATGAGAGCTTTGTGTTGTGTAAAGATCTGGTCGGTGATGTACAACATGCCGATAATACCGATGATTTAAGAGCACTACTAAGTACCGATGGTGGTGGAGTGATCTTTACCACTATTGAGAAAT
>JAGXIK010000218.1 GCA_024635715.1 Gillisia sp.
TGTACAATTAGTATTCTTATATAACTTCTTTAGCTCTATTTTCTTCGGAAAAAGAACAGTACAAAACCCTTGGAATGCTACTACCTTAGAATGGACTGCTCCGGTAGAACATATCCACGGAAACTGGTATGGAGAAATACCCTCAGTTTACCGTTGGCCTTACGATTATAGTAAGACTAATGAAAACGGAGAATACGTGATTTCAGGACAAGATTATGTTCCGCAGAACGTACCACTGCAAGAGGGAGAAGAAGAAATGAATCATTAAGTAAGGTCTACATACCTAAAAAAGCTCCGAAGTTAACTTCGGAGCTTTTTTGTTGATAGTACTTTCTATAAATATAGCCAATAAGTAACCTTAAGATTTAAGGTTCTAAATCTAGGGGTTAACGAGTCGTTCGTATAATAGTTGTCGTTGTAGATTAGGTAAAGGTCAGAGAGTGGTGCAAACCTCCATTGTAATCTAGAATTAAATCCAAGGTTGTCTTCTTGATTGCTATATTGAATTAATGTAGCCCAAAAAATGGATTTACTTAAGGTAACATCTATTTTAGAGCCTATCAACCATATTTCATTACTTGCGTATGGTTGGGGAAGATCTAATTTATCATATCTGACATTCAATCCAATTAAATATTTTGGTTGTAATCTAAGGTTAAAATCTATTTGAGGAGTTAGGATAGTCCCATTAAAAAATTGCCCATAGGTCAATCCTACTCCATAAGAGAAAGCAGTTCTTTCATCACTTTTATATCTAATATTTCCACTGGTATAATAATAGTCTGTATTAGCTGGTAACGGAGTTTTTCCAGTTCTGGAAGGATCAAAAGAATTAAAGAGATAGGTGTATTTATTTAATAGATTTATAGAAATTTCTGAAGTATTCTCAAAGCCAAGGTTCCATTCTGTTCTTATATTATAATCTGTAAGCTGAAAATCTAAATCGGGTTTCCAAGTAAAGTTTGGAGTAATGCTAATATTATGAAGATTAACCGCTCCTTTTTTTGGGAATATTAAATATTCGACTTTAGGATCTATCCTGAAAATTCCTTTCCGTGGAACAAAACCTAAATCGGAAGTAAAGTTATTTCCAATAAAAAATCCGCTACCACGTATTCGCCATTTTTCATTATTATAAGTTAGCATTGCTCCAGAGGAATAATTATCAGATTCTTTTTTTTCTGAACTAAAGGAAGTATGAGTATAAAATTTCCCATTCCAAGTATTATCATTGTTGGCTAAATTATAATCTAATCCCACCACTCGGTTATATTCTCCTGTAGCAGTCGCGTAACCTTCATCACTAGTGTTTTGACGATTTACAAAAATGGCGCTTATATTGGACCTGCTAAATAATTTATGCTGTAAGGCAACCACCATATTATTATTAGATTCTATCTGAAAATTTTTATCTTTTGCAGTTTGAATATTCAAAATACCTATTCTAAAATTGTTGTTTAATTTTCCGCTTAATCTTGCACCGGCAATTATATCATTGGGTCTATTAATGCCATTGCTATCTTTTGCTATCCCAATACGTCTCGAAAAAAAAGGATTGGCACTTTCAGAATTTCCAAAATCGGCAAAAAGATCGTTGTTCTCAATAAAGAATTGCCGGCGCTCTGGTAAGTTTACTTCAAATCTGGTAAGATTGGTAATTAAATTATCTGCTTCAACCTGAGAGAAATCTGGATTTACAGTTAGATCTACATTTAAACTATTACCTAATATGAATTTTGCATCTCCTCCTACTTTAAAATCAGATAGATTTTTATTTAATTCAAAATCTTCACCAATACCTGCACTGATATATGGGATTAAAGATATAGGGCTCTTAGTTGCTTTGAGAGGGTTTTCAAAAATCATATCGCCCATAAAGGCCAAATTAAAGATAAATTGACTTCTAGGAATATGTATCCAAGTATTTCGCTCGTTCCCTTGGGTATCGAATTGATAAGAATTAAATCTCCATTTTGTCTCCCCGGGATTAAATTTAAAAGCAGAGAGGGGGATAGACCATTCACTAATATAATAGCCATTATAGATTTTGGTTTCTCCATACCATTTGGTATCCCAACTGGTGGTGAAACCGCTTAAACTAGTACCTCCTCCAGAAACTAAGGCCTCCCGCCTAACCCCGGCAGGATTAACACCAAATAAAAAAGCATTTGATCCATCATTAAAAGTATCGAACAAGAGTGTGATATTATCGCTACCACCAGCCCTAAAATCCCTGCGTAAAGATGGAACTATGTAGTTGTCTCCAATAGAATTCACTCTTATACCAACATAGAGATTCTTCGCATCGTACAGCATTTTGATTTCCGTATGGTTAGTGGCATGAAGACTATCTGTAGGAAAGTATTGCCAGAAGTCTTTAGCAGGCTCTGCCGTATTCCATGCTGGTTCGTCCAGAATAGCATCTAGTTTAATAGGTTCAGAAATATTTTTAACGATAATATTTTTTTCTTGTGCTGTTAGTACTGTAGAGAATAACAAGAAGATTAAATAGAAGTAAGTTTTAGTCATAGGATGTTTACAATGCATTACTAAAATAGCGAATGAGTAGCTATTAATAACGAAGTTACTTTTTAAATCCATTAAATTAAGATTTGTCTATTCCAACGATTTGTATATTTGTGAAATGAACGAGCATCTAGACCCCACCGGTGAGAATTTTTCTTCAGAAGAATTAGATATAGACAGAGCCTTACGTCCCCTCAGTTTCGACGATTTTGCAGGTCAGGATCAGGTATTGGAGAACTTAAAGATCTTTGTGGAAGCGGCAAAACAGAGAGGCGAAGCCTTAGATCATACCCTTTTTCATGGGCCTCCGGGACTAGGTAAGACTACTTTGGCACATATTCTGGCTAATGAGTTACAGGTTGGCATAAAGGTCACCTCCGGTCCGGTTATAGATAAACCGGGAGATCTTGCAGGCTTGCTTACCAATTTGGAGGAACGCGATGTCTTGTTTATAGATGAAATCCATAGATTAAGCCCTATTGTAGAGGAATACCTGTATTCTGCAATGGAAGATTATAAAATAGATATCATGATCGAAACAGGGCCCAATGCGCGCACGGTTCAGATCAACTTAAATCCTTTTACCTTAATAGGAGCCACAACTCGTTCCGGATTGCTTACCTCGCCAATGAGAGCTAGGTTCGGGATTTCCAGTCGACTTCAATATTATTCCACAGAATTATTGTCCACTATTCTTCAGCGAAGTGCAGATATTTTGAATGTGCCTTTGTCTTTAGATGCAGCTATAGAAATTGCAGGTCGTAGTAGAGGAACACCTAGAATTGCAAATGCCTTGCTCCGAAGAGTTCGAGATTTTGCTCAGATAAAAGGGAATGGAAGTATCGATATGGAAATTGCCAGATACAGCCTAAAAGCATTGAATGTAGATGCGCATGGGTTGGATGAGATGGACAACAAGATCTTAACTACTATTATAGATAAATTTAAAGGCGGTCCCGTAGGGATTTCTACCCTGGCAACTGCCGTGAGTGAAAATGCTGAAACCATAGAAGAGGTTTATGAGCCATTCTTGATCCAGCAGGGCTTTATCTTTAGAACCCCAAGAGGGAGAGAAGTCACCGAAGCTGCTTACAAACATTTGGGTCGAATTAAAGGGGATACTCAGGGAGGACTTTTTTAATTCTCGATTTTGCTTCTTAAATCACGTCTATTGAAAGGAAATGGCACCTTGGTGCAACAAGCCTAATTTTTTATTTGTAGCAAGCCTCTAATTAAGTATTCAAAGTAAAAAATTTTGTTTTTTCATTGTAGTAGCCTGAAATAATAGTACCCACCCCCAGTATCCACTCCACAACCTACAATGTCAGACCCATTTTTTCTGCCTATATAATCGTTTTTATGGTGTTGAATCCCAAAAAGTCAGGAACTGCGCAGAGCATCAAATTAATAGGTTTTATCAACTTAATTTTTCTTAAAACGTTAAAGTTTTCGGTGTGAATATTCAATATTTTTTTGGGAAATCTTCGAGGATTATATGAAGTGTGAACTTCGCCTAATGACTTGCTGAGTAGTCAATTATAAATATTATTAAAATAATTTAATTGCCGAAATTAACATTATAATTACTCGTTCAAATACTGTTTAATCTGATAAACAACAAATTATCTTTCCCAAGACTATCCCAAATACTGTTATCATAACATAAATAGGTTTAAGTTTGGCTCGGAAGCAATTACTTAAAAGTAGGAAAATTCCGTCATGTATCTTTGCTTTTGTTTGTCATGCTTAAAAATAGATGATATCCCTATATCAACAACGAAGATATTTAGGGAATAAGATTGAAGAATTGAATTACAGACTTAATAAAATTAATATGAAGTTATATATTAAATATATGGTCAGTTTGCGATGTAAAATGCTTGTTAAGGAAGAGTTGGAAAGGCTTGAAATCCCATTTGGATGTATTGAGCTGGGAACGGTTGAACTTCTTGAAGAAATATCTATCAGTCAACGGAATGAACTTGAAATCAATCTTTTAAGTTGTGGACTGAGACTGCACAAGGATAAAAAGATGATTCTTATTGAAAAAATAAAAAATACAATTCTAGAGATGATCCAATATGATGATGGTTGTCCTACCATGAATTATTCCGAGTATATCAGTGAAAAACTAAACTATGATTATACCTACCTGGCCAATATATTTTCAGAGGTAAAAGGTATTACCATTCAGCAATATATAATCCTCAATAAAATTGAAGGGGTAAAGGAATTGCTTTTGTTTGATGAACTTAATCTTACCGAGATCTCCTATAAACTTAATTACAGCAGCGTGGCACATTTATCTGGTCAGTTTAACAAAGTTACAGGCTATTCCCCATCCATTTATAAAGAAATGAAGCGAAAACGAGAGGAAACACTGGAAATCGCTTAATTAAGGGAATCTGATAGTGAAGGATTGTCTTTAGTTTTTACTTTACTGGTTTCGATCGTTGACAGAACTTTCCTGAAACATTTTTCGCATTATTTAAAAAAAGCATTTAGAACAAATTTGCCTATTTTTCGATCCCAATATTTGGAGTGTAGTTCCACGTAAGTTATTATCAGATTAAAGAATTTATTTCCTTGATCCAAGATCCATATTTCTCGGGTCTTCCATCACTCAACTTTTCCCAATCTTGCAATCCCGTTTAATACCTTTTTCAACTGTGTCAAGACCTGGGTGCAGATGTTTTAGTTAAACTAGTGCCAAATGTGGGAATTATATAACTCTTTTCAATTGGTATGTAACACTTTATGGCATTAGGTTATGCAGCTTTGCAACGTGAAAATTCTTTCACCACTGGCCTAACATACCGGTAATATTATCAAAACCAAGAATATGAATTTAAAAAAATTACTCCCATCCTTTGCTTTTGCACTGGTTTTTTTACTTACCGGTTGTGCGAAAGATGAAGTCGTTGAGATCGTTGGAGTATGTCCAATTGTATTATCGACTGTTCCCGATACAGATGCTATTAATGTACCACTTGATCAGGTGATCACCGTAACTTTTAATGAAGAGGTAGATCCTGAAACAATTAATGCGGAAACTTTTACAGTAGACGGAGCAACATCTATAGATGGAGCAGTTTCGGCTTCAGGAGCAACCGCAACCTTTATACCTACTGCAGATCTTGCGCCAAACACCACCTACACAGGAATGGTAACAACTTCTGTTAAAGATCCTATGGGCAATGCTTTACAGGAAAATTATATATGGACATTTACAACCATTCCTGAAGTAACATTATCTGCAAGCCCGGAAGCCGCAGGCACTCTTAATGGAGCAGGTACATTTGCTGATGGATCTTTAGTTACAGTTTCTGCAATACCTAATGAAGGTTTCGCATTTACTAACTGGACAGTTGGTGAAACTGTTGTTTCAACAAGTTCAAGCTATCAGTTTGAAATGGATGGAAATACTGAATTAACAGCAAATTTCACAGCTGTTACTGCAGGGAATTTAACGGTTAATCTATCATCATCTCCAAGTGAAGGTGGAACTACAACCGGATCGGGACAATTTAGTGCAAATTCAACAGTAACTGTTTCAGCATTGCCAAATACTGGATATGCTTTTGTTAACTGGACAGAAGGTGGAACTATAGCTTCTACCAGTTCAAGCTATCAATTTGAATTGACCGGAAATAGAACCTTGGTTGCAAATTATAGTCTAGTGCCAGAAAATCAATTTGTAGTAATCTTATCGGCAAATCCTGCAGAAGGTGGATCAACAAATGGATCTGGATCCTATGATGCTAATGAAGACGTAACTGTAACAGCAACTCCGAATGATGGATATGTCTTTGTTAACTGGACAGCAAATGGAGAGGTAGTTTCAACCGGTTCAAGTTATACATTTGCAATAACTGAAAACACCAACTTAGTTGCCAATTTTGATGTTATAACCTACAGCTTAGATATAACTGCACAAAATGGGACTGTTTCAAAAAATCCTGATCAGCAAAATTACAATTATGGAGATTCAGTAGAACTTACTGCAACGCCAGACAATGGATATGAATTTACATCCTGGAGTGGTGATGCTAACGGATCTAACAATCCATTAACAGTGGTAATGAATTCTAATAAGAATATCACCGCCATCTTTACGCAAATACCAAATTCTGGTCAAATATGTCCAAATCCTGCAGTAGATTTAGGATCGGCCGGTAGTTATGCAATATTGGCGAAATCTGGAATTTCAACCACAGGAACAACTTCAGTTACAGGTAATATGGGAGTAA
>JAGXIK010000047.1 GCA_024635715.1 Gillisia sp.
GCACTAACCCAATAAGCAATTGTAAATGTGAAACAATAAGCGTAAACAATGCAATTCTAAAATTGGTTGCGCCATATTCTTTATTGGTAGCATAACCAATAATTGAGTTTACAGATGCTACTACAAGAACAATAAGCACTAAATATGCCCAATAAGAGTGTATAAATTGAATAGTTTCGTACATAGTTGATGTTTTGGGTAAATATATTAAAGTTAACGGAATATGACTACTCCCATATGTTTTCTGCAGCGGCACCGCCCCAGATTAACGTCGCAATGTAAGGATTATCTATAAAAATGTTTCTATTCCCTTGGGCTGCGTAGATCACATTATTTCTTTGCAGTTCAAACGCTGAAACCGGGTCTTCTTTATTCCATTTTAAAAACAGCTCCAATCCTCCAACCTTTACAAACTCTTCCCCGTAACGCACATTAAGATACAAGACCATTCGTGCTACATCCCCTTTCCATTCATCTCCCGGGAACCATTCGGACTCATTTACTAATTCAAAAGTTCCGCTTCCATCAACAAAAGGATAGTTACTTCTTAAAGAATTAATATCGGCATCTGTAGAGCGTAAATGATGTAGATCTGTTACTGCATCATCAGCACTTAATTTGGATTGAGGAAAAATATGTTCGGTATTAAAAGTTTGGGGGCTATAGGAGTTAGTCCCTGAAGTATATTCTTCATAATATCTGCTTTCTCCAGTATACATAAGTATTACATTATCAGGGTTAGCTAGATCTGCATCTGCATTATAAAGAAACTCATGCCTTGCACCATAAGAAAGAATTGTCGTATGGTTATCAATTGTATGATTAGAAACAAAATTGAAGTTTAAATCCCCATCTGTGGTGATTGGAAGCTCTTTATAATATTCCTTAACTTCATTTGGAATGTTAAATGCAACTGGTTCTAAAATATTTATTGTAACCGTTGCTGTAGAGCAAGTAGCCTCCTCATCATCGTCACATAATGAATATGTAAAAGTGTCTTGCCCTTGGAAACCGCTTCCGGGAGTATAACTTACACTTCCATTACTATTTAAAATAACACTTCCAGAAGAATTTGAATCGTCCACTGAAGTTATTTTAGCCTCATCGGTAATATCATCGTTAGCGGCCAGGTTATTTATAGTGATTGACACAGAAGTTACTGTACTAGCCTCGTCATTTTGTGCTATTGGCGATCCAGCATCTTTTACCGTTATTGTAACAGTTCCCGTGGAGCAATTTGAGCTTTGATCACAAAGTTTATAAGTAAAGCTGTCTTCTCCAACAAAATCTGAAGCAGGAACATAAGTATAACTACCATTTCTATTATCTGTAATAGAACCTCCTTTTGAGGTTTCAGCATCTGTACTGGTTATCCTAGAGCCCGAAACGACAATGTCATTGTCTAATAAACCAGATATTACCAATTCCTCATCTTCTTTAGTTTCTGCTGAATCATTTACTGCAACCGGCTTGTCTTGGGAAACAGGCGGTGTTGGTTCAACAGGTTTCGTTCCTCCACCATCATCCGTGCTACAAGACACTATAAAAAGAACAAGAAAGAAATAGATAAAATTTTTCATTGGGTATTTTTTAATTAGAACTTTGCAAATATCATATAATTCAAAGAATAAAAAAACCTCTTATCCAAAAGCAAGGATAAGAGGTTTAATATTATTTAGGAAGATGTATTATTCGTTAATAATCCACTCACCATCTGATTTAATTAAGCTTAATTCTTGGTTAACTACTGCACCATTATATACTGCAAAAGTAACTACATATTGTTGTCCTTCTTCAGCATTTGGCATTAAGTTGTCTAGAACAACATTCATTGCCTCAATTAACATTGATGGATTCCAATAGTTACTAGAAGATGATCGCACATCAAAACTTGAGAAGTCACCAACATTATCTGCAGGACCAGGGTAAACATCTATTAGTTCACTACTAACTAAAGAATAGTCTGATCCAGCTAAGGTGTATCTAATTGTATTATCTGGAATCCAAACTCCATCTATATTTCCGAACTGAATGCTTTGAGAAAGTGTATTATCATATGCTTCAAAAGAAGATCCATTATAGATGAAATACTTTACATAACTGTAAGTAGTTCTATCTGTAGTACTCCCGTCTCCATCTACATCATCTTCATCTGTAACGAAAAGCTTGAACATAATTGGCTTTATTTCTCCAGCCTCTAAATTCTCAAACTTATACTTCTCTTTTAAGATTAAAGGAAGTTTTTCATCAGCTTCGTCTTCATTAGAAAAGTTAGAAAAACTCTCTCCTAATAAATTATACTCTTCATCCGTTAAACCAGGAATCATAGTAAACTCCCCATCTACGAAAAGAAACCCATTATTAAATGTGTTAGCCCTACCATCATAAAACTCGTAAGTGAGAGATACTAAAGTACGATTTTCAAGATCTGGAAATTTTCCTTCTAAGAAATCGAATATTTGATCTTCGTCATCGAAATTATCAAATCTTTCAGTTTCCTCATTAGCATCATAATCCTCTGTAGTTACTTCATAAACGATTAGGTTTCTCTCTGTTGGAAGAGGTGCGTATATATCAAATGTGATATTTGCGGACGACTTTGAGCCATAATTAGGATAGTTATCTGCTAAAAATTCAGGCAATAAGCTCTTTGCATCATCTACAGAATTAAAATTTGGAAAATTTAATCCTAAATCATCATAATCATCTTCTGTTAAAGTATAAGTTATATCTCCAACAGCTCTTTCATTGTCCAATTTTGAGTTAACCTCGTCATGGATATCTTCCATAGGCTCACAACTTGTAAGTGCAAGTCCTAAGAAAATAGCTAAATAATAAAATATGTTTTTCATTTTGAGTATTTTTTAAAATTTAATTTTAGCTCCAACAGTATACGTACGACCGAAACCATACCAAACAGATGCAGTATTAGCATCATGATTTCTACCATCTCGAGCATCTGCAACATATTCAGTATCTAAAGCATTAAATACGTTAGCATTAACAGTTGCATCTAATGGGCCAAATGTAAAATTGTGAGTTAAACCAAGATCTAATAAACCAAATGCTGGGGCTTCCCATGGGTCTGCAACATCTGGAGTAGTTCTTTCTGTAGGCTCAAAATCTGCATAATATCTATCGTTATAAGTAAAGTCTGCACGCACATAAGTACGAGGGAAAACTTCATAGTTAACACCCAAAGCCATAGTTGTTTGAGCCGCATCTCCTACTGGAGTGTCTTTTATATAGATATCAATTGGATTATCTTCATTAATTGGAATGTTATTTTCGTCAAATACCAATACGTTTCTAACGTCATTAGCCCATTGGTAATCACCTATAGATGCCATTGCAGTTAAAGTAAGTTTATCTGTAGCTCTATAATCCAAATCTATTTCTAATCCTTGGTGAATAGCATCTACTCCTAAAATATTTGCAGTAAAAAACTCATCTCCTTGTGATTGAACAGATTGAATAAATGTTCTATCAGACCAATTAGTTCTGTAGATATTCACATTCGCTCTAAAGTCACTAGTTCTGAATCCGTATCCTAGTTCAGCACTAAAGATTTTTTGATTCTCTGCATCTTCATTTATTTCATTTGTATTATTAAGAAAAACAGCATTCAAAAATGGAGCCTTTTCGAAATATCCAACATTTGCAAAGAAGTTACTTTTTGCAGAAACGTTATAGTTTGCTCCACCTTTTGCGCTATATCCAAAAAAGTTAACGAAATCTGTTTCTTGGATAGGATCACTATCTAAGTAACTAAAATAATCTATTCTTTTATAAGAAGTATTTGATGCAGCAACAGCGATAAAAGCTGAAAGATCATTTTTAGAATATTCTACTTGAGCGAAAAGCCCTTCCCAAAGAACAACACCATCATTGTTGTATGCCATTTTATCACCAACTTGAGTTAGCCTGTTGGGATTATTCACATCATTATCATCTGCCCAATATTGTCCTCCTAAAAGGTCTTTAACTTCTCTAAAGTGTTTTCCTTTGTAATATCTTAAATCTACTCCACCACTAAATTCAATATCATCTGTGATATTGGAAGTTAATGTGGAAACAGCTCCATACCAGTTATGGTCGTTTCTAGAATCATAAAGAATAGTACCAGATCCATCTGCTCCATTAGCAGCATTTTCTGCTTGTACTCGATCTAATAGTAATGGTTGGTAATCTGCAAATCTATAAGGGCTGTTAGTAGCATTTCTTAAGTTAGCATCTCCAGTGTATCCACCTCCACCACCGGTACCAAAAGATACATATGCAGCAGTACCAAGATTTGTTTTATCAGATATATTCCAGTAGTGGTTTAAAGATATTTGTGGTTTGTGGTAGAAGTTATCCTGAACATTATAAACCTCTCCATTCTTGTATCCCCAGTCACCGTTAAATTTGATACCTCTATCACTTCTTTGATAATCTTCTATAGAGTAACGAGTTTCTCTTTGACCGTGACGTTGTGGTGCTCCAAAAGCAGTTAAAGACAATAGATGATCTTCATTTATTTCTTTCGCAATATTCACAAAGTAGTTATACCCTTCAAATTCAAGACCATCTGCAAAACGCTGTCCGCTAGTTTTAGAAGCAGCAATTGTAGCAGCCCATCCATTATCAGATTTCCCAGTAGCTAAGGTAAATCCAAATTTCTGAAGACCATCGTTTCCGGTTGAAGCAAATACGTTACCACCTTCTTCCATATCGGTAGACTTAGTAACTATGTTCACAGTACCTCCAATAGAAGGAACTGCAACTTTAGAAGCTCCAAGACCTCTTTGAACTTGCATAGTTCTTGTTACGTCTGCAAGTCCAGCCCAGTTACTCCAATAAACTCGACCATTTTCCATATCGTTTACAGGAACACCGTTAATCATTACAGCAATATTCTCAGAGTTAAAACCTCTTAATCTCAACTCGGCATCTCCAAATCCACCACCAGCTTTAGTTGCATAAACTCCTGGAGTAGATTTAAGGATCTCAGGAAATTCCTGATTTCCAAGTTTAGTCTCAATTTTTTCTGCTTTAATAGTTGAAACCGCAACTGGTGTCTTACGATCTATCGCAAGAGCGAAGCTTGTAACTACGATTTCATCCAGTGCACTTGCATCTGCATTTAATACAATAGTTCCTAAATCTTTTGTTGTTCCATTAGCAACAGTAAATGGCATAGACTTCTTTTCGAAACCAATAAAACTGATCTCTACTGTTCCTGAAGCAGCTTGAACATTCAGCGAAAACTTACCATCAAAATCTGTAGTCGTTCCATTGTTTGTCCCCACTACCATCACAGTTGCTCCAGGCAAAGGTGCGTTCATGTCAGAATCCATTACCGTACCGGTAAGTGTTCCTTGAGCAAAAATTGTAGCAGTTGTTAAAAACAATGCTAGGGCTAATAATTTCCTCATGCTTTAATTGTTTGTGTGTTTAGTTTATAATTTGCGGCAAAAGAAGTCAATTTCTTAAAACCCAACTTTAACTTAATGTTAAGATATCAGAATTTAACATTTAGCCACAGCAAACATAACATTTTCACACAAACGATTCTCACTGAAGCGCTTAAATCTATTAAGAATTTATTAACAAAAGCAACCTACTGCTTTAAATAAAAATTTAACAGTTCTTTTGTAGAATCATCATGACTAGAGACCTTAGACGTCTCAATTTCGGTAAGAATTTTAGAAGCCAATTGTTTCCCTAACTCCACTCCCCATTGATCGTAACTAAAAATATTCCAGATGACTCCTTGAACAAATATTTTATGTTCATACATCGCTATCAGTTTTCCTAAACTTTCAGGAGTTAACTTGTCAATTAAAAGCGAGTTGGTAGGTTTATTTCCTTCGAATACTTTAAAGGGAATCAATTTTTGACTTTCTTCAGAACTAAGCCCTTGACTGGTCAATTCTTTGTTCACTGCATCTTCAGATTTACCCTTTAAGAGGGCTTCTGTTTGAGCAAAATAATTGGCCATCAATTTATCATGATGATCTTTATCCTCAAATAAAGATTTTTTAAAACCAATGAAATCTGCAGGAATCAACTTAGTTCCTTGATGTATTAACTGAAAAAAAGCATGTTGGGAATTAGTGCCCGGTTCTCCCCAAATAATATTACCTGTTTCGTAGGTTACTAGATTTCCATTTCTGTCCACACTCTTCCCATTGCTTTCCATTATTGCCTGCTGAAGATAACTTGGCAACTTTTGAAGATATTGAGAATAAGGGATCACAGCCTCGCTTTCGGCTTTAAAGAAATTATTATACCAAACACTCAATAAAGCCAGTTGCACAGGAATATTCTTAATAAAAGGCTCAGTCTTAAAATGCAAATCCATTTTATTTGCTCCTTCGAGCAGCTCATTAAATTTCTGAAATCCTACTGCGAGACTTACAGATAAGCCAACAGCACTCCATAAAGAGAATCTCCCTCCAACCCATTCCCACATGGGAAATATATTCTCTTTCGAAATTCCAAAATCTTCCACCTTTTGAACATTCGAGGAAACTGCAACGAAATGTTTTTGAACATCTTCTTGTGAAGCCGTTTCTAAAAACCACTTTCTAGAGGTGATCGCGTTGCTTAATGTTTCCTGAGTTGTAAAGGTTTTAGACGCAATTACAAATAAAGTAGTTGCTGGGTTTAAAGGCTTTAATGTTTCATGAACATGGTCTCCATCTACATTAGAAATATAATGTACATTAAGATGGTTTTTATAAAATTTTAGAGCTTCGGTAACCATTGCGGGTCCAAGATCTGAACCTCCAATTCCAATATTCACCACATCTGTAAATGCTAATCCAGAATATCCTTTTGTGCTCCCAGAAATAATAGCATCAGAAAATGCTTGCATCTTAGCTTTTACCTCAAAGATTTCAGGAATTACATTCTCACCATCAACAAGTACGTTATCTGAATTCTTCGCTCTCAAAGCAGTATGTAATACTGGTCTGTTTTCTGTTTTGTTGATGCTTTCCCCTCCAAAATAAGACTTGATAGCTTCTTCCAAGCCACATTCTTCTGCAAGATCCAGCAAAAGTTGTTGTGTTTCTTTAGTTATTCTATTCTTACTGAAGTCGACTAAAAAATCCTCCCAATGAATACTAAAGTCATTGAATCTTTGAGGCTCTTCAGAAAAAAGCTGGCTCATCTCCACCTCTTTTATCTTTTCAAAATGTTCCTGCAATTTTGTCCAAGCAAGTGTGGTGGTAGGGTCTATATTCAGCATTACTAAATTTCTTTGAATGGAATTTTATCTAATTTTGTTTTTGTCAATTTTATAGAAGCAAAATAATCTTCTTTTAAATTATCTGCGATAGGCTCTGCTGCCGGTAAGTTTTGGCGAAAAGGATCTACTTGTTTTCCTCTCAACCAAAATCTATAACATACATGAGGTCCTGTTGCAAGCCCTGTACTTCCAACATACCCAATAACATCTCCTTGTTTTACTCTTTGCCCAACCCTCACATTTCGTTTGGACATATGAAGATATTGCGTGGTATACGTATCGTTATGTTTTACTTTAACGTAGTTACCATTTCCTCCGGTATAACTTGACGCGATAACGGTTCCATTGGCTGTAGACCAGATTGGCGTTCCGTGTGGCGCCGCATAATCTGTTCCTTTATGGGCTTTCCATCTTTTCTGAACCGGGTGATACCTATTTCCTGAGAATCTTGAAGATATTCTGCTAAAATTAAGAGGTGCTTTTAAAAAGAAACTCTGTAAAGGTCTAGCTTCCTCATCATAAAAATCTGACTCCCCCTTTTCAGGATCTACTACATAACTAAATGCATAATAAGGTTTTTCTTGATGTACAAATACGGCTCCTTCTATACTTTCTATCCCTGCGTATATGCTATCGTTAATGAAACGCTCGTTATAGACCATCTTGAATTGATCTCCTTTTTGAAGTTTCCAAAAATCGATACTCCATTGGTAAATGCTGCTTAATTCATGTGATAAAAGAACGCTTAGGCCTTGATCGGAGATCGCTTCAGAAAGACTACTAACAATAACCCCAGAAACTGTTTTCCTTTTTATAGTTACTGGCTTCTGAGATTTAAATGCTGCAATATTTTCTCCGATATTTACAACGGTATAATCAATCTTATCGTTCTCATAGATAAAGAACTCTGGAGTACCTATAGAATCCTTAGCTTTTAGAATCACATAAGGCTTACCAACCACTAATCTTTTAGGATTGAAAGTTTCGTTGCTTACCTGCTCAGTGATTTCATAGACCTTGGACCTACTAACACCTTGGTTATCTAAAAGTGCTCCAAAACTGTCCCCAGAACGTATAGTATCCCTAATAACATTATAATCATTAAGCACAAAACCATATTCCTCAATTACAGGAACTACTTCTTCAACCTTAACTTCGCTTATTTTCTTTTTACTAGTATCTTCCTTCTTGCACGCAGTAAATGCAACAACCAATAAAAGCAAATATTTTATATTCTTCAATTTCAATCTTGTTTTTGTGAATTAAACATATGTGTTACCCATTCCTTTCCCCAGTTTTCAAATTCTTCTTCGCTCCATAAGTTCGGGAAAAAGCTATTTTTCTGAAAGCTAGGCGGTAAAAATTCTTTCCAATTAGTTCCACCCGTTGCAGAAATGGTCTTATTATCCTTATTAAGGTATCTATGTGCTGCTCCCATATGCATTAACAACCAGTTAATGTTAATGTTAGTGTCAAAATTACGCAAACCTTCAATTAATTGTGGATTGTTTTTTTCTTCCTCTGGAAGTTGCAGGTATTTATGATAAAGTGTTTTTCCTTTTACCTGATTTGCAATTCTTAAGAATCTTGGAGTATAACGAAGTTCAAATTGTTTAAGGGTAAGAGTTTTTTCTCCCGTAGAAAGATCTATCCCTCCTTTTTTCCAATATATATTCTCGTAAAGCTCTTCAATATTATTTTCTGAAGAAAAATTATGACGCTCCTTAAAAGGAATTAAATGCTGCAGTGGTGTTGCGTTAATTTCGATCATTCGAAATTGTGCCGATTGAAATCCGCTAGCTGGCAATAAAGCCATTCTAAA
>JAGXIK010000048.1 GCA_024635715.1 Gillisia sp.
ATTGGATGGTTAATTGGATATTTTGCCTTTCCAGATTTAGGTAGTATCATCCATATTTTAATCGTGATCGCAGTAATACTAATACTGTACAAACTTCTCACTGGAAGAAGTTTGTAATTAATACATACATTTTAGAAAGCCCTTTGAAATTCAAAGGGCTTTTTTTTATGCTTTATTTCTAAATAACTCAATAATACCTACTTTTAATTAAAATTTTGAATTATGAAAAAAATATTTACATTTTTAATTTTATCCACTTTACTAATTGGATGTAAAGACAATTCTAAAAATTCTGAATCAGATGAAACTGTTGCAGTAGATTCTACTTCAACGGAAGTTCCTGTGCCCACGAAACTGGCCATTGCCAATGGAATGGAAAAGTTTAATGAACTAAATGAGTTAGATTTCACTTTCAATGTTAGTGTAAATGGGGAAGTAAGATCTCAGCGTGACTGGAAATGGTCTCCTAAAACTAATAAAGTAACGCTTTCAGAAAAAGGTGAAACCATTAGCTATACCAAAGGTGAGAGTTTAGATTCTACCGCTATGGCTGCAGATCAAAAATTTATAAATGATACTTATTGGTTATTGTTTCCTTACCAGCTAATGTGGAGTACTTATGAGTTTTATCCAGTTCAAACGGCAACAGCACCTATAAGTAATAAGGAAATGCAGCAACTTATTATTAAGTATATAGGTAGTGGAGGTTATACTCCAGGCGACACCTATAAATTATACTTTGGAGACGATTTTATGATCAAGGAATGGACCTATGTTTCTTCAGATGGAAGAGAACTTACAACCACTTGGGAAGATTATGAAACCTTCAAAGGCGTTCCTATAGCTAAAATGCACAAATCTGCCGATAGTACTTTTCAGCTATATTTTACCAATATTAAAGCGGAGTGACTTTTTATTTTAGAATACCCTTCTTTAAGATCTGTCCAAAATTGTACATGTCTTGAAAAGAACAGTAAAATGGTGCAGGAGCCAAGCGGATAACGTTTGGCTCTCGCCAATCTGTGATCACCCCATTCTCCATTAAGAAATTAAAAAGCTCTTTCCCTTCACCATGAAGAAAAACCGATAATTGAGTTCCTCTCTCCTCTTGCTTAGAAGGTGTTATGATTTCGAAACTTGCATCAACTTCCTTATCAATTTCATGTAAGATAAATTCAAGGTAGGCCACAATTCTGTTTCTTTTTTCTATAAGAGCGGGCATCCCGACCTCATCAAACATCTCTAGAGAGGCCAAATACGGAGCCATTGCTAAAATAGGAGCGTTGCTAATTTGCCAAGCATGGGCATTAGGTTCTGGCTGAAATTCCGGTTCCATTAAAAAACGACGTTTCTTATTATGTCCCCACCAACCTTCTAATCTGGTAATATCCTTTCTATCGTGATATTTTTCATTGATAAAACAGCCAGAGGCATTCCCTGGACCAGAATTCATATATTTATAACTACACCAGGCAGCAAAATCCACATCCCAATCGTGTAATTTTAATTCAATATTTCCAGCGGCATGAGCAAGGTCCCAACCTACTTTTGCGCCAATTGAGTGTCCTGCCTTAGTTATACTCTCCATATCCAAGACTTGCCCAGAGTAATAATTAACTCCTCCTATAAGTACTAAAGCGCACTCCTCTCCTACTTCTTCAATTTTCGCAAGGATGTCTTCAGTTCTAAAATGATGTTCGTTCTCACGCTTCTCTACTTTCACTACAGCTTCATCTTCTGTATACCCATGAAATTTAACCTGAGATGCTATCATATATTGATCGCTGGGGAAGGCTTTTTCTTCGCAAATGATTTTGAATCTTTTTCCTTCGGGTTTGTAAAAAGTAGCCATTAATAAATGAAGATTTACAGTTAGAGTATTCATCACTGTAATTTCACTTGGCTTTCCTCCTACCACTTTCCCTAGTTTAGCTGAAAAAAGTTCATGGTAATCCCACCAAGGTTTTTCCGCATAAAAGTGACCCTCAACAGCCAAATTCGCCCAATCTTCCATCACCTCATCTACATATTTTTTAGCAGATCTCGGCTGAAGTCCTAAAGAATTTCCTGTGAAATAGATCACTTCTTTTCCGTTTACTTTCGGAAAAATGAACTCATTCTTATAAGAAGCTAATTTATCTTCATTATCTAATTTTTTAGCAAAGTCTAGGGTGTTTTCAAATGTCATACTACATATTTAACGTAAAAATACCATTAATATTCAGCTACTAAAATTAACAATTCTTAATTCTTGAGGATTTACGAAAGAAGATATGAGTAAATTTGCTGTAAAATATACAAACATGCATTTTCTTCCTGAAGCAATAGATAATTATACCGTTTCTCACACCCAAGCCGAGCCTGATATTTTAGCACAATTAACTAGAGAAACGTATCAGAAAATCTTACAGCCTAGAATGCTTAGCGGACATTACCAAGGACGTCTACTTAGCATTCTCTCTAAAATAATTAATCCAGAAACCATTTTGGAATTAGGAACTTATACAGGGTATTCGGCAATTTGTTTAGCTGAAGGTTTAAAGGAGAATGGAGAAATTCACACTTTAGATGTTAATGAAGAATTACAATCTATTCAGAACAAATATTTTGAGCTTTCTGGTTATAGAGATAAAATTCATCAACATTTAGGTGAAGCTTTAGAAATATTACCAAATTTAGATATGAAATTCGATCTTGTATTTATGGATGCAGACAAGCCTAATTATCCTGCTTATTTCGATCTTATAATAGATAAATTAAAACCTGGGGGTATTTTACTTACAGATAATGTATTGTGGAGTGGGAAGGTGGTAGAAACCTTAAAGAAAGATGACGTGTCTACAAAAGCGCTTTTAGAATACAATAAAATGGTAGCAACAGATGCTAGATTAGAAACCGTACTATTACCTATAAGAGATGGATTAAGCTTAAGCCGAAAGAAAGCTTAATAGAACCTTTTTCCTGCTAAAAGGTATAATTCATAGAATATATAGCCAAAGATCAAACCTACTATTCCACCTACTAAAAGATCTAAGGGATAATGAACACCCACATATACACGGCTTAAAACAAATATAATTGGCCAGATATAAACTACATATATCCACTGATATTTTTCTCTTAGACTTAGCACCACAAAAGTAGTAACCACGAAAGAAGAGGAAGCGTGTCCTGAAAAGAAGCTATAATTAGTTGGAGTTTGTAAAATTCTAATAATATCCAATAATTCAGGATCATTATTAGGTCTGAGTCTTGCTGCAACACCTTTTACGAAATTAGTGAACGCCAAGGTGGTAAGAAATGAGGATAATAAGAACGCAGAATTAAAAAGAGCTTTCTTCTTGTGAAAAGCAATAAAAAATAGAATAAAAAATAGAATATATAAAGGTATCCAATGTTTGATATTGGTCGCGAAGATCCAAAAGCTATCGTATTCTTCAATTCCAAGACTATTTAAATAAATAAACAGTTCCCTGTCCCATTTATTCAATTGGTCTAACATTAAAACCTACGTTTTATAGATCCTGTTATTTCGTCTAGGTCCTCTTTTACTTTGCTAATTTCATTTCGTACATCACCGGAGACATCCTTACTTATACCCTGCTTTTCGGCACTTTTAGTGATTTCACTTTTAATGTCGTTAGAAGCATTACGCAACGTACGCATACCTTTACCAAGACCTCTAGCGATGTCTGGTATTTTATCGGCACCAAAGACCATGATTAATATAAATATTATAAAACCAATTTCGGCACCACTTATAAATAATGGAATTGTTATCATAGCAACAAAGATAATCACAATATCTATTAAAAAAAGAAGCCGACTCGTTAAAGTCGGCTTAATTTATTTTTCTGAAAAATTACTCTCCATCTTCTTTCTTAAACTTTTCAAATTTGCTGTCTTTAGCTTCTTGAGGCCAGCTGTTATTATCTAGATTCACATCGGCAGTTTCCATGTTAGGATCTATTACTACTTTAGTAATTTCCTTATCACTTGCAATTGCTTTGCTAACTTCAGAATCATTCTTTCTCCAAACTTGTACTGGATAAGTTACATTTTTAGTTGTTCCATCTGCATAGGTGTATTCCACTATCAATGGCATTACCAATCCACCCGGCTTATCGAAAGTGATCTCGTAAAAATATTTAGGAGATTTCATTTTCTCACGTTCTTCTGCAGTGAAATTATCCATTAAATATTCCTGTAATTTCGGAGCATTTTCTAGAAGGCTCTTAGATTTCATATCTTCAGAATATTCATCACTTCCTTCTTCTACTACATATACCAAATCCATACTTTCTGGATCTGTAACTCCATAACGTTCTAACATCGCTAAGCCTTCTTTGGTCGCTTTGTCTGTAACGAAATATTTCTTCACATTTTTAACTCCTATATCTACATAGTCTGTACCATAGAACCAACCTCTCCAAAACCAATCTAGATCTACGCCAGAAGCGTCTTCCATAGTTCTAAAGAAATCTTCTGGGGTTGGATGTTTAAACATCCAACGTTGTGCATAGGTTTTAAAAGAAAAGTCAAAAAGCTCTTGCCCCATTACTGTTTCTCTTAAAATATTTAATGCTGTTGCAGGTTTCCCATAGGCGTTGTTTCCTAATTGGAATACATTCTCTGGATTAGACATGATAGGTGCTATATACTTTTGATCACCCTTCATATAAGGAACAATCTTAGCAGGCATTCCTCTTCTTGATGGATACGCAGTTTCTGGTGAAATTGCTGCAGGATATTCTTTCGCAAAATCCTGTTCAGCTAAATATTGCATAAAAGTATCTAAACCTTCATCCATCCAACCCCACTGACGTTCATCAGAATTTACGATCATAGGAAAAAAGTTGTGCCCAACTTCATGGATAATTACACTTATCATCCCAAATTTCACACGGTCACTATAAGTACCATCTTCTTCAGGACGCCCGTAATTCCAACAGATCATAGGATATTCCATCCCT
The DNA here is from genome assembly GCA_024635715.1 of Gillisia sp. GTDB lineage: Bacteria > Bacteroidota > Bacteroidia > Flavobacteriales > Flavobacteriaceae > Gillisia. Next base: position 4,974 of record JAGXIK010000048.1, read on the forward strand.
TGATTCTTTGCATGTACAGAAATTGCTTTATGATAAGGATATTGAAAAGTATGCTTAGAGTAAGAAGTTAATGTTGTAGCTACTGCTCTTGTAGAATATTCCTCCCATAAAGGATTCCCTTCTTTTGGATACATAGAAACGGCCATAACATCTTTCCCCATAACATCTACATTCATCATGTCTACAACAAATTTTCTTGAAGTAGAGAATGCAAAATCTCTAACCATAGTAGCCTTAAGCTTCCATGTTTTCTTTTTGTCTGAAAATTGTTTCTCAGCAGCTTCTGCTTCAGCCTGAGTAACAATAATTACAGGCTTATCGTAAGATTTTTTAGCTTGCTCATACCTTTTCATCATGTCTTTGGTATAAACATCTTTTCTATTCTGAATTTCACCAGTTCCATCTAAGATATGATCTGCAGGAACAGTAATATTCACTTCGTAGTTACCAAATGGAAGCGCAAACTCTCCATTACCCCAGAACTGCATGTTCTGCCATCCTTCAACATCATTGTAAACTGCCATTCTTGGAAAGAATTGAGCGATTACATATACATTATTCCCATCTTTAGGAAAATGTTCGTATCCAGATCTAGCTCTATCTGTAACATGATTATTTACATTATACCACCATTTAATAGAAAATGAAGTGCTTTCACCAGCCTTTAAAGGTTGTGGCAAGTCTACACGCATCATTGTAAAATTAATACTATGAGCAAGAGCTTTTCCATCTTTAGTAACAGACTCTATATTGAAACCGCCATCGAAAGGCTCGTCCAAAAATTGGTTTGCAAAAGTTCCTGGTTGATTAACTGCAGATATACCACTACCGTTCTTCTCTATTGCAACAGAGTTCTTGGTACGGATATTCTGATCTAACTGAACCCATAAATATTCTAAATCGTCTGGGGAATTATTATGATAGGTAATTGTTTCTACCCCGGTAAGCTTTTGAGTTTTATCATCTAACTCAATATCCATCTTATAATCGGCCTGATTCTGATAGTATGCAGAACCAGGAGCTCCAGAGGCTGCTCTGTATTGATTTGGAGTTGAAAACTCCTCGTAAAGTTGTTTGAATTTGTTTTGATTTGTGTGGCCCATTTCCTTTACTTCTTCCTTTGGAGCTTCAGTTTCCTGAGCATACATTCCAGTAGAAAGAACTAAGAAAAATACCAACATGGCAGATTTAAATTTTCTCATTTGTTCTTTGTTGTTTTTTAATGTTGCTAAAAATAAGTATTAATTACAGCCTTACAATTCAATTGTTAAAATTTAACACATCTTCCTGCTTGGCTTTATTGAGGATCAAACTTTTGGTTGAACCTTTATAGTTAACGTGCACCAAATTTTTTTGCTCGCTAAACATATCTGTTAGAATGGCATTTTTGACTTCTATTTTTTTGAAGGAAGTAATTTTTGGAATTTCTAGATAAAGCAAAAGCATATCGTCCTCATATTCCTTTCCTAAATAATTGACTTCGGTTAACCTTCCATCTATCTTAACTTCAATTTTTTCATTCAGATATTTTTTTAAATGGTTTGGAACAGAAGCACTTTCGTTGGTTTTCCCCAACCTGATGTTTTTGTCATATCTAGTTTGAAGCAAATCTTCCATATCATCTATAAAAATGCGGGAAATTATCTGAAGGCTTTGAGCTTTTTCGTTGTATTCAATTTCTGTAACACTCACATAGAATTTATGAGCTACCGAGAAGGACATTAGCATAGAAGCACATATTAAGGCTAAGAAAAATTTGATTTTCATAAAATATTTAAAATTAAGGAGATTTAATGAATACACCTTTTAAGTCTATAAGTATCCTAAAAGCAAAAAATGTTCCAAAAAGAGAGAATAAATTTTTAATAATTATTCAAGTAAGAATATAAGGGATTGGAAATAAATACTTTAGACATAACTAAAAAAACAAATTTGTAGAAATCTGTAAGATCATTAAGACTCAATTATACCCCGATCTACTCTTATTATAGATCTTACTTTGCTCTATCAAAAATTCGATCACAGCCAATTGATTGTTTGGTTTTTCTAAAAGGTTCATCAAGCCATGATCATCTGCATAATAAATAAAATCGTCTATATAATCTTTTTCAATCTTTAGTGTTACGGTAAAAAATTCCTCCTGATATAATTTTCTCAGTTCTGTGGTTATCTTTCCAACGATTTTTATTTTAGGCTCTTCTTTATCTGGAGTACCAATAACTTTTGGGAGAATTAGATCAAACAGTAAGCCCAATATATTAGCTCCTCCTGGTAGCGCTCCTGACCTTTGTCCCATAGCTAAGTTTAAGGGTGCAGATTGCGGGTCATTAATATCTGCGGCAAAGTTCATATTCTTTATATCTCCAAACTTGAGATTTACTGGCAAATCCCGAACAATTGGAATCTGGGCGATATCTGTATTAATATTTCCCGTAAGATTTATATTGCTAATATTTACTTCATCAAGAACATTTAGATCTTCAACTAAAACAACATCTAAAACCCCATTATTAATAATTTCTGAAGTAATAAGTATAGTAACATTTTTATATTGAACGGAAGAAAATAAAAGTTCATCATTTTCTCTCACTAAGATGTTATACGATCCAGAATCTGAATTTACCGTTCCGGTTTTTTGTGTAGAGTTTATAATATGAATAGAAGCTCCTTCAAGAAAAGGTGCAGAGACACTTCCGATAAGTTGAGTGTTTTCTTGTGCAAACAATGGGGAAACCGTAAATAATAGTAGGGTTATTACTTTTAGATAAGTTTCTTTTCTCATAATTATAGGTGACTAATTAGTTTTGTGCAATTGCTTTTTATATTGCTTGCTCTGATTCATTAAAAATTCAATTAAGACTAGCTTATTAGAATTTTTAAGAAGAATACTCAGCCCTTGATCTTCTGTATAAAAAATAAAATCTTCTATATATTCCTTTTCTAACTCCAGAGTATTAATAAAAAAATCCTCCTGAAACAAATGTCTTAACTGTTCCCTAGAAGTTTTTTCAGGTCCATTATAAACTCGAACTGGAGTCTTTTTTTTAATACCTAGAAGATCAGATATCGCCCCAGGTAATCCCATAATATTTACTCCAGGTTGCATTATCGTATTACTTTCAAACGCTCTGTTTCTTGGTCCTTCCGAGGGATCATTAATATCTGACTCAAAGCTTACGTTTTTAACGTCACCAAAATTAATGTTTACAGGGAGGTCTACAACCTCCATATTTGCTATATCTTTTGCAATATCACCGGTAAGATTTATATTACTAATATTTACTTCGGCCAGGACATTTAAATCTTCTTCCAGCACAACATTCAAAACACCTCTCGCTATGATTTCTGAAGTAATGATTACATTGACATTTTTATATTGAACTGAAGAAAATAAAAGTTCGTCATTTTCTCTAACCAAGATCTTGAACGATCCTGAATCGGAATTTACCGTTCCAGTTTGTTGTGTAGAATTTATAATGTGAACGGAAGCTCCGTCCAGATCGGATGCAGAGACACTTCCGCTAAGTTGAATGTTTTCTTGAGCTATTAAAGGAGAAATAGTTAATAATAGTAGGGCAATTACTTTTAGATAAATTTCATTTCGCATACTATTTTTTAAGATGAAAGTTAATTTTTATTCAGCTGCTTTTTATATTTTTTGCTCTGCTCCATTAAAAAATCAATAAGATCTAATTCATTTCCCTTTCTTAACATTTCTTCATCTAAACCATTTCTGTCCGCATAAGAGATAAAATCTGGGATGTTTTCTAAATCGATATTAAAATTATTTTTAAAGAACTGGTCATCATATAATTGTCTTAATTCAATATCTGTTTCTTCATAAGAATTAGAATATGGATTAGAAATATCATTTTTCTTGTTAGATATTAACAAAAGCTTGAAGAGATTAACAAAA
>JAGXIK010000049.1 GCA_024635715.1 Gillisia sp.
GGGATAGGGAAGTAGTTTCTATCACCAATTCCATAGACAAGGAATTCAGTGTTTTAGAGATCAACGATAATTTAAAAGTTACTCTAATACAAAGTAAAAAGAATAGCTATATGCTTACTACAGATAAAAATCTTACTGAAGTAGTAAGTATAGAGGTTAATAATGGCATCCTTAAGCTACATACTACCGCCAAAATTACTGGAAGTAAAAAATTAGAGATTGTTTTAAATGTAAAAGAGATTTCAACTATCATTTTAAATGATGATGCAGAACTAGAGACTCAAAGAACTATATCGTCAGATCTTTTTAGTTTTACCGGAAATCAATCTACAAAGTTCGATCTCGATATAGAGTCCAAGAATGCGAACATTATTTTAAATAAGAATTCTGGCGGTAAAATTAATATGAAATCTAAGGAAGTTACCTTGAATATTAGCGATCGGTCAGATCTAAAACTAAAACTGAATGCTAATAACTTAAAGGCGCAATTATCCAAGTCGGCTCAGTTAGACATGGACGGTAAAGTAAATAATGCCGTTTTTAATTTAAAAAATTCAGCCGAATTGAAAGCAAAGAAAATGAAAGCAGGCAAAGCGATCTTAAATGCTTCCAATAGCACCGATATTTATATTCATGCAACTAAAAATCTAGTTATAGATGCCGAAGGAAAAAGTAAGGTTTTTGTGTATGGCAATCCGAAGATCGATTTGAAAGGATTCACTAATAGTTCTAGAATAATAAAAAAGTAAAACCTATTCTATAATAAACCAGTTTAATAAGGAAGAGATCATCATTATAAAAAATAATCTCAAAAGGATCTATAGATAAGAAGGAAATTAAGAACATCGAAAGCGCAGCATCTCTGCAAAATTGATCCCGGCCTTGGACATTCATATATTGTAAATGCCTCCGTAAAATAGAGGTAGAGCGTGAAGAGAGAGGAAGAGTAATGATCACTTATTGAAATAGAATTAAAAAATAATCCTGATTTTTTGGATAAAGGTGAAAACTGAGTGTTCTTAAAGAATCTTCCTAAAGTATGTTAGTTTTGAAATAAAACTCCTAAAGTTTACGTAAAGGATTTGGCAACTACTGGTTTTACTATTATATTAAGAGTAATACTATAATTATGAAAAAAATACTATTAATTCTGGCAATCATGTTTAGCAGTGGGTTATCTGCACAAGATGTCTATACGCAAAATAATACCGAAATTCATGACGCCGAAGCAGAACGAATTACAAAAGAATACAATAAACAATTATCATTAACTGGAGATCAATTCGTGCTCTTTGAAAAGAAGATCCAAGAATTTTTGATTAAGCGCTCTAAAATTGAAGAAAGGTATTCTGGTAAAGATAAACTTGATATGCTATATAGGATGCAGGCAAGAGAAACTGTAGAGATGAAAAACATATTAACACGTCTACAATTAAAAGTGTATAGACAAGTTAAAAGCGAAATACAACCAATAGCAGTTGTAGAAGAAAAGTAAAGCACAGCACAGATATAATTCAGCTTAACCGATTATAGCTAAAGCCGTAATCGGTTTTATTATGCTTAACTTTTAGTGTAGAAGGGAGTGTTCATATACTCTATTTTACATAATATAAATTATAGTACAAATGTTCATTATGTAGTTTAGAGCATTGTTTCCATTTGATAGCTATAATGTAGTATTATGTAAAATATCCCACAAGCATTCATTTTCATTAGAATAATTGGAACTTGGGTCATTAAACTAATAAGCGGTTTGCTTCGCAGCGTTTATAAAACATTTGTATCTATAATTTGCCGTTATGTAAAATAGCCGCATGCCAATGCGCTCGATTGCTTTTTAAAAATTTAAATGCCTTATATGGCATTTATTTTTAAACACAATTTCCAACCGCTTTGCCAGCGCCAAAAAAAGCAAAACTTTTAGAATATTTTGAAATTCATGCTTTATAAGAAACTATACGTCAATAAATTTTTCACAAACTTTTAGTCATCTTGCCGCAAGAGCTAAAATTTTCTCTGCGAGTAAAATTATTAGCACTTGCTACCACTTAGCTCTGTTTCGACAATTACTTTAAGTGCTTTTAATATTATGTCAAATAGAAATTAGACATTGTAACCATTAAGTGTAATGTATATCTTTTTTTCTTGATAAAAAAAGAAACAAAAAAATCGAGGCTGACAGATAATTTTGGAAACAATGAACGGGTCGTTCGCTAAATTTTAGGATTCATTGTGACTCTTAAGATTGCTTTAAGATTAAAGAACCTTTTTAGTTATTAAGAAAGATAGTAACCAGACCCCTAAAATTCTTAACGCTCCTCTCCCCTATTGTTTTGCCAAAATTTTCTTAGGCCATTCTGCCCATGTATCAAATGGTTATAAAAGTGATATAATCATCATCGCATGAAACTAGTTTAGTATCTTAGATAAATGAATCATAGCAAATCCCTTAGTACTTATGCCAAGCCCTCCGAAGCTTAACTCTACTTTTTTTTGTATAGCTAACAGAGAACAAAGCTTATTAACAGCTGTTGTTTCTTCTCATATAAATTGCAAAGATGAGTATCCTCTAATCTTCTCGTATTCTGAAGTAACGCAAGCTAAAGACCTTAAAAGCTTAAATACTAGGGATGAACATCAGGTATCTAGGTCTAGGGCTACGACATTAGACATTGACTTGAATAATACTTTAAAAAGAATAGGAGGATGCGAATACTTAATCTTAGTAGGGCTAAGTGAAAACCAAAAATCGCATTTAACTTTTTTAGAAGCTTATAATGTTATTGAAATTAGCACTTTAAAGGATATAGATACTTTTATACAACCGATTATTGCTAAAGAGATTATACCCTGTAAATCAAACCAAATATATGAGGGTCTACAATTAGCTTCTGCTGCAGGGAAGGCTATTAGTATTGAGGAAAACGCCAAGGTAATTGAGATAATAAAGAGAAATAAAGGTGGTTTGATTGTGGTTGAAAATGATAATTCAATTTCTACCGTTATTGCAACGAACTATGCTATTTCTATCAATGCAGATATTGAATTTGTTGAGCCTTTTGAATTCCATGAAAAGGTATTTTTGGAATTAATTGAATTATGGCGAAAAGAAGTAAAAAATGGGGAAGAAGAAAAATCTTTAAAAGAATTAAAAGCACTTATTTATGATAAAATAAATCATATCAACTTCCTTAATTATGATTTTGTAACATTCTTTACTATTGGGGCACCATATTCATTAATAATTCAAAATATAATACCAACTACTTATGTAGGGTTAAAGCTTAATCCAGATTTATTTATATTTAATAACATATGTTTTCAAGATAATTTTATTGTTGATTCAGCGATTGTTTTCTCTCCAAGATTTTTTTCAATCGAAGAAACAGATTTTGTAGTAAATAAACTTAAAGAGAATCATTATGATGTAAATGAATTAATTAAAGAAGATGCCACTTCACATAACTTAGATTATTACGTAAAGGAATTGCCTTTCAATATTTTACATCTTTGCAGTCATGGCAATCAATCAGAGGGGTCGCTAATAGAGGAAAGATACGTTGACCAATATGGAAATGAGCATATATTTGAATACTTCTTGACATTGTCATTAGCACCGGATCCTAACAAAAAATCCCAAAAGGGAGAACCACTTATTAAGGTGTCAACGAAAATATTTCCAAAAAAATTAAATGGTTTCTCTTTTAGGACTAAGGAGTTCAAGGAGCAAAATTATCCATCATCAATTTTTCCAAAAATGTTTACTACTTTACCCGTAAAGGAAAATCAAATTAGTTCAAAAAGAACAACCATTGAAAATTCTCATGAAATTGCATGTTATAGATTTAGTCATTTAGGACTCTTCAGTCATTTAGCAGCTGGGCATTCTCCATTAATTTTCAATAACACATGTTGGTCTGCTTATGACATCAAAAATCATTTAATTGCCGTACGTGCAAGAGCATATATAGGCACATTATGGAATATTGATAATTCAGTTGCTTTTAAGTCTGCAGAATCATTTTATAGCGCCCTTTTTGATAAAACAATTTTAGAGTCTTTACAAGAATCAATGGTTCATTCAAAGAATACTAAAGACCAAAATATCTATATCTTTTATGGGCTTCACTTTACAAAACTAAAAAAGGGAAGTTCGCTAGAAAATAGTAAAAAGGACGTTACCATTCGTTTACTTCAATCTTTAGATACGTGGAAAGGTAATCTTAGTAGATCTGAGGATGATTCTATTAAAGAAAATATTCAAGATTTAATTAACTGGAATGTTACTCTAATTCTTAAAAAATATCGTACAGAACTTTTAGAAATTGTTGGAAAAGACAAAGTCATAGAAATAATACAAAAATATCTTCAATCAAATAGAGAAAAAAAAGCTTAGTTGCCAGAAGTGTTTTAGGCTTCAGTACTATCTTCAAATCAAGTAAAATTTTTAGATGTGTGCTTTAATAACTATTTCCTGTAAAATCTTCAAATAAATCTTCAAAATCCCTATTTAATATATTGTAAATCCAATACTTAAAAATACAATACTCTTCTATCTTATCAGCTGAACCAAATGTACCTCTTGGCAATATAAATCTATCACTAACATGTAATACCTGATCAATAGAAAATACTCTATAATTTTTAATACCCTCTTCTTTTGGCAACTTATTAGTATTTGTGTCCCAATTTTTAAAATTGACTTTTATTTCTTTATCTTCTGATGACTTGGAAGCAAAAAACCCCCAATCCCTTATTTCATTGTTGCGCATGAAAATGAAATATTCATGAGGCATACTCGAATAAAAAGGGAGGTCATTTTTAAAAGTTGGGAAATAATATTCAACAAATTCTGAGTAGCATTTTTCCAGAAGTTTAAAAAACTCAGTCAGATAAGTCTTTGCTTTTGAGTCACTAAACTGCAACATTCTAACATTTGATCGATTTTTTTTTGGATCATATAATACCTTAACTGATTCTAATGATATATCTGGGGTTGGTAAGTAATGCTTTAGTATTTCTCTTTGTCCTCTTTTTAATAAAATCTGAACTATTTTCCATAAATCCCTAAGTTGAGAGCTAAGTTCATATTTCAAACCTGGAATTTCTTCAATGTTGTGGTCTGAATTTTCGAGAAGAGCATTAATTTCACCCGTATTTTTTCCTTCTTTTCTAAAATATTTTGTTGCCGCAACAATATACATTCGTTTCTCTAAATCTTTTAAGTCTATAGGGTAAACTAAATCAAATCTTGGAAGATAGAAGTCTTTTATATCATAATCATAACCCAATATTTTAAAGTTGCAATATAGTATTGATGCTGCTTTTTCTTGTAAAAGAATATTTGAATTGTATCCATTCAGTTTTGTATTCTCCAATATCTTCTTTAACTGTTCAAATATGTTTTTCATTAAAACATTAGTTTGATCAGATACTAACAAAGATGTATTACTTCCATATAATGTCTGTACACCTTTTTGAATAAGTGGATTATCATAATATGATTTAGAAAAGGCGAGATCCTCGTAAATAATTTTATCTGGGAGCTCCGGCTGGATAGGAAAAAGAGCATAGCCATCCCCTTTTATAAGGTCTTTGGGCATAACTATTCCAATTTTGCCTTCGGTTTTGGGATTAAATAATTTTTTAAACCTTTTAAAATTATCATTCAAATACGATTCGTATTGATTAACGTAATTGAGTGCTTTCTCTTGTTTAAACCTTTTCAATATCATTTCATGACTAGAAGATATCCCACTGTTGCAATAGAATGAAAGAGCACTTTGTCTTAAACGATTCTCGTAAAGAATATTTAGAACTTCGTAAAACTCTTCATTACTTAACTTATGTAGTTTATGTGTATGATAGCAGATAATATAATCTCTGATTTTGGAATAGTAGAATGATATATCATATGTTTCATCATTATTTGATTTTATCAATAAATTTCTATCAAATAATTCCCTAGGTAATTTTCCTTCTACGGAAAGATTCAGTTTATCATACAAGCTTTCGCCTTCAATGCTTTCTCCTTTAAAGCTTTCTAATTCTGTAAACCTATAATCTGAAAAAACCTTTCCAATTTTAGACAAAATTCTTAGTCCAAGTTCTACACCTAATTCAGTTTTTCCTAGCGATTGTTTTAGGTACTTTTTTATTAAATCTTTATCATCTATTTTTTCAGGCACCGATTTATTACTGTATACTTCACTAAATATTCTTAAGAAAAAACCATTTTGAAGTTCCTTTAATAATAAGTCGGAAATTTCCCCCTTAAAACCAAATACCTTTCTATAAATTGGGATAATATCATCCATTTCATCCTTGCTGAAATCACTCAAAAGAAAACCAGGATAACCATTTAGACTTGGTATTATATCGTGATGTTTAATCAGTTCTTCATACAAATGAGTTTTAGTACCTTTAATTTCAAGTAACTCACTATAGAATGTTGATTTACAACTGAAACAAATCTTTACTCTTTCTAAATTTCGAATTGTCAGTGCTATTTCACTTAATTCTGGAGTAATATTAAAATAGATACACTCATCAATCCCGTCTATAAAAATTAGAATATTCTTATTTGAGAAATTTCCAAGGTCATTTAATTTTTTTAGAACAGTCTCACTTTCGGTCTTACTTGAAAACACAATGTTCAAGTCCTGAGCTAAAAGTTCTATTGGGGATTTATCTAGTAAAGTACCATTATAAAAGAACACAAAATCATCCCCAATACTTTGAAGAGATAAAGAACAAATTGCATTTGTTTTACCAACTCCTGCATCGCCAATTATACTAAAAACTGAGTTTTCCGAATCCTTAAATCGCTGAAATGAATGTTTCAGTTCTTTATTTTGGACATGAAGTTCTTTGACAAATTTTGCATGAGGACTATTGGTACTCCCAATAATAGTGCCCATTCGATTATTAATTTGATTCTCACAGAAAATTCTCAAATTTCCTGGTGACAGGGATACAAATTTACTTAGAGCCTCAAAACGTATCCTTATTTCTTCGTGATTCGATAAAGTATAACCATTATTCCAGAAAGAAGAGTTTTGAGAAATTGAACTTCCTGTTAATTCTTTCTTCGAAACAGAATCAAAAATTCTTGTATCTCTTCCATTGGTAATTATGGTGAAAGGGGCTATTTGATCTAATAATCTTGCATAGGAAATACCTTGGTCAATATCCTCTTTATCAATAACTACGGTTTCACTTTTAACTTCAATAACAAAAAGATTTTTTCCATGTTTTTTACATAATATGTCTGACCTTCCTCTTTTAATTAAGGACTTTCCAAGTCTCACTTTAAATGAATCTTCAAGTGAAATTTCGGATATGTCAAGTCCTAAATCGTTGAGGAAAGGCAACAATATTTTCCCTGTTATATCCTCTTCACTTTTTAATATGTTATTCTCCAATTTTAATTTTCCAATCATTATAAAAGGCTCCTATTATTTACAACAAGTTAAAGCTCTCAGGTATTATCACCAATAAAACTTATTGTTTCATATTAACATAGAGAAAATAACCATTCCACACACATTGCCTTCCCTCCTAGCGTCGGTCAGTTAATAAGTGTTCCATTACCTTTTCAGAGAGAGTTTCGAGAAGAAAAATTTAAAGAAAGTGTAGTGCCAAATACTTTGCTTTACCCAAGCAAAGTTACATAACGCGGAACATTATAGTACAAATATGTTTGTGTCTTAAATACGGCGTATAGCTCTGCTATTTGATATAATATCAGATATCGGCCGTCAGGACTATATCGATAGATATTATGTCAAAGATTATACTGGAATGCTTTTGAATATTTGATAGCTATAATTCAATATTAAGTAAACTATCCCAGTAAATTCTGTTTTCATAAGAAACCTTTGTAAGTGGGGACTTAAACATTCGTATTTTTGCTTCTCCTTTAATTTTAAAATTCTGTAACAGATATGCAGAAATTTTTAAATAGGAGATTCTCTTCAACTTTGGCGAGTAATCTACTAATCAAGAACCTCGGGGCAAGCCCACGAGGTATGAATTGGAAAATACGTTTAAAAATTTGAGGCAAGCCTCAGGGAATTAAACCCTCAATGAGGGATTAAAAAAATAGAAGACCCTTCTAAAAATGGAAAATGTATATCCAATAAAAAGAAAGTAAGACATTATGATACCTAAACTACATTATATATCTCAGGGAAACTCCGCAAAAGAACATCTGGAGAACATCCAAAAAGCCTGTACTTCTGGTGTTGAACTAGTGCAATTAGGTTTAAAAAATGTTTCAGAAAAAGAACTTTTGAAGTTAGCCAAAGAAGCTAGAGAAATCACCTCTCACTATCAAACCAGATTAATTATTAACGATCATCATAAAATAGCAAAAGAGGTTAAAGCAGATGGTGTACACTTAGATAAAACAGACTCTTGCCCTACTAAAGTGAGAGCGTATTTATACACTTGGCAAATTATTGGTGCAACAGCAAATACCTTGCAAGATTGCGAAATATTAATTGATAAAGAAGTCGATTATATTAGTTTAAGCCCTTTTAGATCTACAACAACTAAAGACAATTTAAGTCCGGCTCTGGGTCTAAGCGGTTATAGTGCAATTACAGAAGCCTTAAAAACTGAAACCCCAATTATTGGATATGGAGACATAACCACAGAAGATGTTAAAGACATATTAGAAACAGGTGTTTCCGGGATTGCTGTATCTGAAGAAATCACCCAAAATTTTGATACTATAAAAACATTTAACCTATTACTAAACGCATCTTTAACAGAAGAGAAACGTCATTCGTTTAAATAAAATAAGTTCAATTTACAATAAAGTTAAAAGTGAAATATCTTTAAAAAGGGTGTATTTTATTTTTTCGATGCTTTCATTTGCTGAAATAATTCTTTAAACAAACCGCGAGCTATCAATACTTTCATTATCTCATTGGTTCCAGCATAAATTCTTGCTACCCTGTTATCTGCATACATTCTGGCAATTGGATAATCCCACATATACCCATAACCTCCAAATAATTGAAGGCATTCATCTACAACTTTACTGTGCATTTCTGTTGCTGAATATTTCGCCATGGAAGCACTTTCTGCAGTTAGTTCATGCTTAGATAATAATTGTGTACAACGATCTAAAAATGCCTGATGTATTTGCAATTGTGTCGCACATTCAGCAAGTTTAAATTGTGTATTCTGGAATCCTGCAATTGGTTGCTTAAATGCGGTTCTTGTAGAGGTATATTCTATAGTTTTTTTAATGGCTCCTTCTGCCCCACCTATAGCATTAAGCGCTACTATTAAACGCTCTCTGGCTAATTCTTTCATCATAATTTTAAACCCTGAACCTTCTTCTCCTAATAAATTTTCTTTTGGAACTTTTACATCATCAAAAAATAATTCACAGGTATCCTGTGCTTTCATCCCTATTTTTTTGAAAGGAACTCCCTTTTCAAAACCTTCAGAATCGCTTTCCATTATTAATAAAGACACGCCTTCTTTCTCTGTTCCAGGATTGGTTTTTACTGCTACTATAGACATATCACTCATATAACCATTTGTGATAAAGGTTTTCTGTCCGTTCACCAAATAATAGTCTCCTTTATCTACCGCGCTTGTGGTGATAGCCTGAAGATCACTACCACAGTTTGGCTCTGTCATACCAAGGGAAGTGATCATTTTTCCGGAAGCCATTTTAGGAAGATATTTTTGCTTTTGAGCTTCGGTACCATACTTTAAAAGATACGGAGCAATAACATCTGAGTGTAATGAAAAACCTGGCCCGCTGACTCCTTCTTTTGCAAGTTCTTCAATGAATAAGGCGCTAAAACTGAAATCTAAACCACTTCCGCCATACTCTTCAGGCATATCTATGCATAGTAAACCTAATTCTCCAGCACGTTCCCAGATCTCTCGGCTAACCATTCCATTTTTATCCCATTCTTCGGTTTGATCCATAATTTCATTCTTGATGAAATCCTGGATCATTTTTTGGGTCATTTTATGTTCTTCTGATGAATATATTTCGCGTTCTAATAAAACATTTTGTAACATATCTGATCTTTTGATTTATTCTTATAAGATTAATTAAATCTAGCCTTTACAATTTCCCCAAATAGATAGCTGTAAAAATCTAATTATAGAAAAACTTGTAATAATAGCAATACAGTAAAAATTAACTGAGGGGAAGAGGTAACCTGAAATCTGTAATTGCCTTAATATTAAAGATAATATATTAATTCTGTTTCACGGCTATTACCAAGACAGGCTATTTATCTTCAGAAATGGATTAGAAGGTGGTTGATCCATAAATGAGCTTATACCTTTATAGCTATCGACCTAGACAATTCCATTGAAATTAAAAGTAAGATTACTGGATTATTTGTACCTAGTTCAAACATGGTAGGTAGTGATATACTTAATATGTGCTTTTCTAAATCTTTCTAGGTTTTCTAACTAGTGTAGTGAAATGATGAGCACAGAAAAAATGCTACTAACATCTTCCTTATTATGAATTGCATTCCTAATAACTCTATTAGTATAGCATAAACGAAACGAAAACAACGCCAATCATGGCAAGTGGTAAAATTATAAAGCCAAAAATAAAGTATATAAAACAGGCTTTTACTATTGTGACAAACCAACGATTTTTATAAAAATGGCGTAAGGCTAAAATTAGGTAGATTATAAAAGACATAAATACTAACACATTGATCCAAACCGGAAAAGCTATGATTTTACTTATTAAAATTAGAATACAAAAAGTTGTAAATAAGAACGTGAAAAAATAAAAACTAAAAACCAAATGATGTGCAAACTTGCCGTGCTTCCAGAAAAACAACAGTAGTAAAAGAGCAAATAAAGGTAGCACGCAGAACATTGCAATGGGAATCGTATCATACAACGCCTGAAGAACTCCACCACCCCGCTGCTCGTATAGTTTTAATAATTGTGAATATACCTTAGTGGTGAAAAAATTAGCATCTTCCTTCAATCCCATTGCCTTTAGCTTCTCAGCTCTTGGGGCTCCACTTGTAATTAAAGAATCTAGTAGGTCTCCTTGAAAATTAATGTTGAGATCCGGGATATTTTTTTCGCCTTTCACTAAAGAATCTATTTCCTCAATATCTTCATTAGACATTCCTGTATTCTGCTGGTTCTCTTTTAGTGCTTTTTTAACAGCTTCGGCGCCCTCTGGATTGACCTTTACCGGCAAAGAATCTATTGTCACTTCTTTATTAAACTCCTCTTTTAAAGCATTTGAAACCCGATTGTCGGCTTTTCGAATTGTAAAGGAGAAAAGAAAAAAGAATACTACCGAAATAAAGAGATAGAATTGAGCGGGATGCAAATAAGAAAGTCTTTTTCCATCTACAAAACACCTCGCCAACACTCCGGGCTTGGTCATTAATGGAACAAAACTTTTAAAAAAACGTGCGTCTATTGAAAAATAATTGCTAATAGTGTTCCTAAAAAGCACTCCAAATGTGAGTTTGTCTGCAGTCTCTTGTCCGCAATAGGGACAATAATCAAAGGAGGCATCGAATATTTCCTCACAGTTTTTGCATTGATCGGTATCAGCCATGAAATAAATTTACAAAATTTATTCTTTGCTTACTTCTCAAGTCTATCTTAGAATGCAACAAAAGCTTTTCTTATCAAATGCATCAACCGAGGCTTCAATTCTTTATTTTTCATTGTTACTTCATACCTCGCATCTCTCCTATTCCATCCTTTGGAAAAATCTAAATTATATAAATAAGATTTTAACCAGGTTCTAAACGGGAAAATGAAAACAATAATTAAAGGTTTAAGCGAGCATTTCCTCTTTACAAATATGGTTAAGACTTATTTAGAAATTTGATAGATTCCGATGACATCATCATTAGTTTACTCATTCAATTCCTTCATGATTTCCGCAAATAATTGATAAGATCTAATCCTGTCTTTTACACCATAAATATTAGTAACAGCAATAAGCTCATCAGCTTTGGTTTGCTCCATAAAATCTTTTACCTGAGCTTTCACTGTAGCTTTACTCCCAATAAAAGAATACTTCAACATCTGGTGAATTTGAGGGTGTTTGAGTACCTCCTCAAGCTCATCGGTCATAGCTGTGGGAGGTTGCACATAATCTCGTTTGCCTGTAAATATCCCAACGATCATTCGAATTAAGGATGTAGATAAACGTTCGGCTTCTTCATCTGTATCTGCAATAATAATATTTACTCCTGCCATTACGTAAGCTTCTTTTAAATCTTCCGATGCTTGGAATTCTTTACGGTAAATTTCTATTGCGTCCCATAAATGGGTAGTTGCAAAATGGCTGGCAAAAGCATAAGGTAATCCCTTTTTAGCGGCTAGATGGGCACTATCTGTACTGGAACCCAATATATAGATGGGAACCTCCACTCCTTCTGCTACCGTGGCACGGACTTTAGAACTCGCATTCTCTGCAGAGAAGTATTTTTCTAACTTATCTAATTCGGCAGGAAAAGATTGTGCAGCTTGCATAAAATCTGAACGTATTGCTTGTGCTGTATCTCTGTCTGTTCCTGGTGCTCTCCCCAAGCCCAGATCAATTCGGTTAGGATATAAAGATGCTAAGGTGCCAAATTGTTCAGCAATGATTAATGGAGAGTGGTTTGGTAGCATAACTCCTCCAGAACCAATACGAAGAGTGTTTGTACCTTCGGCTAGGTAACCAATTAGGACCGAGGTAGCGCTACTCCCAATATTAGGAGCATTGTGATGCTCTGCTAACCAATAGCGAGTGTACCCAAAAGATTCGGCATTTTGCGCCAATTCAAGTGCACCATTATAGGTTTGTTTTAGAGAATGACCTTCAGAAACTAAAGCAAGGTCTAATATGGAATATTTTGTATGTTGAGTTTTCATAAATGTATAATCAATTGTAATATTTGAGTCTAATACTAGAATATAACTAGTATCAATTAAGACTCTTAATTTAAAAGGATTTTGATAGTATTAATCGGTAAAATCAGTAGAGACTTACATAAAAAGTGAGCTAATTAAACAATGAATAAGCTATCCAAATGTAACTCAAACAAATAATGTTTAGAATCCTATATATCAGATTTTTATATTTCTAATTAACTGATCTATATCATTTTTTATAAAGCCTCAAGTTTGCATCTTTATAACTAAACCATTAAAGTACTCTTCTTATGCAATCAAATATATCTTATTACCAAAGCAAAAGGGAATTCCGTCTATTCGTAACAAAATCATTTCCCGATCTTATTAAACTAAAAAAGGAAGGCGAGAAAAAATCTTTTAACGAATTAGTATTGAAGATCATACCCGAATTAAGAAAGTATATAAACGGAAGATTGAATTCAGCGATAAAAAAAGGACATTTCTCCAAAGGGAAATATAAAGCCGATGATTTTATCGATCAATTATTCATTGAAATCTATGATAATATTGATGAAGTTGAACATGAAAAAGATTTTTATCACTGGTTATTTATTAAAACCAATTTGTTGTTGGAGGACACTATTATAGAAGAAGAATTTGATGATCTTTTCTTTAGAAATATTGATGATTATTCCAAACCAGAATGGGTAGAAATGCAGGAAAAATATAGTACAGACGGGGACGGAGATCTACTGATGATTGAAGAATTGGATGATATGTCTTACAATCATAATGACTATACCTTAAATCACGTATTTATCGAGGATAAGGAAAAAGCCATGATTGAAGAAATTGATGAACATCTAAGTAAAGAGCAACTTCAACATCACATTGCAATGGTGTTACATAATTTACCTCCGGCAATGCGCCAGGTCTTTGAATTATTTACCAAAGAAGAGCTATCTCTGGAAGAAATTGCTCAAATAAGAAATAGTAGCTTAAAAGAGGTCAAACAACTTTTAAAAGATGCTAAAAAAGCCTTACAAGTGAGTTTGTTCAA
>JAGXIK010000050.1 GCA_024635715.1 Gillisia sp.
AGAAGAATTCATTAAGAACCTTCAACTTATTACAGATAAACCGGTAATGTATATATGTAATGTAGATGAAAAAGCAGCTGTAGATGGGAATGCATTTGTAGAGAAGGTGAAAGTAGCGGTACAAGATGAAAATGCTGAGGTAATCGTTTTGGCAGTAGGGACTGAAGCTGATATTACTGAGCTTGATGATTACGAAGAAAGAAAAATATTTCTTCAGGATATAGGATTAGATGAACCGGGTTCAGCAAAACTTATTCGCGGAGCCTACAGGCTTCTTAACTTACAAACCTATTTTACAGCAGGAGTTAAAGAAGTGAGAGCTTGGACCATTCCAGTTGGATCTAGCGCGCCTCAAGCCGCAGGAGTGATACATACAGATTTCGAAAAAGGTTTTATTCGTGCTGAGGTAATAGCTTATGAGGATTTTGTTTCTTTTGGTAGCGAAGCAAAAGTGAAAGAAGCCGGTAAGATGAAAGTAGAAGGTAAAGAATATATAGTTAAAGACGGAGATGTAATGCATTTTAGATTTAATGTTTAAATAGCTTCCAAATAATTATCAGAAAATGAATCTTACAGAAATGTGAGATTTTTCTGTTTTTTGTAAAAAAGTAAAGATTGTTGGTTAAGTATTATATACATATAAAGGCGTCAGTTTTGTCTCGACTCTTCGAGAGTTTCAGAATCTTATAAATCGGTAAATTATTGTAATAAATGTAGACCCTGAAATATCCCGACGATTCGGGACAGGTTGACTAGTCACATTTATGACATAAATGGATATACATTAAGAGAAATATTCAATTTAGTTTCTCTGGAAAAATAATTGGCAATTCTTATTAAAATATTCTTAATTTATTTGTTAATTACTTTGTTGGCTACCTATTTCAATTTTTTAATGTAAGCCTTATATTAGCGACTCAATGCCACAAACTATTTATGATAGAAGAAACTAAGTATACCGAAGATAACATTCGTTCTTTAGACTGGAAGGAGCACATTAGAATGCGCCCCGGAATGTATATTGGAAAACTTGGTGACGGTTCTACTGCAGATGATGGGATTTATATTCTTCTAAAAGAGGTTTTAGATAATAGTATAGATGAGTTTGTGATGGGAACAGGTAAGACCATTGAAATTTCTGTTCAAAACCAACGTGTAATTGTTCGGGATTACGGTCGTGGTATTCCATTAGGTAAAGTGGTAGATGTAGTCTCTAAAATGAATACGGGTGGGAAGTATGACTCCCGGGCATTTAAGAAATCTGTTGGTTTAAATGGAGTTGGTACAAAAGCAGTAAATGCATTGTCTTCCAATTTTAAGGTTGAATCTACCAGAGATGGAAGATCTAAATCGGCAGAATTTGAGCAGGGAAATTTGATAAATGAAGAAGAACTTGATGAAACTTCAAGACGTCGTGGAACAAAGGTTTCTTTCACTCCAGACGAATCTATTTTCAAAAACTTTAAATATCGTAATGAGTATATCGAAAAAATGCTCAAAAATTATGTGTATTTAAATCCTGGACTTACTATAATGTTTAATGGTGAGAAATTTTATTCTGAAAATGGATTAAAAGATCTTCTGGGAGATAGTATTAATGAAGATGATCAATTATATCCAATTATCCATCTAAGGGGTGAAGATATAGAGCTTGCACTTACACATAGTAAAACTCAATATTCTGAAGAATACCATTCATTTGTAAATGGACAAAATACTTCTCAGGGAGGAACGCATTTAGCCGCTTATAGGGAATCTTTAGTAAGAACCATCAGAGAATACTTCGGTAAGAACTATGAATCTTCAGATATTCGAAAATCTGTGGTTACAGCAATTAGTATAAAAGTAATGGAGCCTGTCTTTGAAAGTCAGACCAAAACTAAATTAGGTTCTACAGATATGGGAGGAGATTTACCAACCGTAAGAACACACATTAACGATTTTCTAAAAAAATATCTGGATAACTATCTTCATAAGAATCCGGAGACTGCAGATAAATTACAAAGAAAGATTTTACAGGCAGAACGCGAGCGGAAGGAATTATCGGGAATTAGAAAATTAGCCAAGGATAGAGCGAAAAAATCAAGTTTACACAATAAAAAACTTAGAGATTGTAGAATTCATTTAGGGGATAGTAAGAAAGAGAAATATTTAGAATCTACTTTATTTATAACCGAGGGAGATTCTGCGAGTGGTAGTATAACTAAATCCAGAGATGTAAACACTCAAGCTGTTTTCAGTTTAAAAGGGAAACCTTTAAATAGTTATGGACTTTCTAAAAAGATCGTTTACGAGAACGAAGAGTTTAATTTATTGCAAGCAGCCTTAAATATAGAAGAATCTATTGCAGATTTAAGATATAACAATATCGTAATTGCAACTGATGCCGATGTAGATGGAATGCACATTAGGTTGTTATTAATAACATTTTTCCTTCAATTCTTTCCAGAGCTTATAAAAGAAAATCATTTATATATTTTACAAACTCCTTTATTTAGGGTTCGGAATAAAAAGGAAACAATATATTGCTACAGCCAGTTGGAAAAACAACAAGC
Organism: Gillisia sp.; assembly: GCA_024635715.1. Lineage (GTDB taxonomy): Bacteria > Bacteroidota > Bacteroidia > Flavobacteriales > Flavobacteriaceae > Gillisia. Next base: position 2,556 of record JAGXIK010000050.1, read on the forward strand.
TGAAGAGAAATTGAGCGGGAAAGCAGAAATCACCCGATTTAAAGGACTTGGAGAGATATCTCCAGACGAATTCAAGCATTTTATTGGGGAAAATATTAGACTGGATCCCGTAATGTTAGATAAAGAAATGTCTATTGAAGAATTGTTGGGGTTTTATATGGGTAAAAATACGCCAGACAGGCAGGAATTTATAATAGATAATTTAAAAGTCGAACTCGATTTGATAGAGGAATAGCCTATGAGGTTTAAAAATACTAGTGAAACTAAGCTTGTTCCATCTATCTATATGATAATTGTAGCAGCTTTTGTAACAAATATCTTTGTGAATTTAGAGTTAATGGCTTCAGATAATGAAAGCACTATTACTTTTAGTCATTTTCTACCAAATATTTTACTTATTATTTTCGGGATTTATTTCCACAGGATCGGGCAGCTTTTCGATTTTGATAGTGATGGAGAAACTTTGAATTTTAAGAACAATGGGTTGTTTTTTTCAAAATTCATGGAATACCGAGTAAAAAGAGCAGAATTTCCAAAAGGGAAACTAATAGATTTTAAAGTTATAGATCTCTTTTTTTATGCCACCCTCAGAATTTATATTAGGAGTAGAAGAAAAAAAGGGCCAAGAAAATACACCTTCAATATTACCTTTTTAAATAAAAAGAAGAAACGAGGAATGATCGAGTCGCTTAGAAAAGTGCTTGAGAAAAACAAAGTAGAGTCTTAATGGATTTAGAATATCAAGATAATTCCCAAGAAGGGCCAGGAGAACAGGAGCAGTCTAAAGAAAAACTTATTCGGGTTACAGGAATGTACAAAGATTGGTTTTTAGATTATGCTTCTTATGTAATTTTAGAACGTGCTGTTCCGGCTGTAGAAGATGGTTTTAAACCAGTACAGCGCAGGATCATGCATTCTATGAAAGATCTGGATGATGGGAGATACAATAAAGTAGCCAATATAGTTGGGCATACCATGCAGTATCATCCTCACGGTGATGCGAGTATTGGAGATGCCATGGTACAGGTTGGGCAAAAAGAACTGCTTATAGATATGCAGGGAAACTGGGGGAATGTTTTTACCGGAGACCGCGCGGCTGCACCTAGATATATTGAAGCCAGGCTTTCCAAATTTGCTTTGGAAGTTATTTATAATCCTAAAATAACCAATTGGCAGCTTTCTTATGATGGTAGAAAAAAGGAACCAGTAAATCTACCTGTTAGATTTCCATTATTACTTGCGCAAGGTGCTGAAGGAATTGCGGTAGGATTAAGTACCCGTATTTTACCTCATAATTTTATTGAACTTATAGATGCTTCTATTAAACATTTAAAGGGGAAGAGTTTTAAATTATTTCCAGATTTTCCAACGTCAGGAGAAGCAGATGTTTCAAATTATAATGATGGGAAACGTGGAGGAAAAGTAAGGGTTCGCGCAAAAATATCTCTATACGATAAGAATACACTGGCAATAACAGAGATACCCTTTGGCACCACAACCACTTCTTTAATAGAATCTGTATTAAAAGCAAACGATAAAGGCAAGATAAAGATCAAGCGAATAGAGGATAACACTGCGGAGCATGTGGAGATCTTGATCTATTTACCGCCAAATGTGTCTCCAGATAAAATGATAGATGCATTATATGCCTTTACTACCTGCGAGAATTCTATTTCTCCGCTAGGTTGTGTGATCATTGACAATAAACCGATCTTTCTTGGCGTTTCAGAAATGCTTAAACGATCTACAGATCACACTCTCAGCCTTCTTAAAAGTGATTTGGAGATTAGATTAGAGGAGTTTGAAGAGCAATGGCATTTTGCATCACTAGAACGAATTTTTATAGAAAACCGGGTCTATCGTGATATTGAAGAAGAAGAGACTTGGCAAGGCGTTATAAATGCGATAGATAAGGGTTTAAAACCACATACTACACATTTAAAACGTGCAGTTACCGAAGAAGACATAACTAGATTAACAGAAATCCGAATTAAAAGGATTTCTAAATTCGATATAGATAAAGCGCAACAAAAAATTGATGCTTTAGAAGATGAAATAGCGCAAGTGAAACATCATTTAGATCATCTTGTAGACTTTGCTATAGCCTATTTTGCACGTTTAAAAAAGGAATATGGAGCAGGAAGGGAGCGCAAAACAGAGCTTAAACTATTTGAAGACATAGAGGCTTCTAAAGTGGCTATGCACAACACAAAGCTTTATGTAAATAGAAAAGAAGGTTTTATTGGGACCTCTTTAAAAAAGGATGAATTTGTAGCAGACTGTTCAGATATAGATGATATCATTTGTTTTACTGCAGATGGGATTATGATGGTCACCAAAGTAGATTCCAAAACATTTATAGGAAAAGATATTGTTCATGTGGCTGTCTTTAAAAAGAAAGATAAGCGGACTATCTATAATTTGATCTATCGTGATGGGAAAGGTGGTTCTTCTTATATAAAACGCTTTGCGGTGACTTCTATAACCAGAGATCGGGAATATCCTGTTTCTCAGGGTAAAAAAGAGTCCAAGATATTGTATTTTTCAGCAAATCCTAATGGAGAAGCTGAGGTTGTAACCGTGTATCTAAGACAAGTAGGCAGTATTAAGAAGCTTAAATTTGAAGTAGACTTTGCAGACATGGCAATTAAGGGCCGAAATGTAAAAGGAAATATCGTCACCAAATATGCGGTTAAAAAGATAGAACTTAAAGAAGAAGGTGTTTCTACACTTAAACCTCGGAGAATTTGGTTTGATGATAGTGTGAAGAGGTTAAATGTAGATGAACGTGGAGATTTATTAGGTGAATTCAAGGGAGAGGATAGACTATTGCTAGTTACTCAAGATGGAGTTGCTAAAACTATTAAGCCAGAATTAACCACCAGGTTTGATGATGAATTTATAATCCTTGAAAAATGGGTTCCTAAGAAGCCTATTTCTGCAGTTTATTGGGAAGCAGAGAAGGAGCGCTATTATGTGAAGCGATTCTTAATTGAACATGAAGATAGAGAAGAGCAGTTTATAGGAGATCATGAGAAATCTTATTTAGAATTGGTTTCTACAGATTATATTCCACAAGTGGAGCTTGTTTTTTCTAAAATAAGAGGGAAAGATAGCAAGGAGAATCAAATAATTAATATTGAAGAGTTTATTTCGGTAAAAGGAGTTAAAGCACTTGGAAACCAGTTAACTACAGAAAAAATTAAGCAAATTAATTTATTAGAACCTACACCTTATGAGGTGGAAGAAGTAGCTCTCGAGGAATTGGAAGTTGAGGAGGAGGAAGTTGTCGAAGGAGAGGAAAATAAGAAACAAGACAATAGCTCTTCAGGGATTATTTACAAGGAAAAAAATAATGGAGAGGAAAGTCAAACAAAGTTATTTGATGAGTAATGGGTCTGTTTAAAGAATTCAAGGAGTTTGCCGTTAAAGGCAATATGATAGACATGGCGGTAGGTATCATAATTGGTACTGCCTTTAATAAAGTTGTGGACGTTCTGGTTAAACAAGTTGTATTACCGCCTCTTTCCTTACTCACAGATGGGGTTAATTTCGCAGACAGAAGAATTATACTTCGGGATGGAATTAATGCTACTCAAGCTGGTGCTGTGGAAGTAAAAGAGATAGCGATAGGCTATGGCGCCTTGATAGAAGCTTTGCTAGATTTCGTGATCATTGGATTTACCATTTTTCTCGTGGTCAAGTTCATGAATAACTTCAGGAGAAAAGCACAAGACCCTAAAGATAAAACAGTTGAAACTCCTAAGGAAATTCAGTTGCTGTCTGATCTAACAGATTTGATGCAAGAGCAAAACAATCTTCTAAAAAACAGAAAAATCGAATAATCTTTCAATTTTGTTTATTTAACTCTTTCTTAGTTTCGTCATGCTGTCCTGATAGTTTACGGAATTATTTCAGCATATCAGTGAGTTCAGAGAAAGTCCCTGAAACTATCGATACTTCAAGACAGTTTCGTATTTCGATATTGCCACTCTGAGCTTCTCGAAGTGTGTTTTAGGATCTTAGTGAGTCCAAAGAAAGATAATGAAGCTCTCGATGCTTTGGTACATGTTAGCGAGGTGGTAAAGACTATGCTGGACGAGACCAGGCATATCCAAAAAACCTAATTAATCTCTAACCTTGGTTACGGTACCTTTCTTCTTCTTTGGGTCTCCAACCAAACCATATTCAAAAGTATAGGAATCATTTTTTGTGGTAAGTATCTTAATATGCAAAGGTTTTCTTTCTGCTATATTTTTAGGGTGTAGATTCTTTATTATATACTCGCAATCATTGATCCATCTCACAGAGGAGGTGTCTACAGAGCCTTTAAAAGTGTCTACTTCCAGCGTGTCATTCCTAGTGAAAGTAGAAGTGACTAGTTCTCCATTTAAATAAGATTCAAATTTAAATGTTCCTGTATGGAATTGTTTGCATTCTTTCTCTGGGGAATAGCAAGAGACTAACAGAAAAAATATGCAGAGGGAAAGGATGAGTTTTTTCATTTAAATAAGATTTCAACGATTATTGAGTTCGTTTTATTCACGGAAGCAGAATTGATCATTTATTTTAAATGTCCATTCTAGGCTTTCTTACTGCAAAAATAAAGATAATATAGTCTAATCATTAATTTTCGAAGGCCTCAAAAGTGCCATCCTCATAAAAAAGCACCACTCTTTTAATCGTTTTGGCGGAAAAGCTACTTCCGGGAAGACTCTCGGGTTTAAGAGAACTTTCAATTGGTTGTTCACTTTTTGGTTTTTCATCCCGAACTAATGGGGCAGGAGTTTCTGATTTACTTGAGGGAATCGTATTCTCAAACTCCAATTTAGGAAAATTGCCTTTCCCATTTAAGAGCCAATACAATTCTACTTCAGGATATGTTTGCACAATTTTAAGCACAAAATCTAGGCTGGGTTTATTCCTTCCAGATAAAATATGGGAGATGGAGGAGCGACCAACTTGGATAGCATCTGCAAATGCAGCTGCCGAAATATCATAATAATCTAGGATTATTTCTAGTCTTTTTGAGAACTCATCACTGTTTACCATTGTAAATTTAATATTGATCTTTATGTGTTTACAAATGTAAAACAATGTAACCAATATAGCAAGTTGCAATTGTGATTTAACTTAATTAATATCAACTTAATGTTTAAATTAAAGTGGTCAATAGACTAAAAACAAGCAATTTAAGTGAATTAATATCTAATATTGGAATTTTTCCATTCTGTGTTCTAATAGTTTTCAATAAATTGTTTACTAATGTAAACAGGTTAGTTGATTTTGACTGTTTACATTTGTAAATTAATGATTATTTACTTTTGTAAACATGATAAATATACTTTCATCTATATTAAATAATTACAAAACTTTCAAAGAGGCTTCTCTAACTGGGAGATATATAAATGCTACCCATATTTCTAATCCGCTAAAAAAGGCGGCCTCGAATTTTGAGGTAGAAGTTTTAGGGGAATCAACTTTAGGGGAACCTATCCATTTAATTAAAGTTGGTTCTGGAAAACTTAAAATTCTCATGTGGTCTCAAATGCACGGAAATGAATCTACTACTACAAAAGCTGTTTTTGATATGCTGAATGTTTTTAGCGATCATACGCAGGATTCTTTAGTAAAGGATATATTGAGTAATTGTACTTTATATATAATCCCAATGCTAAATCCAGATGGAGCAAGATCTTATAGTCGTGTAAATGCTAATGAGATCGATCTAAATAGAGATGCAAAAAACTTAACTCAGGTGGAAAGTCAAGTTTTAAGAAAGACATTTGATGATCTTCAGCCAGATTTTTGCTTCAATCTTCATGATCAGCGCACTATATTTAGTGCTGGTGCAAATGAATTTCCAGCTACTTTATCTTTTCTAACCCCTTCAGAAGACATTGAAAGGTCTGTAACCAAGTCTCGCGAAGAGTCTATGAAGGTTATAGGTGCTATCTATGAAGACCTCTCTAAGCTTATTCCAGACAGTATTGGAAGATATGACGATGGTTTTAATGCCAATTGTACGGGGGATACTTTCCAGAGCTTGGGAGTGCCAACCATTTTATTTGAGGCTGGTCATTCTAAGGGCGATTACGCTCGGGAGAAAACAAGAGAATATGTCTTTTATGCCCTTTTTTCAGGCTTAAATGCAGTTGCAACTCAAGCATATAAGAAAATTGACACCTCTGTATATTTTAATATTCCAGAAAACGAGAAACTGTTTTACGATTTGATTTTAAGAAATGCAGAGATTAAGGGGAAGAATGTTGATATAGCGATCCAGTTTAAAGAAATTTTAAAAGATGCAGAGGTGATTTTTTTACCGTTCGTAGAAAACATTTCTCCAAAATTAGAGTTCTTTGCACACAAGGAAATCAACTGCGATTTTAAGAGCGTCACTCTTCCTGACCATAATTTACTCACCGAAAACGTTATAGTAGATAAAATTCTTGTTAATTATGAGGTATTAATGATAAATTAGGAAAAAAATTAAATTTCTTTGCTATATGTCTAGTGAAATTGTATTAATTTTGTGTTTCATTAAAAGACTTTAAGAATTATGGCAAAATATAAATTAGACGAAACCGATCATCAGATTCTGGATATGTTAATCGAGAATACGCGTACCCCGTTTACTGATATTGCTAAAAAATTAAATATTTCTGCAGGAACCGTGCATGTGCGTGTTAAAAAGATGGAAGAGGCGCAAATAATATTGGGTTCTACATTGACATTAAACTATGAAAAATTAGGATATGCATTTATAGCTTACGTAGGGATATTTTTGAAGAACACTTCTCAAACAAAATTTGTTTTAGAGCGAATAAACGATATTCCATTTGTAACTGTTGCCCACGTAACTACAGGGAAATTTAATGTTTTCTGTAAAATACGTGCTAAAAACACGCAGCATGCAAAAGAGATAATATTTCAATTAGATGATATTGAAGGAGTTTATAGAACAGAAACAATGATTTCCTTAGAGGAAAGTATGAACGATAAAAAGCGTTTAATGCATTCTATATTTAAAGAATTGTAAATCATTTGTTTTTTTCATAAAACCCTTTATTCCATTTGGTCTAAAGGGTTTTTTTATACCTTGAAGTTTTAAAAATTACATTTAAATTATGACAACATCACAATTATTAACCTCAGAATATAATTCCTTTTATCAAACGTATATAGATAAATTGCCTGATGGAGATTTGATCTCAATTTTAAAAGATCAGAAAAAGGAATTTGTGATTTTCTTAAAAGGTCTACAAGAAGAAGATTTAAAACATTCTTATGCAGCAGGGAAATGGACGGTTGCACAGTCTCTTCAACATATTATTGATACAGAGCGAATCTTCCAGTATAGAGCTTTAACTATTGCACGTGAAGATCTTACGCCGCTACCGGGATTTGATCAAGATGCTTATGTTCCCGTGTCCAAAGCAGAAAGGAGAAGTCTTAGCAGCTTTATTAAAGAATTTGAAGTTGTAAGAGATGCTGGGATAGCCCTTTTTGAAAGCTTTGAGGATGATATGTACTGTAAAATTGGAGAAGCAAGTAAATCGCATTTAAGCCCACGTGCCGCTGGATTTATTTCTGCAGGACATCAAAAACACCATCTGGTTCTATTTAAATCTCATTATGGGTTATGAAAAAACTGAAGACCTTTTGGAAGCTTTTAAAGGAAGCATATGAAAGCTGGATTAGTAATGATCCTTGGGCAAGAAGTGCCATTATCGCGTATTATACTCTTTTTTCATTGCCCTCGTTAATGATTATTATAGTGAGTATTGCTGGTTATTTTTTTGGAAGGGAAGCCGTGCAGGGAAGAATTACGGGACAGATAACAGAATTTATAGGGAAGGATTCTGCAATGATCGTAGAAAACATGATCAGTAATGCAGCCTTAAGTAGTAATTCCACTCTTGCCATTATCTTTGGTGTCTTTATGCTACTTTTTGGAGCAACAGGAGTGTTTTTTCAGCTGAAGAAAGCAATGAATAATATTTGGAATGTTGCTGAAAAGAAGGATTCTTATTTTAAAATGTTCATGGATCGCGTAATTTCCTTTGGGATGATTCTAGTTATAGGATTTCTAATGCTTTTAGGCCTAATTGTTTCGACCCTCATTAGAATGTTTAGCGATTATATAGAAAGTTATGCTCCTGTTTTAACTGAATTCGGTTTAGATATCGTGAACTCGCTTCTTTCTCTTGTATTTATCACCTTACTTTTTGCTTCTATATTTAAATTATTGCCAGATATCAAAATTCGATGGAAGATCACTCTTTATGGCGCCGCATTAACTACGATTCTTTTCATGATAGGGGAATATCTTATTGGAATTTATTTTGGAAGAACAGATCCAGCTTCAGTGTATGGAGGAGCCTCGTCTATGGTACTTATTCTACTTTGGGTTAATTATACCTGCTTAATTATGTTTTATGGTGCAGAATTCACTGTCCAATATGCAAGATACATTAAGGAGAAGATAACTCCTACAGAATTCGGTGAGCCTGCAATTCACCAAGAATTAGAAAAACTAGACAAAAAAAAAGAAAAGTTAAGAAAGGACGATAAGATTATGAAGGATTTGGAATCTAATTCTCCTAACACTAATTAACAAAACCAAATCCTATTTAGCAGAGGTTTAACCAAAATGCATCATTTTTTATAAACCTCTTAATAAGTATTGAAAGTCATAAAAAGTATCTTTGAATAATTAGAAGTTTAATATTTAAATCAACGATTATGAAAAAGAGAATAGCCATTTTGGCAACAGATGGATTTGAAGAAAGTGAATTAAAATCTCCTAAAGAAGCAATGGAAAAGGAAGGGTTTCAAGTTGAAATAGTTAGTTTGAAATCTGGAAATATAAAATCTTGGGCAGATGGAAATTGGTCTAAGGAGTATAAGGTAGATAAAACTTTGAGCGAAGTGAATGCTAAAGATTACAATGCGCTTATGTTGCCTGGAGGAGTTATTAACCCAGATATATTAAGAAGAGAAGAGGATGCCTTAAACTTTGTAAGGGATTTCTTTAAGCAAAAGAAACCAGTAGCTGCAATATGTCATGCACCTTGGATCTTAATAGAAGCAGATGTAGTTGCAGGTAGAAAAATGACTTCTTTTAATTCTATCAAAAAAGATCTTATGAATGCAGGTGCAAACTGGGTAGATGAAGAAGTGGTTGTAGATGAGGCCTTGGTTACAAGCAGAAATCCAAATGATCTTCCGGCTTTTAATGCCAAACTTATTGAAGAGATAAATGAAGGAAAGCACGATATGCAACATGCTTAAACCTTAAGATATATAATAAAGTGAAAAGCGGCTTGTTTAGAAACAGGCCGCTTTGTTATTGATTTAACTATCGAGATCATCGTCATCATCCAATTCCTCGCCATTATCTTTTTCGGGAATTTCAGATATTGGCTCATTGAAATCGGAATCATCATAATCATCTTCGTCGTAGTTTGCCATACTATTCTCTAACTTGGTACTTACCTTAACCAAGTAAATAGAATCTTCTGTTCGCACTTCTACCGCCTCGACAGTTTCATTTTTAGCGTTTTTAAATGAAATTACATGGTCATCATCATATCCATCAGGATATTTGTCTACCAATAGGCTTAAAATTTCTGGAGTTAACTTTTTGTAATCTACAATGACTCTTTTCATAACTAAGATTTGATGATGCAATTATAGTAAAAATAGCATTATTTTCAAGCTGTCAAATAAATTTTCAATTTAATTTTTTAAATAATAATTCATGGCCTTTATTAGCTGGTCATTTGGCACAATTACATCTAATTCTGCTTTTCCAATATCCTTCAAAAGGACGAAATTTATGTTCCCGTGTGAATTTTTTTTGTCAAATTTAAGAAGATCAAGCACCGTTTCGTAATCTTCTTCTATGAGATTTATCTTCGGAAATAATTCATTGATTTTTTTCGTGATATTCTCTAATTTTTTTTCAGGGAAGCCACATATCTTATAAGAAAGATGGGTAGCCATGATCATTCCTGCTGCAATTGCTTCCCCATGAAGTAACCTGATTTTATTAGGATTGGTTAAAAAATAGGATTCTATAGCATGACCTAAGGTATGGCCATAGTTCAGAGTTTTTCTAACACTTTTTTCTGTAGGATCTTCCTGAACAATTCTAGATTTTATGTCGATAGATTCTATAATAAGACTGTCAAGATCTTCTAATGTAAGGGCTTCAAGGTTGGTTGCTTTTTCCCAATAGACTTCATTTGCAATGAGTCCATGTTTTAAAATCTCAGCCAAACCGCTGCGCATTTCATTCGCTGGTAGCGTAGTTAAATAATGAGAATCTATTAAAACCATTTCCGGCTGATTAATAACACCGATTTGATTTTTTAAATTCCCGAGGTCTACTCCGCATTTTCCTCCAACCGACGCATCGACCATCGCTAGTAGGCTAGTGGGTACATTAATATAAGGAATACCTCTTTTAAAAGTACTTGCCACAAACCCACCAAGATCTGTAACTACGCCACCACCTAAATTAATAAGCAGGCTTTTTCTATCTGCTCCTAGCTCAGACAGGGTTTCCCAGATTCCAGAACATGTTTCAATATTTTTGTGTTCTTCGCCGGCTTCCATCTCAATTACTTCAATTTTAATAGTTGTTTCTAGCTGCTGAAGAAAAATATTCAGGCAATTATTGTGAGTATTAGAGTCTACCAGAACAAAGATCATGGAAGGTTTGGAAGCTCTTAGGTAATTAGATAATTCGGCGCTCCCGTTTTCAGCATAAAAAATCGGGGCTTGACTAGCTAAAACAGTCATATTTTAAAAGGTTTTGTTTAAATTTATAGATATCGAAAATAAGCAGAAAATAATTAAATTATCCTAACTCAATAATTATATTTGTTTCATTAATATCCTATAGATGATCACACAAAAAATATTTGATGATACCGAGACTGCTTTTAAATTAAAATCTAACGATGATCTTAATAGAGCGCTGTTTTTATTTAACATGATCAATAGGCCAACCTTAGTTAAGATTGGCACATATCTTACCAAAATATCCTTGAAACTGCATTTACCGGTAGAAGGTCTTATTAAAAGCACCATTTTTAATCAATTTAGTGGTGGTGAGACTATGGAGGATTGTATGAAGGTGATCGAAAAAATGTATACTAAGAAAGTTCATAGTATTTTAGATTATTCTGTAGAAGGAAAAGTGGAGGAGGCGGAATTTGACGCTGCCATGAAAAAGAAGATCAGTATTATTGAATTTGCTTCAGAAAAGAAAGAACTTCCTTATGCTGTTTTTAAACCAACCGGAGTTGGAAGATTTGAAATTTGGGAAAAGGTTTCTTTGAAAGAAGCTTTAAGCACAGAGGAAGAAGAAGAATGGGCTCGCGTTAAGAATAGAGTAGATCTTATTTGTGGGGCTGCCTATAAGAATGATATTAGTGTTTTGGCAGATGGAGAGGAATCTTGGATGCAAGATGCCGCAGATGATCTTATGGAAGAAATGATGGAGAAATACAATCAGGAAAAAGCGATTGTGTTTAATACGCTGCAATGTTATAGGTGGGATAGAGGAAATTATTTACAAGCCTTACATTCAAAAGCAAAAGCCGCAGGTTATAAGGTTGGGGCAAAGATCGTTCGCGGGGCTTACATGGAAATAGAAAATCAACGTGCAAATAAAATGGGATATCCAACTCCTATATGCGAAAGTAAAGAAGCTACAGATGTTAGCTTTAACGGTGTTTTAGCTTACTGTTTGGGGCAAATAGAGGATATCTCCTTATTTGTAGGAACTCACAACGAAATGAGTAATTATCTTGCTTTACAAATTATGGAAGATAAGAATATAGCCATAAACGACTCGCGAGTTTGGTTTAGTCAGTTGTATGGCATGAGTGATCATATTAGCTTGAACCTAGCTAAAAAGGGCTATAATACGGCAAAATTAGTGCCTTTTGGTCCAGTTAGGGAAGTAGTTCCTTATTTAATTAGGAGAGCGCAGGAAAATACTTCTGTAAAAGGACAAACCGGTAGAGAATTGGCTTTATTAATAGAAGAAAAGAAGCGCCGTAAAGGAGAACCAACTAAAGGGAACCGAGAATAATCTAAATAGTATGAGTCTCGTTTCAAAGTTCATTTATTTTAAGGTCTTTAAATGGAGAATTCAGGGTACTTTCGATTCAAATATTAAAAAATGTGTGTTTATTGTAGCTCCCCACACCAGTTGGTGGGATTTTTTTTTGGGAGTTTTAACTCGGAACATCTTAGATATCGAAATTAATTTTGTTGGAAAAAAGGAATTGTTTAAACCTCCATTTGGCTGGTATTTTAAATGGATGGGTGGAGCACCCGTAGATAGGGTTTCTAAAGAAAAGAAAGTTGAGGCAATTGCCGCTATTTTTGAATCTAAGAAAATTTTCAGACTAGCTTTATCTCCAGAAGGAACTAGACAGAAATCTGAAAGGTGGAGAACAGGATTCTATTATATTGCTGAAGCAGCAAATGTTCCCATTATAATGGTCGCTTTTGATTATGGAAAAAAGCTAACAATATTTTCTGAGCCCTTTTATACTACAGGTGATATTGAAAAAGATCTTCCAAAAATTCAGAGTTTTTATGAAGGTGTTCAAGGGAAATTCCCAGAACAATTTTAGAACCTGAGGGACTTAGCCTTCAGATTCGTCCATGGTATGATATACGTTTTGCACATCGTCATCTTCTTCCAAGCGCTCTAATAATTTCTCTACATCTGCAACTTCATCTGTGGATAATTTCTTAGTTACTTGGGGAATTCTTTCGAATCCAGATGATAAAATTTCTATTTCTCTGTTCTCCAATTCTTTCTGAATAGCTCCGAAACTTTCAAAAGGAGCATAAATTAATATGCCATCTTCATCTTCAAAAACTTCTTCTGCACCAAAATCAATTAATTCCAGCTCTAATTCTTCAGCATCTTGACCTTCCGCAGGTATTCTGAAATTGCAGGTATGGTCAAACATAAATTCTACAGATCCTGAAGTTCCTAAATTCCCATCACTTTTACTAAAGTGCATACGCACGTTAGCAACAGTTCTGTTGTTATTATCTGTAGCTGTTTCAACTAGAACAGCAATTCCATGAGGCGCATAGCCTTCAAAAAGCACTATTTTATAATCTCCTTGACTTTTATCGCTCGCTCGCTTAATAGCTCGATCGACATTATCTTTAGGCATGTTTATTGCTTTCGAATTCTGAATAACTGCACGAAGTCTGGAATTACTATCTGGATCTGGGCCGCCTTCTTTTACAGCCATTACTATATCTTTCCCAATTCTAGTAAATGCCTTAGCCATTGCAGACCAACGCTTCATTTTACGTGCTTTTCTAAATTCGAATGCTCTTCCCATAAATATTATAAATCTGGTGTAAAAATAAAAAAACGTTCCATTTCTAACTAAAAAAATGAAACGACAATTAAATTAATTATAATTTATTCGGCATTTACAATTCCTTCAATTGCTTTAGCCAGTTTAAAATCCTTTTCGGTAACTCCGCCTGCATCATGAGTAGAAAGTGAAATTTCTAATTGATTATAAACATTGTTCCAATCTGGATGATGTTGTTGTGCTTCAGCTTCAAAAGCAATTCTAGTCATTAAAGTAAAAGCTTCCTTAAAGTTTTCAAATTCAAAAGAAGTCTGCAAAGCATTATCAGTATAGCTCCAACCTTCTAGAGATTCCAATTTTTCGTTTATTTCTTTTTCAGATAATTTTTTCATAATAATTTTTTTAAAATATTAGCGGTATTCAGGATTTTCAAAAGCCCATCTTTTACCGTTTTTCCATTCCTCAGGTAAATTACCATAGGCAGGATATCCTCCAAATTGCTTTAGCATACTTGCTAAATGCATTAGATTATAAGTCATAAAGGTAGTATTCCTATTGGTGAAATCACTTTCTTGAGCATTAGATTCTTCATCTAAATAACTTGGGCCGGGACCAACTTCTCCAATCCATCCAGCATCTGCTTGAGGTGGAATGGAATAGCCTAAATGTTGTAGGGAGTATAGCATATTCATAGCACAATGTTTTATTCCATCTTCGTTTCCAGTTATCAAACAGCCACCTACTTTTCCATAATAAATATATTGTCCTTTTTCATTCTGTTCTGCACTCATTGCATACAAACGTTCTACAATTTTGGTGCAGATAGAAGATTTTGCGCCTAACCAGATTGGAGTGCAGAGAACCAATATATCTGCCGCTATAATTTTCTTGAATAGTTCTGGCCAATCATCTTTTTCTTCTCCTTCTTTGGTCATGTCTGGCTGGATTCCATTTGGAAGAACATAATCTACAGCGCGAATTACTTCTACTGCCATGCCTTCCTTTTCCATAATATTTTTTGAAACTTCTATAAGACCTCTGGTATGACTTTGCTTAGGAGATTTCTTAAGTGTACAGTTTATAAATACCGCTTTAAGATCTTTAAATTGTGGAGTATTCATTTGTTTTGATTTTCCTAAAGTTACTAAATAGTAGAGAAGTCTTGAAAAATGCTTTCTAGTTTAGGGAAAACTTAACAAATTTAGATCACCACAGAGGAGTTGATCACGTGCTGTAGAGAAATGCGTAGATTTTTTGGTAAGAGATTGTCTTTTGGTAAAACAGCTAGAAAGCGATCGTAATTAGAATCATATACTTGCTTTAAAAGTGGGTTTTTATACCCCAAAGCGGCAGCAATATCCTTTACAAGATCATGTTGATGGGTGAGATCCTCACTACCTAAATGAAACACCCCTTCTTTTTTTCTATTGATTATGTAATGAATTTGCTGAGTAACACGTAAGATATCTGTTGCATTTACTACCACATTTGGGAAAACCTCCAAGGCTTCACCAAATTCAATTTTATTTTTAATCTCCAGAGTTCTGGGTGAATTAGCACCAAAGACCATTGGTAATCTTAATATATTGTATTTGTTATTTGGAAGTCTAAGCAGGGCGTTTTCAATTTTAATTTTGAATCTACCATAAATACTTTGCGATAAAGTTTTATCATACTCGTAAGAAGGATAGTTTGTAAAGGCATCAAAAACGTTTGCTGAAGAGATAAAGAGTAACCTGCTATTGTTCCTTAAAATATAATCTATTATTGAAAAATGGGTGTTTACCTGAGCATTAAAATTTCCCCGGAGCGCAGAAACTATTACGGTTGGTCTAAGATTTTCCAGTAAAATCTCAATGTTTTCAGATTCCATATCAAATTCATAAAACTTATGATTTGCTTCAAAGAAATCTGAATTGGTATGATAGGTACCATAAGTATCAAAATAGGAGCAGAGCTCCTTATATAGGGCATTCCCTATAAAGCCGCTTGCTCCTAATATCAGTACTTTTTCCAATGGATTTATCCTTTATAGAAAGGCAATTTCACTAATGAAGCAGGAACTGCCTTTTTTCTTATTTGAATATAGATCTTATCAGTAGTCTTAGCCATTTCTGTTGGGATGTAACCCATTCCAATTCCTTTATCTAGGGAAGGAGACATAGTTCCAGAAGTAACGTATCCAATTGCTTTTCCTTCAGCATCTACTATATCATATCCATGTCTTGGAATTCCTCTTTCATCCAATTCAAATGCTATCAGTTTTCTTTTAGGGCCTTCTTCTTTCTGTTTTTTTAATGCTTCAGCATTTATAAAATCTTTGGAGAATTTAGTGATCCATCCTAGTCCTGCTTCAATTGGAGACGTTGTATCGTCTATGTCGTTTCCGTAGAGGCAATACCCCATTTCCAATCTTAAAGTATCTCTTGCTGCCAATCCAATAGGTTTGATACCAAAATCGGCTCCTGCTTTAAATACGTTATTCCAGATAGTTTCTGCATCTTCATTTTTGAAATAAATTTCAAAACCACCACTACCAGTATATCCTGTAGCAGATATAATTACATTTTTCACTCCTGCAAATTCAGCAACTTCAAAAGTGTAAAATTTAAGATCATTTAAATTCACATCGGTTAAAGATTGCATTGCTTCTGCAGCTTTGGGTCCTTGAATAGCAAGTAAAGAAAATTCATCTGAAAGATCTTTCATCGTTGCATCCATCGTATTGTGCTGTGCAATCCAGTTCCAATCCTTCTCTATATTAGAAGCATTTACAACCAAGATGTATTTCTCTTCATTCATTCTGTAGATAATAAGGTCATCTACAATTCCTCCATCTTCATTAGGCATGCAAGAGTATTGCGCTTTTCCATCTATTAATTTAGAAGCATCATTAGAACTGATCTTCTGAATAAGTTCTAGCGCATGCTCTCCAGAGATCAAAAATTCCCCCATATGAGAAACATCAAAGACCCCCACATCATTGCGAACAGTTTCGTGTTCTATATTAACGCCTTCATAAGAAACAGGCATATCGAAGCCTGCAAATGGAACCATTTTAGCGTTTAGGGAGTGATGTATATCGTTAAGGGCTATTTTTTTCATCTCTTTTAGAATTTGCGCAAATTTATTTATTTCAATTTGAATAGTGGTGCAAATAAACATAATTCTTAAGAATCTATACCTTATATATTATAGCAGAGGTAGAAATTTTATATTTGTAAGAACGAGATAAAGAAACCAGAGAATGAAAATATTTGATATAGAACAGCTTGCTAAAGCTGATAAAGTAACCATAGAAAAACAAGTAATAAGTTCTACGGAATTAATGGAACGAGCCGCAACCCTGGTTTTTAATGATATTCATTCCAAATTGAATGGTGCCCAAATTCCAATTAAGATCTTTTGCGGAATTGGGAATAATGGAGGAGATGGATTGGTGATTGGGAGACTATTAATAGAACACGGCTATCAGGTAATTGTTTATGTGGTTAATTATAGCAATAAAAGATCTGAAGATTTTCTGTTGAATTATGATAGAATAAAAGAAGTTAGCAATAGGTGGCCAGAAGCTATAAAAAGCGAGGATGATTTTCCAGAAATTTCAGAAAAGGATTTCATTATAGATGCCATTTTTGGGATTGGGCTGAACAGACCTCTAGAAGATTGGGTTGGGAAAATAGTGCAGCACATAAATAGATCTAAAGCCTTTATTGTTGCTATAGATATGCCTTCGGGAATGTTTGCTGATAAAATGCCAAATGAAAATCGGCCTGCTATTAAGGCAAATGTCACCATTACATTTCAATCTCCAAAACTTATATTTTTCTTACCTCAGGCGGCTGATTATATAGGTGATATGCAAGTAATAGATATAGGGTTAGATAGAGAATATTTGGCTAAAACCACTGTAAACAAACAATTAATTAATAAGCCTGAAGCTCAATTACTATATAAACCCAGGACAAATTTTGCTCATAAAGGCGATTATGGACATGCACTTATTATTGGAGGAAGCTATGGTAAAATTGGTAGTATTTCACTCACTGCAAAAGCAAGCTTAAGGACCGGAGCCGGAATGGTAACTATCTTTTCTCCAAAATGCGGATACCAAATTCTACAAAGCATTTTGCCAGAGGCAATGCTAATTACAGATGAAAATGAAAAAACTCTTAGTAATATAGAATTCGATCTGCCTCCAGACGTTATTTGTTTCGGGATGGGGGCAGGGACCTCTGAGGAAACTATTACAGCTTTTAAGGGTTTATTGATCAACACTAAAAAACCAATGGTTATTGATGCCGATGGTATTAATATTCTTTCAAAAGAAAAGGAGCTATTAAAAGAATTGCCAGAGAATACTGTTTTAACACCACATCCTGGTGAATTAGAACGTCTCATTGGGAAATGGGAAGACGATTTTGATAAACTAGAAAAGGTTAAAAAACTCAGTAAAAAGCATGACCTGATCGTGGTAATTAAAGGAGCACATACTATAACTGTTTTTAAGGATGATCTTTATATAAATAATACAGGGAATCCAGGAATGGCAACAGCAGGAAGTGGAGACGTGCTTTCTGGAGTAATAACTTCCCTTATATCTCAACAATATGAACCTTTGATAGCTGCTGTTTTTGGAGTTTATTTACATGGAAAAACTGGTGATATCCTGTCAGAAGAAAAAAGTTATGAAGGTTTAATTGCCGGAGATATTGCGGATAATATTGGAAGGTCATTTTTAGATTTATTTAAAAAGGAAATGCAATCTGAAGGGAATTGAAGAATTTTCAGTTATTTTAGCACTTGTTTAACTTTTGCAGCAGTTTCAAGCTTGCGAGATTTAAGCTTACTTATTCTTTAAGAATTCTTAAGAACCCTAATGCTATTGATTTCTTTTCTTCCTAAAATGCCAAATTGTTTATGAATTCATACCACTATATAAGTTCTGCCGTTCTTGATCTACATGTTATTCAGGATATTATTGAAAATAAAATGAAACTGGAATTGAGTGAAGAGTCCAGAGTAAATATTGTGAAATCGCGTAAATATCTAGATGAAAAGATTAAACAAAGCGATGTTCCTGTTTATGGAATTAATACTGGTTTTGGTTCGCTTTGTAATGTAAAGATCTCAAATGAGCACCTAACACAACTTCAGGAAAACTTAGTAATGTCTCATGCTTGTGGTACAGGTGCCTTAGTGGCTAAACCTATAATCCGCTTGATGTTATTATTGAAAATTCAGTCCTTAAGCTATGGACATAGCGGAATTGGACTGGAAACAGTACAAAGATTAATCGATTTTTATAATGAGGATATTTTGCCAGTAGTCTACGAACAAGGTTCCTTAGGAGCTTCTGGTGATCTTGCGCCTTTAGCCCATTTGTCTTTGCCGCTTTTGGGCAAAGGAGAGGTTTATTTTGAAGGGGAGCAATTGGATGCTGCAAGGGTACTTGAGAAGTTTGATTGGGAACCAATAAAAATGCAATCTAAAGAAGGATTAGCTTTGCTAAATGGAACTCAATTTATGAGTGCTCATGGAGTTTATGCTTTGATAGAATCTTATAGGTTATGTTACTTGGCAGATTTAATTGGTGCTATTTCTATAGATGCATTTAATTGTAATATGTCCCCGTATAATGAGCTGGTACATATGGTACGTCCTCACCGTGGACAAGTGAAAACTGCTGAAAGAATTAGAGAGTTTTTGGAGGAAAGCGAAATAGCAATGGAGGAGAAGGCAAGTGTACAAGATCCTTATTCTTTTAGATGTATTCCGCAGGTACACGGAGCAAGTAAAGACACCTTGTCTTTTGTAAGAAAAACGATAAAAACCGAAATCAACTCGGTTACAGACAATCCTAATATTTTTATTGAAGCAGATAAGATCATTTCCGGAGGAAATTTTCATGGGCAACCTTTGGCTCTAGCTTTAGATTATATGGCAATTGCAATGGCAGAGATTGGGAATATTTCTGAAAGAAGGATTTATCAATTAGTTTCGGGATTAAGAGGTCTTCCAACATTCCTAGTTGAAAACCCAGGTTTAAATAGCGGATTTATGATTCCGCAATATACCGCGGCCAGTATTGTGAGTCAGAATAAACAATATGCCACTCCTGCGAGTATAGATTCTATAGTTTCCTCTAATGGGCAGGAGGATCATGTGAGTATGGGTTCTAATGGTGCCACTAAACTTTTAAAAGTGGTAGATAATATTTCTACTATTCTGGCTATAGAACTTTTTAATGCTTCTCAAGCATTGCATTATAGAGAACCACAAAAAACATCACCATTTCTTCAGGAAGTAATTACAGATTTTAGAAAAGTAGTGCCCATTTTATTGGAAGATCAAATAATGTCTACGCATATTAAAGCAGCCAAAAATTTTGTAGATAATTTTAATATTGAACAACAGGTGTTGTTTGATTAAATAAGTTGGTGCTTCATCCAGTTTACAGCTTCATCTAGGGTTTCAAAAACTTCAAAGGAACTGCTGTGTCTAAAAAATTGTTTTTCTATAATACAATTCTGCTTTACTACTGGATTTGTAGAGACTACTGCTATTGCAATAAGATTGGAAACATTAGCCGATTCTAAATGTATCATAGGATTTACAGAGTAAGAATTCACTCTATTCGAAATATATCCGTAGGGTTTATTGTTAAATTGTTCCCGAGCTAATTCTAATATTTCTTGATTATGGGATATGTCGAAAAGAATACCTTCGTTCAGTTCGGCTATTTGAATATTATCAAAAAAAGTTACCGATCCGAATTGAAGCTCTAGAGCAGAATTTATCATAAATTATTAGGGGCTATTATGAATTCAAATTTAATAATTTAAGGAAGAAAACCAAATGTTTTTGTTCACAATACGAATCGATTTAATTGGCTGAAATTCAGACGCATATAGTATTTTTTTATTTTTACTTTAAAAATTTTCCTGAGCTTTAAATTAATTGAAGCAAAAAAAAACAGCCAATAAATATTACTTTATGGCTGTTTTTGTTTAAAATATAAAATTATTTAACCTCGTTTTCCTCAGTCGCTTTTTCAATTTTTATTGTAAGCTTGTCACTTTCTTTATCAAGATCCATATAAATGGTATCACCTTCTTCAAGATGGGAAGTTATTATTTCTTCAGCTAAAGCATCTTCAATATATTTTTGAATAGCTCTATTTAAAGGTCGTGCACCATAATCCTTATCGAATCCTTTATCTGCTATGTAATCTTTTGCACTTTCACTTAATACCAAAGTGTAACCTATAATTCCAATTCTGGAATATAGTTTTTCTAATTCGATATCAATAATCTTGTGAATATCATCTCTATCTAGAGAATTAAAGATCACTACATCATCTATTCTATTTAGAAATTCTGGTGCAAATGCTTTCTTCAAAGCATTTTGAATTACACTTCTTGCATTATCATCTATTTGAGATTTTTGTGAAGCTGTTCCAAAACCAACACCTTGCCCAAAATCTTTAAGTTTACGAGACCCAATATTAGAAGTCATTATTATAATGGTATTTCTAAAGTCGATCTTTCTTCCTAAACTATCTGTAAGATATCCATCATCTAATACCTGTAAAAGCATATTGAAAACATCTGGATGGGCTTTTTCTACTTCATCCAACAGGATAACAGCATAAGGCTTACGTCTAACTTTTTCAGTTAACTGTCCACCTTCTTCATAACCAATGTATCCCGGAGGTGCACCAATTAATCTTGAAATAGCAAATTTCTCCATATACTCACTCATATCAATTCTTATGAGGGTGTCGTCATTATCAAAAAGTTCTCTAGCAAGTACTTTAGCAAGTTGAGTCTTACCTACACCAGTTTGACCTAAGAAAATAAAGGAGCCAATTGGCTTATTTGGGTCTTTTAATCCAGCTCTATTTCGTTGGATAGCCTTTACAACCTTATTAACTGCATCATCCTGGCCTATCACTTTTCCTTTTATACGATTAGGCAGTTCTGCAAGTTTAGTTATTTCTGTTTGTGCTATTCTGTTTACTGGAACACCAGTCATCATAGAAACTACATCTGCAACATGATCTTCTGTTACAGTTTCTTTGTGCTTCTTAGATTCTTCTTCCCATTTTTCTTGAGCAATACCAAGCTGCTTTTCAAGATTCTTTTCGTCGTCCCTTAGTTTTGCAGCTTCTTCGTATTTCTGTTTCTTAACAACAGTATTTTTCTCTTCTCGAACTGCTTCTAACTTTTGTTCCAGATCTAAAATTTGCTTTGGTACTTCGATATTAGTAATATGAACACGGGCACCAGCTTCATCCAGAGCATCTATAGCTTTATCTGGAAGGAATCTATCTGTAATATATCTGTTCGTTAATTTTACACAGGCGCTAATAGCTTCTGGAGTATAATTAACATTATGATGTTCTTCGTATTTACCTTTAATGTTGTTTAGAATCTCTAAAGTTTCATCTACAGTGGTAGGTTCCACAATAACTTTTTGGAACCTTCTTTCTAAGGCACCATCTTTTTCTATATATTGTCTATACTCATCGAGCGTAGTGGCACCAACACATTGTATTTCACCTCTTGCTAAGGCTGGTTTAAACATATTACTTGCATCTAAACTTCCGGTTGCTCCACCTGCGCCTACAATGGTATGAATTTCATCTATAAAAAGAATAATATCATCATTCTTCTCCAGTTCGTTCATAACCGCTTTCATGCGCTCTTCAAATTGCCCTCTATATTTTGTTCCTGCAACTAAACTTGCAAGGTCAAGAGTTACCACGCGCTTATCAAAAAGTATTCTAGACACTTTACGTTGCACAATTCTCAATGCTAATCCTTCAGCGATTGCAGATTTACCAACCCCAGGTTCTCCAATTAAAAGTGGGTTGTTTTTCTTACGTCTGCTAAGGATTTGACTAACTCGTTCTATCTCTTTCTCTCTACCAACAACCGGATCTAATTTATCTAACTCTGCCATTGCAGTAAGATCTCTTCCGAAGTTATCTAGAACAGGAGTTTTAGATTTCTTATTGGTTTTTCCAGCGTTACTAAAAGGATTGTCCTTACTAGCATCATCGGCATTCGCATCTTCATCTGAAAATGACTCTGCTCTTGGAGCCTCTATGTAATCGTCATCATTTGTAATCATATATTTAAATTGATCTTTGACACCATCATAATCAATCTTTAATTTATTTAAAAGTTTGGTTGTAGGGTCATTTTCATTTCTTAGAATGCACAATAATAAATGTGCAGTATTAATAGAGGTGCTTTGAAAAAGCTTAGCCTCCAAAAATGTAGTTTTTAAAGCCCGCTCTGCTTGTCTAGTTAGGTGCAAATTCTTTTTTTCATTAGAAACCCCTAAAGATTCCGGGTTTGCAGGGCTTAATATTTCTACTTTTCGTCTTAAATGACTCAAGTCTATATCTAGGGCATTCAATATGTTTATGGCTTTACCATCTCCATCTCGCAATAGCCCTAGCATTAAGTGTTCTGTACCAATAAAGTCATGACCTAGCCTAAGAGCTTCTTCTTTGCTATAGGCAATCACATCCTTTACTTTGGGAGAAAAATTATCATCCATCTTATTTCCTTTCTCTAAAATTATATATTAACATTCCGTGAGGTAGTTCAAAAATTATACCTATTAGTTAATATGTCGCTAGCTAATTGACAAAATTACTTTCAATAATCAAAATATAAGATAGTTAACTTATTAACGAAGCTGCGCTAATTTTTTGTTAATAAAATTTATACAAAGCCTTGCCAATAGTGCTCAAAACAACTGCGAAATCCGTAAATTGGCACGTTATATTTTCAAACTAAATTAAAATATTTAATATGGCTGAAGGAGAAAAGTTAATTCCTATCAACATTGAAGATGAAATGAAGTCGGCTTACATCGATTATTCGATGTCGGTCATTGTGTCACGTGCTTTACCTGATGTTCGTGACGGATTAAAACCTGTTCATAGAAGGGTTTTGTTCGGCATGCATGAATTAGGAATTAGAGCTACTGGATCTCACAAAAAATCTGCAAGAATTGTAGGGGAAGTATTAGGTAAGTATCACCCACACGGGGATACTTCTGTATACGATGCTATGGTGCGTATGGCTCAAGAATGGAGTTTACGATACATGCTTGTAGATGGTCAAGGTAACTTTGGATCTATAGATGGTGATAGTCCTGCAGCAATGCGATATACTGAAGCCAGAATGCGAAAGATCGCTGAGGATATGTTGGCAGACATAGACAAAGAGACTGTAGACCACCGATTGAATTTTGATGATACTTTAGAAGAGCCTACCGTACTGCCTACACGAGTTCCCAATTTATTGATAAATGGAGCGAGTGGTATTGCTGTAGGGATGGCAACCAATATGCCGCCTCATAATTTATCTGAAGTTATTGATGGTACAGTTGCCTACATTGAGAACAATGATATTGATATAGATGAGTTAATAACTCATATAAAAGCACCAGATTTCCCAACGGGAGGTGTTATATATGGTTACGATGGTGTTCGTGAAGCCTTTAAAACGGGACGAGGAAGAGTGATGATGCGTGCTAAATCTACTTTGGAAGAAGTTCACGGTAGGGAAGCGATAATTGTAACTGAGATTCCATATCAGGTAAACAAAGCCGATATGATCAAGAAAACCGCCGATCTTGTTAATGAGAAAAAGATCGAAGGGATTTCTACTATCCGAGATGAATCAGATAGAAATGGGATGCGTATCGTTTACATTCTTAAGCGAGATGCTATTCCAAACATTGTTTTAAATACACTTTTCAAGCATACGGCACTTCAAACCAGTTTCAGTGTTAATAATATTGCCTTGGTAAAAGGCAGACCTGAGATGTTGAATTTGAAGGATATGATTGTTCATTTTGTGGAGCATCGTCATGAAGTTGTTGTAAGACGTACTAAGTATGAATTGCGTAAAGCTGAAGAGAGAGCACACATTTTAGAAGGATTAATAATTGCTTCAGATAATATAGATGAAGTGATTGCTTTAATTAGATCTTCTAGCAATGGAGATGAAGCTCGAACTAAATTGATAGAGCGTTTTAGTTTATCTGAACTTCAGGCCAAAGCAATTGTAGAAATGCGATTGAGACAACTTACAGGTCTGGAACAAGATAAATTACGTTCAGAATATGATGAGATCATTAAAACTATTGAAGACCTTAAGGATATTCTTGATAGAAAAGATCGTCGTATGCAGGTTATCACAGATGAGTTATTGGAGATCAAGAACAAATATGGAGATGAGCGTAGATCTGTTATAGAATATGCAGGAGGCGATCTTAGTATAGAAGATATGATACCAGATGAGCAAGTGGTTATTACTATATCTCACGCAGGTTATATTAAAAGGACGTCGCTTACAGAATATAAAACTCAGAATAGAGGAGGAGTAGGTCAAAAAGGATCTACCACAAGAAACGAAGATTTCCTAGAACATTTGTTTACAGGAACCAATCATCAATATATGCTTTTCTTCACTCAAAAAGGGAAATGTTACTGGATGCGGGTTTATGAAATTCCTGAAGGAAGTAAAACCTCTAAGGGTAGAGCTATTCAGAATTTAATAAATATTGAACCAGACGATAAAGTGAAAGCATTTATTAATACTCAGGATCTTAAAGATGAAGAGTATATAAATAATCACTTTGTGATCATGGCTACCAAGAAAGGTCAGGTTAAGAAAACTTCTTTAGAGCAATACTCTAGACCTAGAATAAACGGTATTAATGCAATCACCATTCGCGAAGACGATGAGCTTTTAGAAGCTAAGCTTACTACAGGAAACAGCCAGGTTATGTTAGCCATTAAAAGTGGTAAAGCGATTAGGTTTGAGGAAGAAAAGACCAGACCAATGGGGAGAAATGCCTCAGGGGTTAGAGGGATTACTTTATCCAGTGATGATGATGAAGTTATTGGTATGATCGCCGTTAATGAAATGGATACTGATATTTTGGTAGTTTCTGCCAATGGTTATGGAAAACGTTCACAACTTGATGACTATCGCATTACAAATCGTGGTGGTAAGGGAGTGAAAACAATTTCGGTAACAGAAAAGACTGGGGAATTAGTAGCTATCAAGAACGTAAGTGATAGTGATGATCTTATGATCATTAATAGATCTGGACTTGCTATTAGAATGAGTGTGGATAATCTAAGAGTTATGGGAAGAGCTACACAAGGGGTTCGACTTATTAACCTTAAAAGTAATGATGCAATTGCGGCAGTTGCCAAAGTAATGAAGGATGATGAGGAAGTAGTAGAAGAATTACTAGAAGAGCTGACAGATACTGATATCAGTGATGAAAATTCTGATGGCACAACTATTGCAGACAATAATGAAGATGAATAATAACTAACAAAAATCTAAATTAGAATGAAAAAGAATATTTTATCAATAGGCTTATCTTTACTTTCAGTAGTTGCGATAGCCCAGAAAAAAGAAGTTCGCGATGCCGGTAAGGCAATTGAAAAAGGAAGTTATGCGGAAGCAAAATCTTTATTAACTGAAGCAGAATCTATGTTAGGTGATGCTAATGATAATGTTAAAGAAGACTTTTACGTTTATAAAGGTCAAGCATATTTAGGAACAGGAGAAGGAACTTCTGTAAAAGATCTTATGACTGCTTCTGAAGCTTTCAAGAAAGCTGAGGAGCTAGGAAATACTGAAGCTGCTGCTCAAGGTTTAGCTGGTATTACTAATAGTTTAATCCAAAGCGCAATCAACGATCAGAATGCTGA
>JAGXIK010000051.1 GCA_024635715.1 Gillisia sp.
AGGAGGAACTATTAAGACCAATGCAGAAGATTATTTAATACGAGCTAATAATCGTTCTTATTATGGAGATGCATTAAACGATCTTGTGGTGAGAGCTAGCACTTCTGGACAAACAGTTCGTTTGGGTGATATTGCAGAAATCAGGGATCGTTTTTCTGAAACACCTAATGCTTCCTATTTTAACGGAAATAATTCAGTAAATATTCAAATAAGCAATACTAACAGCGAAGACCTTGTATCTACTGCAGAAAATGTTCGTGAATATGTAGAAGATTTTAATGAAAGGAATACCAATGTTAGGCTAGATGTAGTAAGTGATTCCTCAATTACTCTGGACCAGCGAACCATGCTGTTATTAGAAAATGGCTTTATAGGAATTTTATTAGTGCTCTTCTTTTTGTCCTTTTTCCTAAATACCAGATTGGCTTTTTGGGTAGCCTTTGGTTTACCGGTGGCATTTTTAGGGATGTTCATTTTTGCTCAACAATTTGGAGTTACTATCAATGTTCTGTCTCTATTTGGAATGATCATAGTGATCGGGATTTTAGTGGATGATGGAATAGTTATTTCAGAAAACATCTATCAACATTACGAAATGGGTAAGTCTCCAGTAAAAGCTGCGATAGATGGTACCATGGAGGTAGTGCCTCCAATTATTTCAGCAATCATAACCACCGTCCTTGCCTTTGGAACTTTTTTATTTCTGGATAGTAGGATTGGAGAGTATTTCGGAGAGGTTTCCACGGTTGTGATACTAACATTAACGGTTTCCTTGGTGGAAGCTTTAATTATTTTGCCTGCTCATATTGCACATTCCAAGGCTTTAAAAAGAGATTCGGAAAATGGAACCGAGGAGAAAAAAGGAATGGCCAAAGTTTTTGATAAGCTAAGGGGATTCAATAGAACTGGTGATAAAATAATGTCTTATTTAAGAGATAGGATCTATAGTCCTGTTCTAAAATTTGTTTTACACCAACAGGTATTAAGTTTTTCTGTTTTATTGGTATTTCTTATTCTCACAATAGGGGCAATTGGTGGTGGTTGGATACGGGTTACCCTATTTCCAAGTATTGCCAGTGATCAAGTTTCTATAGATCTTTTAATGGCAGAGGGTACTAACCCTGCTAAAACAGATTCTATAATCAGTATGGTAGAAGCGGCTGCATGGAAGGTTAACAAAGAATATACAGCTAAGCAAACTGGTAATAAACAGGTGGTGGAAAATATAATAAAGAGAGTTGGACCTGGAAACAATAAGGCTTCTTTACAAGTAAACCTATTGCCTGGAGAAGAGCGTGATTTTGGTTCACCAGAAATCACCAACTCAATTAGAGAGGAAGTTGGGCCGGTGTTTGGTGTGGAAAGCCTCACGTTTGGTTCTGGAGGAAATTTTGGTGGAAGTCCGGTTTCAGTATCATTACTAGGAAATAACATTTCTGAACTGGAAGCTGCTAAGGAAGAGCTTAAAATTATTCTAGAAAATAACTCCTTACTGAAGGATGTTACAGATAGCGATCCTAAAGGAATAAAGGAAATAGATATAAAACTGAAGAATAATGCCTACGCTTTAGGACTGGATCTTAACAATGTGATGAGGCAAATTAGAAATGCGTTCTTTGGTGCTCAAGCACAGCGTTTCCAACGTGGACAAGATGAAATTAGGGTGTGGGTAAGATACGATCTGGAAGCGAGATCGTCTATCACCCAATTAGATGATTATAGATTGATCACTCCTTCTGGAAACCGTGTTCCATTCAGGGAAATAGCTACTTATGAGATTGTGCGAGGAACTGAATCTATAAGCCATTTAGATGGTAAGAGAGAAATCCGGGTAAGTGCAGATATGGAAGATCCTAACGGGTCTGCTACAGATATTTTACAAGATATTCAGGATAATATTATGCCAGATCTTCTTGCGCAATACCCGTCTTTATCTGTTTCTTATGAAGGGCAGAATAGGGAGGCAGGTAAACTTAGTAGTTCCGCAAATAAAGTACTGCCAATTGTATTATTTCTTATTTATGCAACTATTGCATTTACTTTCAGAAGTTATAGTCAGCCTTTATTATTGATGCTTATGATCCCTTTTAGTGTGATTGGAATTGCATGGGGACACTGGATACACGGTTTTCCAATAAATGTGCTTTCAGCCTTGGGTATTATAGCTCTCATCGGGATCATGGTTAATGATGGACTGGTGTTTATTGGTAAATTCAACAGCTTTTTGGTACAAGGAATGAAGTTTGAAAAGGCGCTTTACGAAGCAGGGCGTTCTAGATTTAGAGCGATATTTCTAACTTCAATAACTACTATTGCAGGATTAGCTCCTCTAATATTCGAAAAGAGTAGGCAAGCACAGTTCTTAAAACCTATGGCAATTTCTATTGCTTACGGAATTGGAATTGCAACTGTACTTACATTGCTTCTGCTACCCTTATTTCTTTCCATAAGTAATAATATAAAAGTGGGAAGTATTTGGTTGGCCACAGGTAAAAAAGTTGATAATGAACAAGTTGAAAGAGCTATTAAAGAACAAAAAGAAAAAGAAGTTCATGAAGCACATTAATAATTCTCTATTAATTTTTTTATTCATTCTCTGCGGAAGAAGTTTTGGGCAATCTACAGTACTTACTAAGGATGAAGCGATCACAAAAACTTTGGAAAACAATTATGGGATTCAACGTTCTCAAAATTTAGTTGAAATAGCCGATAATAATCAGGGTCTTTTAAATTCTGGTTATCTACCTAGTTTAACTGCAAACGCAGGAGCCAATTATAGTAATGAAAATATTGAAGCCCAGTTTCAAGATGGGGAGCCTCGAATTTTAAATGGTGCTGAAACCAAACGCTATAATGCATCCCTTAATTTAAATTACACCTTATTTGACGGTCTGGGAAGGCTTTACAACTACAAGCAGTTGAAGGAGCAATACAAGTTAACCGAACTGGAGGCAAGGGAAACCATTGAGAACACAATTTTGCAATTACTAAGTGTTTATTTTGAAGTGGCTAGATTAACGGAGAATGTGAGTGTATTGAATGAAACTCTAGATATATCTAAACAGCGAATTACAAGAGCACAATACCAATTTGACTACGGGCAAACTTCAAGATTAGGAATATTGAATGCGGAGGTAGATGTAAATAATGATAGCATCGCATTATTAAACACCCAGCAGCAGTTGGAAAACACCAAAAGAGACCTTCTTGTAATTTTAAATGAACCAGAAAAGGAACTTAGAAAGATAGCTATTGATACGACAATTAATTTTTTGTCTAAACTTGAATTGGAAGATTTTATAAAAACTTCAAATTTGAACAATGTTAGTCTTTTACAAGCAGAAAGTAATTTGTTGATATCAGATTACGATATCAAGGTTAGTAAATCTGGTTATCTACCCACAGTGGGCCTTTCAGGATCTTATGGTTGGAACAACAGCAATCTTCCATCTACATCTTTTGTGCAAACAAATACTACAACAGGATACTCGGCAGGATTAAATTTAAGTTGGAGTCTCTTTGACGGAGGAAGAGCGATCACTAATGTAAAAAATGCCGAAATTAGACTAGAGAATCAGCAGTATTTAAAAGAACAGATAATTTTAGAAGTTAAACGGGATATAGCAAACTCTTGGGGGGATTACCAAAACAAGAGATATATTTATGAAGTCCAGGAAAAGAACGTATTAACAAATGAAGATAATTTTAATAGATCTCAAGAGCAATTCAAACTTGGCCAAATATCTTCTATAGAATTCCGTCAGGCTCAAATTAATTTGCTTAATGCAAAAACAAATAAGAACTTAGCTAAATACGATGCTAAATTTGCTGAGCTTCAGGTATTACAATTAACCGGGCAACTCTTGAATTTGGAATTTTAATCCCTCATCCCGATAGCTACCAGAATGCCTCGAAATTTTAATATTATTTTCCTCCCGATATCTCGGGATTTACCTCTTGGGCCTACCTCGAGTTTCTTGATTTTGTAACTTTTAATTAAAATATTTTTCAAATGCTAGAGCACGAATTTCAATGTCCATATTGTTGGGAGAGCATCACCATGTTATTAGATACTTCTGTAGCGCAGCAAACTTATGTCGAAGATTGTGAAATATGTTGCAACCCTATTGAGATACAAGTTACTTTTGAAAATAATGAATTACAAGCCTTTGAAAGTAAGAGTCTGGAGCAATAGTTAAAAATTACCAAATACTAATAAATGTTTAATTAAATAGTTAAATTTATAACTATTATTAACATTTTATTCATTTTCTGTTATGATCTCCACTTTCGAACTTGCTAATAATGTTGTAGGGCTTATAATAAATAGAGATATTGAAAAGGGAAACCTTGAAGAGGTTCATGAAATTATTTTAAAAAGAATTTCTGAATTCGGAAAAATTAATATTTTTTGTGAAATCGCTAAGGACAAACATATCGCTTTTAAGTGCCTTATGGAAGAATTGAATTTTAGACACGACAATTCTAATAACATAGATAAATTAGCGATAGTTACAGATCTCACTTGGTTAAGGGGAGTTATGAATATAAATGATTTTATGGTTCATACCGAAATTCGTTCATTCGAAATAAAAGATCGACTCGAAGCCATACAGTGGATTTCTGACTAATTAATTTTTAATTCATTTAAAATGATCTCAACTTTTGAGTTTGCAGATAACGTTGCTGGAATTTTAATAAAAGAAGATCTCACCGCAGAGATCATGGAACAGGTGCATCAATTAATTTTGGAGCAAGTAAATTTTGAAGAAAAGATCAATTTATACGTTGAAATAGAGGATGGATTGCATGTTTCTATGCCGGCTTTCTTTAAAGATTTGACTTTTAAATTCAAGAATTCCCAAAAATTTAATAGGATTGCCGTCGTAACCAATCTCGATTGGTTTCAGAATATGATGGAAATCAAAGACTTGCTTATGGATGCAGATGTGAAGAGCTTTACGATCGAGAACAGGCTAAAAGCGATAAGTTGGATTGCTGAATAATTTTTTTAAAAAACCTTTGCAGAAGTAGAAAAGCGTTGTATATTTGCCATCCGATAGCGCAGCATAGAAGGAATATGAAGAGCTGAAAATCGAAAAATTTGACATTTTGAAATCACGATATATCGCGGGATAGAGCAGTAGGTAGCTCGTCGGGCTCATAACCCGAAGGTCACTGGTTCGAGTCCAGTTCCCGCTACTAAGGAAGACAAGCCACTCAAATGAGTGGCTTTCTTGTTTTCTGATGTTTCTGAATCCCTTGCTATCACTTCAATTGCAGAGATTAGGCTATTCATTTTATTGGTTCGATATTCCCTGTTTTTGGGATTTATTATTAAACCTTCGGGAAATAGAGTTTTCTGAATCTTTACTTTTTTATGGATGTCTCCTAATGCCCAGTGATTGCTGATATTTTGGCAGAATTTTAATGCTTTATCAAGTATAATCTCTTGGTTCGATAATTTCTCAGGTTTATCTTTTAAATTTTCTTGAAGTAGTTGTATCTCTCCATTCAATTTTACTTTAATTCTCAAATATGCGGATTCATCTGAATTATCATCCATTAGATAACGTTCATTTACCTTCTCAAGCTTCATCTGAAGCTTTTCTAGCGCTTTTTTTGTATTCATGGAGCTAACTTCTTTCTCGGAATTATGCTGCCCTGTAAGAAGTAAAATTTGAGACCTAAGAATCTCATTGTCTTGATTATCTAATTCGAACTTAGTTAAATAGTTAATGAAGCTATCATTAACTCCAATCTTTTTGCTTCTGGGGGTAGAATAGGCATTCATATTACCTCCTTTACCATGTTGACACTTATAATAATGAACTTGCTTTTTCTTAGCAATATAGCTGGTTATAGGCGCACCACAATCTGCACAATGAATAAAACCCGTAAGGGGTCTATGTTCATTGACTTTTGCTTTTTCATACCCTGATTTCCTTTTTCCGCTTTCTAATCTTCTTTGTACTTCATCCCATATTTTCATTGAAATAAGGGCAGGCCAACTTCCTTTTATTACTTCATCTAACATCGCATTGGTATTAATACCAACATAGAATGGCTTACGCCACATGGCTGAAAGGCTTTGCTTAGAAATTTTATATTGATGAATATTTAATAGTTTATGTCGAATGTTAACATCACTCATTCCTTCAGCTTTCCACTTCCAAGCTTTTTTAATAATGTTGCCTTCCTCATAAATAATAATTTCTTGAAGGTTTTTACGACGGCTGTGGTTGTTTATGCTGTATCCTCTTGGTGGTTTTCCCAACCAATTGCCGTTATCTAGAAAAGTTTTAAGACCAGGAAGAGTGCGCTCTAAACGCAGCATATTCTCTTTTTTACTCTCTAGAAGCTTGTCATAGATTTCCATTTGTCCTGATTCTGTTTCTGTGGTGATTCCAGAGCTGGTTTCGATAAGGTGAACACCTACTTCATTTATGAGTTGTTCCACAAGACCAATTGCGCTTCCCCCAGCACGGGAAAAACGGCTAATGAATTTTATAGCTATGGCGAAGGGTTTCTTCTTTGACTTCTTCACACTTTCTATAAGGGCTTTAAATTCTTTCCTCGTTAAATCACCTTTAGCACTTTCGTAAGTCCCTCCATGAAAGGCTGTGATGGTGTAATTCTGTTTTAAAGCATAGTTCTCTATATCTTTTTTCTGCTCTTGAATGCTATAATTAAAAGATTGTTCCTTGCTACTTACTCTAGTATAACCCCAAATGGTCTTATTAAACTCCATTTGCTGGACCTTCCCAACTTTTTTAAATTTTTCAAATTTATTTAAGTTCATTCTAATATAATTTTATCAATCTATTATTTCCAGAATCATTCTGGCTAGAGCTAAGGCATCATCTAATATTGCATCAGCTTCATCATCGGTCACGTTTGCATATTTTTCATATGACCTTAACGTTTTTATCGACAATCTGTTGTTTTCATAATTGTCATCCTTAAAATTTATTGGCATTCCCAAAAACCCACTACTCTAAAATTTTAACGTGGAGAGTTTTGGTCCTCTCGATGGAGGTTATTTTACTGTGATTAATTATTAGCATTTCCCATTTGCCTTATATTGGTGGTGAAATGTTTATATCAATACATCCAAACTATTATATTTATTTAAATCAGCCAAGATTTTAAAACAAAAAAAAGACCCCTAAGGGTCTGATTTTATTGATGGTAACAATATTATTACTAGTTCGATTTAGAAGGAGCTTTTAGAATTCCCAATCATCCCAAGAATCATGGTCAAGTCCATCCTTGCAGATATAGAAAGCCCCAACTTGATAATGGTCATAATCTTGAATATCCACACGGTCAGAGCTGAAAAAAGTTTTGATGGAGTTAGTTACGGTATTTAGTACGGCTTTTTTAGAGCAATGCATTATAAAATGATTGTGGTATCCGCCACGAACATCGTACTCCTCGGTATTAAAAAACATTCTAAGATTAGTTTTGTGTTCGTAGTGATGCTTGAGATGTTTAAAAAGATTACTCATCTTATTTCGGCATCCATCTCTGGTGGTTTCATTTTTATAACTTATTGTCCCAAATATATCCCAATCACTTCTCCATAAAGTCATTCTAAAATCATCTGGTTGAGAATTCCTAATATGGTCTAAAAACGATTTTAGTTCTTCAACTTTTGTTTCTTTTCGCTTACATTCTTCTCTCATTTCTTTACTTGAGAAATATTTGATGTGAGTTGTTGGAATCAATCTGCGGTTACTAACTAATTTTGTTTCATCCCAATGTTCAGGATGTTTCTTATAAAATTTATATAAAGTAGATTTAGAAGTTTCTGCTTCTATAATAAAATTTTTCTTTGATAAATACTTCAATACTCATTTGGTGTATGTTTCTATTATTAATAGACACAAGAAGGATATAAAGGATATAACCCCCGCATCTATTTAATAAATACACAAGAATCCTAGAAAGGAAACACTTTCAGAGAAATTTTTTATTTTTATTAGGTATCCTCATTTTGGGACACTAGTTGGGGTTTCTATTGATTTTTTTGCTAGGGAATTTTGTGCTACATCATGCTCAATTAAGTTGAAAATCGGGAGGGAGGGAGGTGTAAACTGGGATACCTCCCTGAGTGCAAATCGTATATAGGGAGGGGTTGATGTTTTATAGAGATTATTGACTCCTTAAATCTCGAAGTACCTATAAGCGATAGGCCTTGAGAGACGTTCAAGCTAAGTTGTCGCATTTATAGGATACCTTATTTAACCTGTCTATGTACCTCCCAATAATGAGCATTAAGACCACTTAAAGAGTGCATTTTCAATACTGTAGTACTCATGACATATACCTTTTTTGGTGTTCATTTGAACTTTTACGGGATTCCATTAATGTCCTAACTAATGAGTTTCCTATATTTAACAACTGTTAATTAAAAATCGAACTAACCTTTATGGCTAAGAAAGCTAAGGTCAAAAAACAAAAAAGTATTGAAGAGTCACTTTGGGATTCAGCAAATGCTCTAAGAGGAACCGTGGAGTCTTCTGAATATAAACACGTGGTATTAGGACTTATTTTTTTAAAGTTTGCTAGTGATAAATTTGTGAACCGAAGAGATGAACTTGTGGCTGAGGGTAAGGATAAATTTATAGACATGGCAGAGTTTTACACCATGAAAAATGTCTTTTATCTACCACCAGATGCACGATGGAGTTATATTAAAGATAATAGCAAGCAAGATGATGTTGCTATTAAAATAGATACTGCTCTCTTCACTATAGAAAAGAATAACCCATCCCTAAAAGGTGCTTTGCCAGATAACTACTTCTCACGTTTAAACATGGATGTAAGTAAGTTGAGTTCTCTTATAGACACCATAAATAATATCGACACCAATACTGATAAAGCTGAAGATATTGTTGGAAGAGTATATGAATATTTCTTGGCAAAGTTCGCTCTTAAAGAAGGTAAGGGTAAGGGTGAGTTTTATACACCTAAGAGTATCGTTAACTTAATTACCGAAATGATTGAACCTTATCAGGGTAAAATTTATGACCCTGCTGCAGGTAGTGGTGGTATGTTTGTGCAATCTATTAAGTTTATTGAATCTCATCACGGGGATAAGAAAGAAGTAAGTATATATGGACAGGAGTATACCTCCACCACTTATAAGCTTGCAAAAATGAACCTCGCCATTCGTGGTATTTCAGCTAATCTTGGTGATGTGCCTGCTGATACCTTTGGCAAAGACCAGCATCCAAATTTAAAAGCCGACTTTATCATGGCTAACCCACCATTTAACCAATCCAAATGGCGTGGTGAAAATGAATTGATTGATGACCCTCGCTGGGCTGGGTATGAAGTACCACCTGTTAGTAACGCAAATTATGCATGGATACTCAACATGGTATCGAAATTATCACACAATGGTGTGGCTGGTTTTATTTTGGCCAATGGTGCTATTTCAGGTGGAGGTGAAGAATATAAGATTAGAAAAAAACTAATTGAGAACAGATTGGTTGAAGCTATTGTGATTCTCCCCCGCAATATGTTTTATACCACTGATATTAGCGTTACACTGTGGATATTGAACAACAATAAAACCGAAAGAACAGTTGATAAAGGTGATACCCAAAGACACTACCGAAACCGTAAAGATGATATACTGTTTATGGACCTTCGCCAGAGTGGAATCCCTTTTGAAAAAAAATATACTCATTTCTCTGAAGATAATATTAAAGACATAACCGATACATACCATATCTGGCAAGAAACACGATTTGAAGAGGAATATAAAAATGTTCCTGAGTTTTGTTATTCAGCCAATATAGAAGAAGTTAGAAAGGCAGATTATTCCTTGGTTCCAAGCAAATATATTGAATTCATTAATCGTGATGAAAATATAGATTTTGATGATAAGATGACCGAGTTAAAATATGAGCTTGCTGACTTACTGAGGAAAGAAAATGAATCTAAGGCCGCTTTGTTGAATGTATTTAAGGAGCTTGGGTATGAGGTCGAATTATAAACGGTTAGGTTCGTACATAAGACAAATAGATGAAAGAAACGTTGAAGGCCAAGAGGCCAATTTATTAGGGGTTTCTACTCAAAAAATTTTCATACAATCTATTGCAAATACTGTGGGGACTGATTGGAAAAAGTATAAAATAGTAAGAAAAAACCAGTTTACTTATGTAGCCGATACCTCACGAAGGGGTGAAAGAATTGGGATTGCAATGTTGGAAAATTATGATAAGGCTTTAGTTTCCCAAGCCTATACTGTTTTTGAAGTAATCGACCATACAAAACTTTTGCCTGCATATTTAATGATGTGGTTTCGGAGACCTGAGTTTGACAGATTTGCCCGATTTAAATCCCACGGGAGTGTCAGGGAAATCTTTGATTGGGATGAGATGTGTAATGTCGAACTCCCGATACCTTCCATTGAAAAACAACAGCAAATCGTTAACGAGTATGACACGGTGGTGAATCGTATTAAACTTAATGAAGAGCTAAACCTAAAGCTTGAAGACACCGCTCAAACCTTGTATAAACATTGGTTCGTAGATTTTGAATTCCCTATCACCAAAGAATATGCTGAAGCTATTGAGAAACCAGAACTTGAAGGAAAACCATATAAATCAAGTGGTGGGGAAATGGTTTATAGTGAAGAGCTGGACCAAGAGATACCACAATATTGGATTGTAGACTTTACTACTTCTTATGGAGAGATTGTAACAGGTAAAACCCCTTCTAGTAAAAATCCAAGTCATTTTGGAAAAGAAATTCCATTCGTTACTCCTACCGATTTCAAAAATTATGGGAAATATGTTATAGTTGCTGACCGACAACTATCATTAGAAGGTGCCAAAGCATTGAACAATAAGATTCTGGGAAAAGGAAATCTATTAGTGACTTGTATAGGCTCCGATATGGGGAAAGTGGTGATTACATTAGATGATTGTATTACTAATCAACAAATTAACGCTATAAGGGTTAAAAGGAAATACACGGAAGATTTTTTATATTACTATTTCAAATCCATTTATACGTATCTAAGAAATATAGCAACAGGGTCCTCCACTATGTTAATGATTAATAAAACAGAATTTCAGCAAATTAGACTTATTGTACCTACAAACTCTGTATTAGAATCTTTCCATAATCTGCTGAAGCCCATCAATCACTATTTAGAAAAAAATTATTTGGAAATAAAGCTTTTTCAGGAACTTAAGGAATTGTTACTTAATAAATTGGTGGTATATAAAAATGAAAATCAGGAATTACTTAAAGTATGAAGTTTACTGAAGAAAAACTTGAACAGGCATTCATAAAACATCTTGAAGATGAACGATATACCTATGTATCGGGGAAGACCATTCTGAGGGATGAATCTGAGGTATTGATAAAAGATGACCTCAAAGATTTTCTTCTCAATAATTATAGTCTAGATGGTATTACAGTTAATGAGGTGAACTCAATTATCCGTAATCTTGAGACATATCCTTCATCAGATTTGTATGAGTCTAATAAAGCTATTGCTAAGTTAATTAGCGATGGGTTTCTTTTAAAGCGTGAAGACCGCAGCAAAAAGGACCTCTATATTCAGCTATTAGATTACCACAATACTCAGAATAACATTTATAAAATTGTCAACCAACTCGAGATTGTGGGTTACCATAAACGCATACCTGATGGGATTATTTATGTTAATGGAATGCCTTTGGTAGTGTTGGAATTTAAAACCGCAATTCAGGAAAACACTACAGTTTATGATGCTTTCAAACAGATAACAGTAAGATATAAAAGAGATATACCAGAACTTTTTAAATACAATGCCTTTTGTATAATAAGTGATGGTGTAAACACCAGAGCAGGTTCATTTTTTGCAGGTTATGAATATTATTATTCCTGGAGAAAGATTAATGCCGAAGATAAACGGGAGGCAGATGGTATTAGTTCGCTTTACACCATGGTTAGCGGTATGCTTAACTGTACCCGTTTATGCGATGTAGTTCACAATTTTATTTTCCTGCCAGATTCCTCAAAGAAAGATGAAAAAATAGTTTGTCGTTATCCGCAATACTATGCAGCTGGTAAATTGTTTAATAATATAAAGCAACATCAAAAACCATTAGGTGATGGTAAGGGTGGAACCTATTTTGGTGCTACTGGTTGTGGTAAGAGTTATACCATGTTGTTTCTTGCCAGATTATTAATGAAATCTGTACACTTTTCTAGCCCTACCATAATCTTAATTACAGACCGTACCGACTTAGATGACCAGCTTTCAGAACAGTTCGTTAATGCTAAATCTTATATTGGTGATAATGTTATAAAAAGTGTTGAGAGTAGAGATGAGTTAAAGGAGTTAATTAGAGGTAGAAATAGTGGTGGTGTTTTTCTAACTACCATTCATAAGTTCACAGAAGATACCGATTTGTTAACGGACCGCACCAATGTAATTTGTATAAGTGATGAAGCACACCGTTCTCAAATAAACCTGGACCAGAAGATTAAAATCACCAAAGATGGGGTAAAGAAAACCTATGGTTTCGCCAAGTATCTTCACGATTCTTTACCTAATGCAACCTATGTTGGATTTACGGGAACTCCAGTAGATGGAACTCTTGATGTATTTGGAGAAGTGGTGGATAGTTACACCATGATGGAAAGTGAAAAAGATGGAATAACTAAGAAAATTGTATACGAAGGTCGTGCAGCAAAAGTTATTTTAGATAACCGCAAGCTCGAAGAGATTGAGAAGTATTATGACCGTGTTGCAGAAGAAGGAACCAATGAGTATCAGATAGAGGAGAGCAAGAAACAAATGGCCAGTATGAACGCTATTTTGGGTGACCCTAAGCGCATTAAAGCTATTGCAGAAGACTTTGTGTATCATTATGAAAAGAGAGTCTCTGAGGGAGCAACAGTAAAGGGGAAAGCTATTTTTGTTTCATCTAGCCGACCCATCGCATTCCAGCTCTATCAAGAAATCGTAAACATAAGACCTGAGTGGGCAGAAATTAGAAAATGCGAACCTGGTGCTGAGCTTTCTGATAAAGATAAAAGGGAGTTGAAGCCAACAAAGATGATTGAGATGGTCATGACCAGAGGAAAGGATGACCCGTTAGAAATGTATGAAACTTTGGGTACAAAAGAAGACCGCAAAGAACTCGACCGTCAATTTAAAAACGAAAAATCCAATTTTAAAATTGCCATTGTTGTAGATATGTGGCTTACAGGTTTTGATGTTCCATTCTTGGATTCTATTTACATCGATAAGCCGCTTCAAAAACATAATCTTATTCAAACGATATCTAGGGTAAACAGAAATTTTAAGGGTAAGGAAAAAGGTTTGGTTATAGATTATATCGGTATAAAAAAACAAATGAATATGGCCTTAAAGCAATATTCAGCTATAGACCAGGATAAGTTTGAAGATATCGACCAAAGTGTAATTGTTGTGAAAGATAATCTCAATTTACTCAATAGAACTTTTCATAAGTTTGATGATTCTGGATACTTCAGCGGCACCTCTAAAGAGCAGCTTAACTGTTTAAATGAAGCTGCAGAATTTGTTCAGATTACTAAAGATTTTGAGCGCCGATTTATGAATATCGTAAAGCGAATGAAAGCAGCATTCGACATTTGTTGTGCAAGTGACGAATTCGGTACTAAAGAACGTGATGAAATCCATTTTTATCTTGCAGTTCGTTCTATTGTTCATAAGCTTACTAAAGGAGATTCACCAGATACTGCCCAGATGAATGCGAAGGTGCGGGAAATGATAAAAGAAGCTTTAGAGAGTGATGGGGTAGAGGAAATTTACGCTATGGGTGATAAGGAGCAGGTGAATATATTTGATGATGATTACCTCGCAAAGATTGAGAAAATTAAATTACCCAACACCAAGATAAAGATGCTGCAAAAGCTTTTAAAGAAAGCTATTGATGATTTTGGTATGGTTAACCGTGCGCAGGGTGTAGATTTTTCTAATAAGTTTAAAGTTCTTGTTGACCGCTACAACGAACGTAAAGAAGATGATGTTCTAAGAAGTGAGGTGTTAGATGAATTTACAGATGAAATTTTGGCTTTATATTATGCCCTTAGAGATGAGCAGCAATCTTATAAAGACTTGGGTATTGATTTCGAAGAAAAGGCCTTCTACGACATCCTAAAGAGCTTGGCAAAGAAGTATGACTTTGAATACTCTGATGATAATTTAAAAGTGTTATCTCATAAGGTTAAAGATGTTGTTGATGATGTTACTAAATATACCGACTGGTCCAAGCGAGCAGATATTAAGGCAGAGTTAAAAGCTGACTTAATTGTGTTGTTGGCTGAACACGATTACCCACCAGTAGACCGTGATGAAGTATATCAAGAAATCTTTGAGCAGGCGGAGAATTTTAAGAAGAGTAGGAGTAAGTAATATCAAGACCATGCAAATAATAATCACTAAAATTGAGGTGAAGAGTTCTCGTTGGGGATATCAACAAGAGGTGGAATTAATTTTAAATAATGGTCAAAGTATAATTACCGAGAAGGAAGAAATCTATACCAAAACAGGTATTAGGCCTAATGAGTTAGAAGTTTTAATTGGTAGCCCAGTTATGGTTACAATTAGCTACAAAGGTATATTGTCAATTGAAAAGTATCTTCTATCTGTAAGCGATTTAACTCAGTTTAGAATCCAAGGTAATTCCAAGTTTAAAGAAATTTGCCAAGTTTGGATTGAAGAAAAATATCGAAATTCAAGAGTTTATTTAAAGACTAATGAGGGAATTTACAACATAAACATTGAATCGGTTTCAATTCAAAGTTGTTTGGGAAAAGATAAGTTACCTGCTTTAGTTGGTAGTTTTATAAATCCAGATTTTTATGAGGTTGGTGAAAAAATGGGTAAGTATATCTGTAAAAAAACAAATAACACCATTAAGGATTTAAACCTTCGATTTAGCACAGGTTTTCAAGAAAGGATTAATAGAAAAAGTATTAATAAAGCTATTGATGCTAGCGAGAAACAATCTGTTGAAAATAACATTTTGGACCCAGATGCTTATTGGAATATTGATTAATGGTTTTCGATAAATTTGATATCATTTGTTGGAATAAAGCATTGAATTACCTTAAATTATGACCAAGGAATTGTTTTCTGAAGAAGATAAAGTTGAAATAAGAGCGCTTTACAACAAACGGGCACCAATTATTGCTCAGTATGAATTATATGAAGATTTAAAAAAGAAATTTCTTGATTCGAAGGCAAGGTATAAGCAACTTTTAATGGGTGAACAAAAAATTGAAACTAGTATAAAATTATCGAATAAAAGGATTCGAATGGAGATGTACGACGGTCAAACTTGTTTAACCTCAATGGTGCAGTCTTGGAATAAAGAAATGGACATCTATCTTTTAAAATATAATTATGAAAAGTTGAATGATTTTTTACTGATTCAACCAGAATACATGAAAATTGGGCTAAATAGGGTCACCTCTGAATTTGCCAGGGAAATTAAGAAGGAAGCTATATTACAAAACATTATTCTTTTGCAAGGTAGTATGCGCTATGGTTATGGGAAAGTTCAAACTACCAATCATTATCCAACCCAATGGTTACTTAAGAATTATATAACAATTTATGAGCGTACCGATAAAATTAATTTTGATGTTTAATACTTGCGAAATATTTAAAGAGGTTGAAAATTTTAAATAAAAAGTGAATAATCCAAATTACCTATGAACACATTTACATCTAATATTCAGAATATTATTACTGATACTGGGAAGATATCTTATTTTGAAGATTTTGCCGAGAAGAATCCTGAATTTTCATATCCCGTGAATAATTTCCAAGTAGGAATTGAAAAAACCCTTACCGATTTTCATTATATAAAAGATATTCTTTTAGATTCAATTGAAAATGGAGAATTTGAGACCTTACCAATACCTTTACAACATACTATAAGTTCAGGTGTTAGTAGCATGTTTAATAGCCCGAATAATCAGAATCAGTTCACACTTTCTGTACAACAAACCTATCATCATATCGTGGTTTCAGGATTAGAATTTAAATTAAAGAATCTTGATAGGTTTAGAACTATTATAAAAGATGTTTCAAATGTTAAACGTAATTATTCGGCATTAATAAATAAACTTGACAACACTACAAATCAAGTAGAGGAAATCCAAAAATTAAACAAGCGGGCAAATTCAATTTTTGAGGAATTAAGAGAGAAGAATGAAAACAGTATTAAAACTGTTGATAGTACAATTCAAGGTTTAAA
This sequence comes from Gillisia sp., assembly GCA_024635715.1. Taxonomy (GTDB): domain Bacteria; phylum Bacteroidota; class Bacteroidia; order Flavobacteriales; family Flavobacteriaceae; genus Gillisia. The sequence goes on from JAGXIK010000051.1 coordinate 16,269, forward strand.
ACGTGTTGAAGAACTTACTGCATTAGTTAGGGAAAATGGACAATTGGTTGAGAATTCAAAGAAGGATGTTCTAGCCTTTAAAGAAAATGTAGATAGTTTCAAAAGTGATATTTTGGAAGCTTCACAAGGCGCAAAATCAATTATCAATGATTTTCAGCAAAAGAGAGAACTAGTTGAAAAGCTCATTCGACAAAGTGAGGATGCCTTAAAATTGAAATCTAGTGAAGGAATGAGTGCAGCTCTTTCTGCGCAATACGAAGAGGAAGGTAAAATTGAGAAAAGAAGACAATGGTTAGTCGCTGCGATAGTTTTTATAGTTCTAACCCTTTTAGGTTTAAGCCTTCTAATTTTTAGAATTAATTTTCTCGACGAATCAATAGACCCAGATAGTCCAAATGCTATTATAGCCCGTATAGTATTTGTTGGGGTAACTATCGCTGCAGCCTCATTCGCTGCAAAACAATATCTAAACCAAAAGAGAATAGCCGATAACTATGGTTATAAACTGGTTTTAGCTAAATCAATTGTGGCCTTTGCTGAAGAGATTAAAAAGCATGACCCTAGAAAAGCAGCTGAATATATGACCAATGTTTTAAATGAGTTAAATAAATCACCAGTTGATAGAGGTACGCACAATGATGGTATAAGTAAGACTGATATAAATTTGCTTGAACGCTTAAAGTTATTAGTTCAACCCAAATAATGAACATTTTTATATTTGTTCAAAAATAGATTATACCCATTTCAACGGCAATTTTATGGATGATAATCAACGGTTTTACTAGACCTCGCTTTGTTCAAAAACAACCACCCTAGATTTGTACAATAAATTTATATATTCTATATTCGTAGAAATAAATCTTCCATGAATAAAGCTCGGTATAATCGAATCTCTAGTTCCAATCAAAAACTTGAACGTCAATTGGTACGTAACCATCCTGATGAAGTTATTTACAATGATGTTGTAAGTGGTGCAGTCGCGTTTAAAGATAGAGAGCAAGGCCAAAAACTAATGCAAGCTGTGGAGGCAGGTTTGATAGACTTTATATCTGTAGCTGCTGTCGACCGCCTTGGCCGAAATCTTTATGACGTTTTAACCACTTTAGAATATTTTACTGATAATAATGTTGTGCTTAGGGTGGATAACCTCGGATTAGAAAGCATGGTTGATGGCAAACCCAATCAGGTATTTAAACTAATATTAAGTGTGCTGGCAAATGTAGCTGAAATGGAACGTGCTAATTTGCGTGAAAGACAGTTGGAAGGGATTGCAGTAGCAAAAGCTAAAGGAACCTATAAAGGCAGAGTTAAAGGGTCATCCATGGATGAATCCAAATTCCTTGAGAAGTATTCTCATGTTGTGAAGGAAATTCGGAAACATCAGGATTTATCTATACGCAAACTTTCTAAATTAACAGATGTAAGTGTTGGGACCGTACAAAAGATTAGGTCTTTACTTGATATTCAAATAATCTAGTATCAGTAGCAAATTGCTCACTTCCACCACTAAGTATAAATTTTATAGTGTTGGTATCTAAATGATTCTTTGTTGGTATATCGTTTTCAATTCTTGCAATAGCCATAATTACGATAAGGTCCATCAAGTCTTGTATGCCGTAATTTTCCTCTACAAAAAGGTATACAGGCTCAAACCAAACTTTTAATCCATCTTCAATTCTTATAGCTGAAACTGATGATAATGAAATAGAATAGTTATCTGATTCTATTCCTTGATTATTCAATTCCCAAATTCCTATTATTAAATTCTCCATAATTCTTTTTTAATTTAACCAAAATTATTACACAATTAAGGATTGACCAAGTTTTACCTTTTAAATTTTTGTATTAAAAACCTGATTTACAGTGAAGTAATAATATTATTCCATGGTTTTTAAAGACTGATTTTTTTGTGGGTTCTTTCTAAAAAAAAGAAATGCTCGAACTAATTTAAGTTTTACTTAACTCCATTATTTTGATATGGGGTACGAGTTGGTGACAAGATTGTAGAATCTAATTCGCGGTTCTACTTTGTTGCGAATTAAAATTATTAAGAATCTAAAAAAACACATGCTTAACCGTAAGTATTTTTTAATAAAGTATTATATTGTTTCTCCCTACCAATGAATTACTAATCACTCTAAAATCAATTATGAAAAAATTAATTAAGCTAAGCCTAATTATGTTATTTGTTCTTGCAAGCTGTTCAAAGGACGATAATACAAGTGATGTAAATTCTTCAAGCTTTTTGGTCGGGAATTGGGAGTATATGGCTTATATAGATGAAAACGGTTATGCCTGGACTGATGATGATTCTGGTTCCTATGTTTTTACAAAAGACCGCGTAAAAATAAAATTGGAAAGCGGATGGGATGGTGAATATGAATATAAATATTTACCTGATTCCAATGAATTAATATTCTTTGGGACTATTCACAAGGTTGAAATATTAAATAACAACGAAATTATTATTAGAAATAGTTGTTGTGGAAGCCAACTACAACGGAATCAATAGAATGAGTTAAGTTCCGTGATTTCTAAAATCCTTTTGTAGTTGTGCTATTTATATTAAAATCATTATAAACTCGTTCAATTTTTCAATTTTTTATCTCTTATAACATCTACAATTGCAATCTGTTGTCGCTCTCAAATTGCCCATTTAATTCTAACGTTCACAATTAGATTCCATACGTTAACTAAACAAGAAAGTTTTCATTAACATAATTTTTAGATTTACTACTGAAATTATATTAATGCACCAACCCCATTAACCAACTAAAACTCATAAATATATTATGTTTAAATCAAATCGAATTTTAATTGTAGCACCACCACAATATTTAGATTTATCAAGAACCATTTCGCATGAAATCTCAAAAATCGATGGATGTGTGAGCAAAGTCTGGGATGTTAAAACTTATCTTGATAACGAATTGAAAACGGCAAACAAGCAATACGTGATTTTTATAGGAAATCCCGAAGAGAATGTATTATCAAAGGACTATTTAGCTGTCATGAGAACAGAACTTCCAAACAATGATGCTGGAATTTTTTATGCCTTTAATGACACAAAGGCTATTGTATTTGGTGATGGGAAGATTGAACAAGTACAAGAATTTAAAAAGTTTTACAAGGCAATTAAGAATGGGGAAGTATTAATTGATGAAGATTCTTCAAACGCTAATGACGTTGGGTCATACTTTGTTGCTGCTGTTTTATTAGGTTTAATAGGAACTGGTCTTATGTTCCTTTTTAAATTTTACAGCAAAAAGAGAAAAGAAGAGAAATTAAGAAAGGAACAAACAAAAATTGCCTTAGCCCTTTTTCTATCGGGCCAATTCCATAAGTGGCTTAACATTCAAGATGAAGCGACCGTAGAAAATGTCTGATTTTAAAAAAGTTTTTGATAAGACCCTCGGAAATATTGGTGGAGTACAAGGCATTTTAGAAGGAGATTTATATTCTGGAAAGGTTCAAACGTCAGTTGACGAAGCTATTAAGGCTCTTCAAAATAAAGCTAATCATCTTGAAAATGTGGATGAAAAGTGGCTAAAAGGATGGTTAGCTGAGCAATGGCATGCAAAAACACTTAAAACTGCTGCTACAGCACGCGGTAGGGATGATATTTGGGCGAACGTTTCTGGCTCTAATAAAACAGGAGAGGATATTCATTATGGTAATGACTTTACAACAAAAACTGCAGAGGTTAAATATAATAAGAGTCCCTTGGAAACGGCTAAAGGAATTAGTCGTGAGGGATATGCCACTGGTGAAAAAGTTGTTCCTGGAGACCAAATAGATTTATTAGGCAGAGCTGCAACAAAACGAGCCGAACAAATTGCCTTAGATAAACCTGAAGATGCAAAACAGTTACTTGATACTTCAGCTCGAGCAAAAGACCACATAGAAGTAGACGGCATTGCTTCAAAACCATTGGGCAATGAAGAAGCGAAAGAGATGGCCAAAGATTTTAAAAATAATGGAAATATTGAAGCAGATAAATATGGTTTAAATTCTGAGAATTTTGTTAAATGGTCTGATGTTGCTCGTGAAGCTGGTGAGGCAGCTTTAACTGCAGCTGCCTTATCTGCTGCCTTATCCGCTGCACCTCATGTATGGGCCACCTTACAAGAATATATTGAAACTGAAAAAATTGATATAAATGTTCTACTGGGTAGAGGTGCTTCTATTTTAGAGCATTCGGCTGCTGCAGGTTTTCGTGGTGGAATTGCAGCAGCCTTAACGGTTGCATGTAAAACAGGCTTAATGGGCAAAAATCTAAAAAGTATTTCACCTGCTGCAATTGGTATAGCAACAACCATGACAGTTAATGTTATAAGTTATTCTATAAAATTACAACAAGGGGTAATTACACAACAAGAATTTGCAAATTTCTGTTTAAAGGACACCTATGTTCTTTCATTTGCAGTAGGTGGAGCAGCTATTGGACAAATGATAATTCCTATTCCAATGTTAGGAGCACTTTTAGGAAATATTATTGGAGCATCATTAGGAGCAATTGCATATGAGGGTACAAATAAGGTTATCCTTGGTCTTAGTGTCAAGAATGGTTGGACATTCTTCGGATTAGTTGAGCAAAATTATAAAGTACCAGAGTATATTCTTGAAGAATGTGGATTTGAAACATTTAGGGTTAATTCATTCCAAGAAGAAGATTTTTTAATCAGTGATTTTGAGGTAGAAGATTTTGCTGTGCAAGATTTTGCTGTACAAAGTTTTGCTGCCAGTACTTTGAATTTCCATGTCTTGAGACGGGGAGTCATTTCCGCAAATGTTGTGGGATATGTTTAATTAGAATTATTATTTTGATGGATAGAAGTCACTTACGTGAAACATGCGGTAGTGGATGCATTGCTAAATATTTCACAATAATCTTATTCAGACATTCAGCCCTTCAACAATAATTAAGGTTTACATATCATTGTTGCTTTAGACCAAGTGCGCCAATTCTTTAATATCATCAAGTAATTGGTTCGACATTTCAAATTTACCCGCTACTAGAAGAAAAGCCACTCATTTGAGTGGCTTTTTTTATGTGTAACAGTTTGTATGTAAAAAAATTACTATATTTATTCACACCCTACACACCCTACACACCCTACAACTGGTTTAGCTATTAACGTTGCATATATTAACTAAAACCAAAAATTATGAAAAAAGCATTGATTAGGTGTATAATCTGCACCATTGCATTATTTATTGTGAAAGCTGATAAGCTTTATGCAGAACCTGGCTCTTTCTTGAACATACCTGACCTTTCTAATGTAGATGGTTATATATACAAAATATCAGAGAGTGATGAACGATTATATATACATTTCGCAGAAGATGGTGTACCTGGTGATGGGGGAATGTGTTGTAGTAAAACTGTACAAGAAGCAAGGAGTAATTATCCTGAAAAGAATTTGGTTTATCTGCCACAAGCTACCAAAAATGATATTAATAGCGGGGAAATTCCAGAGTTAAAAGGTGTAGATGGACTTATCCAGGTGGTTTCCGATACTGATAACCGACTGAGAATAATTTTCACTAAAGATGGTGAACCCTCGGGTGGGGGGATGTGTTGTAATGAAACTATATATGCTGCGAGACAAGCTTATCCCAATAAGAACTTGATTTACCTAGGGGAAAGGCGCTCTTTTAATTCAAAATTTTCTATAAACCTAAATGATATAGATGGCTATATAGTGAAATTGGATGACGGTAGATATCAGAGATTTGGAGCAAAGAATGGTCAGCCGGTTTGGGGTTTTTCATTATGTTGTCCGGAATCATTAGATGAGCATGTAAATTCGGATAAAAATTATATTTATTTACCGAATGTTACTCCTGAAGAAATAAGAGATTATTTGGAAAAGAATGTACCAAAACCTTCTAGGGATTAACCTGATTCTGTTCCTTTGATAAAATCAGCTCATTAGGTGTTATATAAATTAGAGATTACATTTAAATCTTGGATAAATTGTTTCGATATTTCAATTTTACCCGCTACAAAGAGAAAATCACCTTCAAAAGAGGTGGTTTTTTTGTTTACTTAGCTTGTTTTCAAGTCTTTTAGTAGTTCGAGTCTGTGCCGGTTTCTGAATTGGATTAGACCAGGATATTATTTTTTCGAACTGCTTACAATATCTTTGTATATTTTCCA
>JAGXIK010000052.1 GCA_024635715.1 Gillisia sp.
TCCCAGAAAGGGTCTGGGTAATCTTCTTTAGAACCTGAATCAAAATGTATTTTCTCAATTTTTTCCAATTCCTCTTTTGTGGCCATTTGTTGAATTTCAGTAAACAAAATCCTTTCTTCAAATCGGATATGTGCCTCCAGTTGTGCTTCTAAAAGGCTAAGTGAGTTTTTAAGATCATCATGATCATTGAAAAGCTGTTTAATACGCCGGTGTTCTTTTAAAGCACGAATTATTAATGGATGCCTGGCATCTAGAATTGGAAAAATATGATCTTCTTCCAGTTTAAAATGAGGTTCAATTTCATGTATAAAAAACCAGTTTGCGTAAGCTTTTAATCGATCAATAGAAATATCTTCTGTAAATCCTTTTCGAATTTTCCACGAAAAGAGCAACCCAAAATGATGCTGACGGCTAAGCGGTTTTAATGCTTCGTGGCGTTTTAAGGGTTTTTTATTATCCATAAGTTAGTTTTTATTTAAAGTTTCAAAAATGTGAACCCAGAATCTAATTTCCCAGTAAGGCTAATGATTTCAGTATTGTTTAGCATTTTTTTTAAATCACCGCGAATTGCTACAAACTCGTCATGGAGAGGGCAGGGGTGAGATTCTGAACATTCCGCCAATCCCAGTCCGCAGCCGTTGTAAATAGTATCCCCATCTATTGCGAGCACGATATCTATGAGTTTCGTTTTGCTGCTAAGAGCTATAAAAAAACCGCCTGAAGGCCCTTTTTTGGATTCAATCACATCATGTTTTGCAAGTTTCTGCAAAATTTTGGCAGTAAAAGCTTCCGGAGAATTTACAGCCTTGGCGATTTCACCAAGGTTTGGCCGCATCCCATTTTTGGATTGTTGGGCGATATACAAAGTGGCTCGAATGCCGTATTCACAAGCTTTTGAAAACATTTTTTTTATAACTAAAATAAAATCACTATTCAGGATATTTTTATCCTATAAATTAAATTGAAAATTCGTTCATATTTTTATATGATTTCCAATCTCTTTTCAGAAACCATTAATTCCTGAATTTCTTGAAGAATTGCCTCCCCTTTATTTTTATTGTACCAAACTTGAAGCTCGGTCTTGAGTTGCTCATCTATTTCACCATGTTCCTCAATATAGTCATTTACCACTTTAGTAGCTGCTTTGGAACGTGGCCCCCAATGATGAATCACCTGCAAGTTTTTATCTAGTAGAATAAGCTTGGGGATAGAACGCGACCCATTTGTTGTGTAGGCATCCATAAGTTCCGGGTTCTCATCGCGTAAAACAATTTTTAGCTCTATATTTTCTGAAATTTCAACGATTTTATTAAAGAAAGGAATACTCTGTGCCGCATCTCCACACCACGATTCTGTAATTACCAGCCAGGTTTGCTTTTCATTTATATCTTTAAAGAATTTCTTTTGTTCTTCTGATAGCTGGATGGTTTTGTCCAGGCGTTTATTTCTGCTGAAATTAAGTTTAGTAAAATTTATTTTCTCTGGGCTAGCTTCTCCGGTTGTTCTTCTTTCAGCTACCAATTGCTTGAAAAGCAAATTATATTCTGTATAACTGATTGCTTTTGCTACCGAATTTTTTATTAATTGTTCCATTTTTACAAAATTTTAATCGATTAAACCATTCAATGAGGATTTAATTCTCTGCGGTTCTTGATTTTTAAAAACTCGTCTTAAGAAGACTGTCTTTTAACTTCAGAATTGTTAGTTCGGCTTTTTTTAGAGAGCTTTCAAATTCTTCTGGATTGTTGTCCAATATTTGCTTTTTCAACAATTCCCGATAATAATCAATTCCATCAATAAGATTGTTGCAAAAAGCACCCCAGTTTTTGAGCATTCGTTTCTCCGGATTTTGAGTGCGGGTAATTTGTTGTCCAAGAAAATCGATATATAATTCTATTTCCCTCACAAACATATGTGGCCTGCTTTTTTGATGCATAATGTTGGAACGCCCATAGATATGGTCGCTCATTTCATGTAAAGTGGATAGCTTTGAAAAATTGACAATATTGGGACCGGGACAAATAGTTACAGCTTGCTGTTTTTTTAGGAATGGCACTTCATAATTTAATGTTGCGGCATTGCTAAGCCCAACGCAGAGGCATTCTTTGCTGAGTACATCTTCTTTTTGCTGCTGATACTCTATTTCAGATAAATTACTTTCTTCGAGCTGCTTGATCTTTAATTTTTGATATTTACGAGAAGCGGTACAGATTGGCTTTTTTGTGAATTCAGTATTGGAAACTAAAAACTTCTCGGTACAAGGGCTTCCAGGTGCTCCTTTTTCAATACGATCGAGTCTTTCTGTTTCTGCACTGGTTCCTTTTAAATAATTAAAACCTACTCCAAGTGGGGAAGACTGGCTTCTTATCACATCTTTTTCTTTAGAATTTAGCAATAGCTGAAGCGTTTCTTTATCTACCGTAGTGGCTTCGGGACAGAGTAAAAAAGGAGTTCCCCAGCCTGTACTATCTACCTTATAATAATTGTGGAGCATATTATCTTCTTGGGAGGTGCCAATACCACCTTGTACGGTGATTTTTACAGGGTGGGGCTTGGAAAATCCTTGCTGGCCTTTTGCTATTATCGCTGGATTATATAAGCTGAACAAGCTTTCAAGAAGTTCTTCTTTTTTTTCTTTAAATTCATTTAAAATAGGACCCATAAGCAATCCCGGGGTGGCGAAAACATGACCACCACAATTTAAACCAGATTCAATCCTGAATTCACTTACCCAGATCCCTTTTTTAGCTAAATATTTACCTTGGATAATTGCAGACCGGTAATCGCTTACTTTGATCACTACTTTTTTATGAAAATGTCCAGAAGCATCGGCGTCGAATTCTCTGAAATTTTCCATATAATTATACAATCTGGGATTCATGCCCGCAGAGAAAATAATGGAGGAATTCTTTAAATCACTAATGGCATAAGCTCTCAAAGCAGTAAGTGCATCTGAAGCATTCGGGATAGGTACATTCTCTTTGTCCAGATTGTCCTTGTCTACTTTGGTCATTATATTTACTTCAATGGCACCGGGTTCCATTTTTTCTTTAAGCAGGTTCCATAAGCTCTCTTTTTCTGACGGATTTTTAGTCAACAAAAACTCTTGAAATGTTCTTTTAAGTTCTCCTGTATCCGGAAGCATCTCAAAGTATTTCATAAGGTCTGAACCTAGTGTAAAAGATGAATTCTTTATTTTTTCAAATTTAGAATTTACCAGGCTTTGCATTAGGTTTAGGTAACTGCTGATTCGTTTTACTCGATAATCTTTTTCTTTGGTGCTTATAGGAACATAAGTTTCGCCATTTTTCTGGGAGTAATGCTTGCGCATGGCTTCCACTAAATTATCTTCTATGATAGAGATAGCAGAGTTTATACCATAACAAGCAACTTTTATTGGAGAATCTATAGAATAGGCCAGACCCATAACGGGTATATGGAAATTATGAGGTGTCGATTTTTGCATAAGATTTAATCTTTAATTGGTAAAGTTGTTCAATCCTCTGTCTGTATACTATGACACAGGTCATATGTTGATTGATTCCTGTTGAATCCTTCCAATATTCAGATGTTATTTTCTACCAGAAAAATATAGGATGAAGTGCAGGCTATTCATTTTTTTTCCGAAGACTACTTGGCATAGTTGCAATCCCCTAAAAAAAAGGACTGGATTAAGAATATATAAGGCTAAAAGACCTTTAAGGAAAAACACCCTGAATTCTAAAAATCTTTACGTTTTACCATTCTGTAAATAATCCCGATTGGAATCGCCACCCATAGCGCCAACATGCCGGTAGAAATTATTAATCCTAGACTTGTTCCAAAGAATTTCTGAAAAACGGCTCCTGTATATCCCAAAAGTGCTGAAATATCCAGTTTCAGTAAGATAAGTACCCGTGAAAGATCAATAGGGTTGAACATAGTAGCTATCAATGAAAATTTATCTAAGGGATAATTTTCAAAATAAATAAGGGACATTAAAAAAAGGCCATCATAAATCACAGCCATGAATAACCACAACAAAATGGCATAACCAAAACCTTTTATTTTATTTTCATTTGCTAATGCTATTATAAAAGCTAATGCGGTAAATATTAATGTTAGAAATGTGCCTGTAATAAGCAGTAATGAAAAATCCCAAATAGCAGCGCTTTTAAAAATTCCATAGAAAACAAATGGTAATCCCAGACCAATAATAAGGCTTAAGGAAAGTGAAAGTGCTACTCCAAAATACTGTCCTAGAAAAATGGAACTTCGCTTAACCGGTTGCGCCAGTAGTAGTTCGGTAAATTCTCTGGAACTATAATAATACATCACTCCAAAAATAGTCCCAATTAATGGTACTAGGATGATAATGACGTTCATCAAGGTAATTACAGCTTTAGAAAGGTCGTTATTTAAAAATAATAATACGACGCCCAAAAGTAAATAGAATAGAAAATACACATAACTCCAACGGCTACGCATTAAATCGAAAAAACTATATTTTAATATTTTAAGCATCACTTGTAGTTAAAATGTTGGCAATGGCATGTTCAAAATCTGGCTGCTGAGTTTTGGTCTTTAATTCATTAATGCTGCCTTTAAAATAAATTTTTCCCTCTAAAAGAAAGACAATCTCTTCGGCCATTTCTTCTACAAAACTCATAATATGGGAAGTAATTAGAATAGTTTTTCCCTTGGCTTTTTCAGTTAAAATAAGATCTTTTAAGCGAAGGTGTGAGATAGGATCTAAACCTGTAGTAGGCTCATCCAAGATAATTAAAGGACTATCGAACATAAAAGTAAGCACCAAATTGACTTTTTGTTTAGTACCCCCAGAAAGATTGCTTAATTTCTTGTCTAAAAATGACTGAAGACGAAAAAGTTCAATTAGATGTTGATCCTCTGCATTTGTTCCCGAACGCAAATCTTTAATCATATTAATTAGTTCCTTTACTTTCAAATTACCTGGGAAATTAGCAATTTGTGGTAAGTAATTAATTTCATTACGATATTCCCACTTGCCTTTTACAATTTTACCATCTAGCTTAATATTCCCTGAATTGGGAATAACCATACCCAATATACTTTTAATAAGCGTAGTCTTGCCAGAACCATTGGGCCCCAAAATGGCAAATATGCCACCCTTCTCTATTTCCAGATCGATGCCTTTTAAAACTTGGTTGTTGCCAAATTTTTTGTGTAAATATTCAATCTCAATCATGACTTATTGGTTTTAATAAAGGATTCTCATCCAATAAATTATCTGGTGTAAAAACAGGGGACACCTTTTCAGAAAAATCGATGATATCTATAAACAGGCTTCGTAAAAGAATAATAGTTTCTGGAGTGCGATTTACGATAAAAGAAAACAGTTTCACAGGTCGGTATGGAATATCTCCAATCCCATTTTTATCCAAGTCATAACCGGTATAATTGCTCCAGTAATTCCCGTCGAATTTATTATCATTAATTCGGCTGTTATATGAAACATCAAAAGAATTGTATAAAAAATTATTCTTTTCAAAAACGTTATAATAACAAGCACCACGCACTTTTACCGCCCATCCGTTATTTTTGAAATCATTATGAGTATAGTTCACTCGGTTGGAGCCTTCAACATTAATGCCTACCGTGTTTTCTTCAAAGCTGTTATGTGTAATTTCTGAATCGTTTATTTCCTTAAGCAATAATCCAAAGGAAGCAGAACCCCAATTCTTTTTAAAAGTGTTGTTTTTCATTATTATAAATTTGGAAAACATCACCGCTACGCCCGCACCATTATTTGCAAAAATGTTATTTATATAGGTGTCATGGTTAGAAAACATAAAGTGTAAACCATATCTAAGATTTTCTGAACTATTATTTTCACTGATAATTATTTCGTCTGAAAATTCCAGATAAATTCCATCTCTAACTTTTTTAATTTTATTTCCACGAACTTCGACATTCCTGCAATGCCAAAGCTGAATGCCGTTCCCAGAACTATATTCTTGCACCGCATCTCCAATTATAGTATTGTTCAAAACTTTACCATTATTAGATTTTTCCAAATAAATTCCGAAGAAAAGTCGTTTCAGTTTTAAATTCTGAAGCAGGAAATTCTCACTTTTCACCACACGTACCGCAGCATAATCTGTCGTGTAGCTGGTTCCCACATTCACAATTGTCAGTCCATCTATAGTGACATTATCAGCTTGGATGGTGATGATTTCTCCTTTATTTTGCCCATCTATTACAGGATTGTTTTCCCCAATAATGGTGAGTGCTTTGGTTATCTCAATATTAAATTCATAATAGGTTCCTTCCTTTACATATATAGTGTCAAATGGAGCTGCTTTTTCTACCGCTTCTGTTATGGATTTGTAGGGACAGGATTTGCAAACTTCTAAATCATTTCCAAAGCTGGAATTGCTCAGTAGGAGTATCAAAATGACCAAAAAATAAGAAAGATGTTTCATTCTGAAATAGCTAATTTGAAATTCTTGGGTTAGTTTTAGTTTAAAAAAACATTTTCTATTGATTGTTTAAACTAATTAAGGGAGTTACCTAATAATTAAAAACTTAGAATTTTCTGATGCCTCTACCCAATGTGGTTCTTCTTTATTAAAATTTAAGTGCTGATGTTGGGATATGGTATAAACATCATTTTTTATATGGAATTGGATTTTACCTTCAAGCATAATTAAATAAGCATCTCTAGGGGATGTGTGCTCTGGGAAGACAGCTCCTTTTTCTAAACTTATAGACAGAATATCTAAGTTCTCACTGGTTTTAATTTTTTGCACCTTTAGGTTATTAAAGGTCTGTTGTTCAATATCTTTTTCTATAGTGTACATTACTTTGTTATTTTATTATTAATAGCTTTCCAGTTAAATAAATCACCCTTAAACTTTTCCTTTACTTGCTTTGCCGCTTCTTCTGATGCAAATCCTGAAAGATTGGCACCCATGGGGCTTGATATCTGCGGACTTATTAAATAAACAGCTGCCGTTGCATCTATTAATGCTCCTGGATTATCAAAATCGTTGATAAGGTAAAGTTCATAAGCTGTTCCATTATTTTCTTTGGAATAATTTATCATGCATTCTATCGCGTCGAAATTATAAGCCTTGCCTTTGGTATTTACTAGCTGGCTCGCATGTTGCCGATCTACAATAGTCATTTGGCAATATTCACAAGCATCATTTCCATAATTTATTGGCTGTGGGTTTACTTCACAAGAAATAAGAAGGAAAGTGATAATTACCGAAAAAATTAAAGCTTTCATAATCTTACATGTTTTAGTTTCCATTCATTTTTTCCTATGAAAAATGCTATTAATGTAAGTGCCATACCAGCAAACATGAGATAGGCTCCCAGTGCCGGGTAAGAATCCACATCAAAATTTAGCATTTTCTGGTGTCCAAAAAGAGGTGGTTTGTAGGACATGGGCGAACCATCGGGATTAGTCATTTTCATAATTGCGTTGGGATCGAGATTGGTTCCATAGTCCGTAAGCCAGATATTAAAGTCATACATGCCCAATACCCCTAAAACGGACATTAATGCTAACCAACCCAAGAACCACCAGGCATTCACTTTACCTAAGAAACCTAAAATCCCTAGAATTACCCCTAAAGCGGCCATGCCTCCAATAACGATTGGGAAAACATTAAATTCCCACATTTCTTCTGGTTTTGGAATGGTTTTCATTCCTATATAATGGTTGAGTCCGTCTATATTCTGAATATCAAACTCTTGTACACCTTGAATTCCGGTTATATAAATATCCATACCCATAGGTTCAGGATATTGCGGCGCACCAAGCATGATATTCCATAGAGGGAATTTAAAGAGTCCCAGTAATAACAAGGAACCAATGATCATTATTATACCTGCTTTTTTCATGTCTTTTAATTTTGAAACTAAGTGGTAAGTAGGTTGAATTTAAAAAGTTGTTTTTAATAAAAAGACAGGGGGTTAAACACGACCCCTGTCTTTGGAACCAGATGAATTTCTTGGGGCTCTTCATTTGGATTTTCAACTAACTAACAAACAAACAAACATTTTATTTATTAATCGTCTCCAAGTGACCAGCTAAGTTCAAGATTAGAGCTTTTTGGAGAAACTCTGATATAACCTTGCATTTCCTGGTGTAATGCTGAACAGAAATCTGTACAATAAAATGGCCATACTCCCACTTGCTTAGGTTCCCATATCATGGTTTTTGTTTGTCCAGGCATAATAAGCAAGCCTGAATTATTAGCACCTATCATTGCAAAACCGTGAGGTACATCAAAATCCTGCTCGTGGTTGGTTATGTGGAAATATACTTTATCTCCTACTTTAATTCCTTCAATATTATCTGGAGTAAAGTGGCTACGTATCATTGTCATATAGATATGAACTTCATTTCCATCCCGTTCCACTCTGGCATCTCCATTAGAAATCGTGGCGTATTCGTGTTCGTTCTCGGCAAGTTTATAGATTTTTTGAGAATTTTCTTTGATAATACTTGCCGGAATTCCTGCTGCATAGTGTGGTTCCCCATGAGTTGGAAAATCCAGTAAAAGCTCCATTTTTTCTCCTGAAATATCAAATAATTGTGCTGAATGTTCTAATTCTGGTCCCGTTGGTAAATAACGGTCTTTTGTAATTTTGTTCATTGAAACTGCATATTTACCAAATGGATGTGCAGAATTCCCTCCAGGAATCATCACGTGTCCTACCGAATAATAGTTTGGTTTACGGTCTATTACCTCACGGGTTTCCAGATCCCATTTTACAAGTTCTGATGAGATAAAAAATGTTGTATATCCATTTCCTTTACCATCAAATTCTGTGTGTAGTGGACCTAAACCAGCTTGTTTTACTGTTCCTTCTAATATTTCCTCAAATTTCAATATTGGAATTCCATAAGCATCTCCATCAAATTTCTTGTTTTCGATGGCATTTATCATTTTTGTAAACGAGTGTATTGTTAAATCGGCAGAAAGTTTACCATTTCCTATAATATATTCACCCGATGGATCTACATCTACACCATGTGGGGATTTAGGAGTAGGAAGTAAGAATACAGCTCCTGGAACTTCCTTAGGATCTACTACCAATACTTCTTTTATCATAGTAGAAGTAGCTGTATGGGTATCATCATCATACACATTATGAGCATAGTTCGCTGGCATTTTTTTACCACCACCATTATTTACATATTCTTCGATCTTTTTCCAGTTTACCGCTGCAATAAAATCTTTGTCATTTTGGGAAGCATTTACCTCTAATAAAGAGTTCGCTTCTTCAGTATTATAAGTGGTAAAAAAGAACCAGCCATGAGATTTTCCACGTCCCGGGTGTGACAGGTCATAATCAAATCCCGGCATCAAAAGCTGAAATTTAATATTCATACGACCGTTTTCAGGATCTACACTAATAAAAGATAAAGCTCCTTTGAAATTTCCTTTATACTCATTAATAGCAATATCCCGTTGAGGTATAGGCACCGAAAACCTGGTTCCTGCAACCACATATTCTGTGTTTTCGGTTACAAACGAAGAACTGTGATTACCCGCAGAATTTGGAACCTCAATAATTTCGGTAGTTTCAAAAGTTTTTAAATCGATTTTAGCAATCCTAGGTGTATTATTTCCATTTATGAAAACCCAGCGGCCATCTAATTTTCCACTGGTTTGTGAAATATCTGGGTGATGGGCATCGTCCCAAGGGATAAATCCATGAGAAGTGTTTAGCATCGGTTTTGTTTCTTCAGAATAGCCATAGCCACTAGTAGGGAATTGTGAAAAAACAGGAATTTCCTTAAACATTCTTCCCGAAGGCAAGCCATATACGGTTAAATTCCCACTGTATCCACCTGAAATAAAAGCGTAGAACTCATCGTGCTCACCTGGTGCTACATATACTTTTTCAGCTGCATTGGAAGCTAAAGCCCCTTTATCTCCATCTTTAGAATCATTAGTATTGCAACTAAATAATCCGGTTATTAGGAGAAGTAATACTGCGATATTTATTGATTTTTTCATTGTATAAAAATTTGGTTGAATTTTAATTTGTAGGTAAGATTACCTTGTCTACCACATGGACGATTCCGTTCCCGGCAGGGATACTGGCAATAATTTTTGCGCCACCCACATATACATCTTCACCTTTTACTTCCACTTTAATACTTTGATCACTGGCCTGTCCCAATTTTTTGAACTTCTTCAGAAATTCTTTATCATAGTTGCCAGGTGTTACATGATGTTTAAGAATAAGTGCTAGTTTCTCTTTGTTTTCTGGCTTCAAGAGGTCTTCTACAGTACCATCTGGAAGCTCATTGAAAGCTGCATTGGTAGGTGCAAAAACCATTAAAGGACCGGCATTCACCAGAACATTTTCCAATTCCGCTGCTTTTACTGCAGCAACAAGTGTAGTATGATCTTTACTACCAATGGCTATATCTAACACATTGGGTGTGGACTCATCATCCTTTATAAATGCCTGACCTTGTCTTTCATCAGGATCTGTATTGGAGATTTCTGAAGTGGAATTTATTTCACTTTCATTAGTTTTCTGATTTTCCTTGCAACCTGTAAAGAGCAGAATTAAAGCAAACAAGCTATATAATTGAAAAGTAGTTTTCATAATAGTGTTTTTTATGGTTGATTCTTATTTCAGGGTTCTGAAGTATTCTAGGATTTGACGTGCTTCTTCTTCTGTTAAGCCTTGATCGGCCATAGGTGAACCATTATGATCTATAAGCAATTGCCTAGCGATTGGATCTTTTTGAACCATTTCACTTGGATTTAATATCATATTCATCACCCATTCTGGAGATCTTCTATCCAATATACCTACAGGAGCTGGTCCTATAAACTTTTTATGAGTTTTATGACAAGCAAGACATTTGGCATCAAAATTCATTTTCCCTTTAGCTACCATCCCTTGGTCTATATCATTAGGAAGTTCCAGATTTTTTACCGGACCAATTCCCTTATTGGACATGTCAATTAGCGCTTCTTCTGGCTGCTTTTTATCTTGGTTTACTACTTCTTTTTTTTCATAGTTTCCCAATTGAACTTCTTCATTTTCCTCTTTTTCTTCTTTGCCGCCACAACTTAACAGCATCGTTATTCCGAAGAAAAAAATAATTTTAGTTAGACTTCTCATAGTTTGAAAGATTGATTATACCTATAAAAATATCAGTAAAATCAGACGTAAAATATGATGCTGATCATATTTAGGACAAAAAAGTCCTATATGGAAAGGGATGCACTAGAAAATAACTTAAAAGACTATTTTATTTTTGTGAATAAAAGATAAATCACTTATCCTTAAATGATTAATTCTCTTTAAATAGGATTATATAAATTGGAATTAACCCATACTTTTAAGCTGGATTATCAATTATAACATATAGAGAAAATTCAATAGGTAAATATTCGAAGAAGCAATTTTATAAAAAGCGTCTTAATAACAAGCAATAGAATATCAATTAATAGGGTAGGGCTATCAAGGGTTTTTACGCCTTCTCAATTTTACTAGTTATTATAAAAAAGTTTCGAAAAATTGTGTTCAATAAAGATTTTGGTTGAAAAAATAGAACCAGTAACATGAGAACTCCTATGAAAATAGAAAGTTACGGCTGCTTCCTAAAAAGCGACAGACTTTTTCCAAACAGTCCAAATGCTAAATCAATTATGTAATATGCGAAAAGCCTTCCGAAGAGATATAGAAAGCTTTCAAAGAGTTTTATTAAATTATTTACTTTAGAATTTTACTGCTTTTTTGCGATAGCCATTGCTAGTTACTGTATTACTAAACTAATCAACAGTCTGAAATCAAAAGAAGGCATGACTGATGCATTTTCTTCATATTATGATTTTTAACTATCTAACTAATTTATTGGTTCAAGTAGTTTTGTAATTCAGCAATTTTGTGCGGCTTGTCAAATACGCCACCATAATAAGAGGTAACGGTAGCAGAAGTATCATCTTTAACTCCACGAGATGAAACACATAAATGCTTCGCGTCAATGATAACAGCAATATCTTCTGTGTTTAAAATAGACTTTAGCTCCATTGCTATTTGATTTGTTAGTCGTTCTTGTACTTGAGGACGTTTGGCATAGTATTGCACAATTCTATTGAGCTTAGAAAGGCCAATAACTTTTCCTGAAGACACATAAGCTATGTGAGCTTGACCAATTATTGGAACGAAGTGATGTTCGCAATTAGAATAAAATGTAATATTCTTCTCAACCAACATTTGGTTGTACTGATATTTATTTTCAAAAAGTGCGATCTTAGGCTTATTAGCAGGATTAAGTCCAGAGAAGATTTCTTCAATATACATTTTAGCAACCCTATTTGGTGTGCCTTTTAGCGAATCGTCTGTGAGATCCAGTCCCATCACATCCATTATCTGTGCAAACAAATCGGAGATCTTTTCTTTTTTTTCTATATCAGACATTTCAAATGCATCCGCTTTCATAGGAGTTTCTAATCCAGTATAAAAGTGGTCATCTCCTATCTCATCAAAGGAAAAATTACTAATTCTGTTACCATTGGTAGGTGCGAAATCTGCTGTTTTGAATTCCATCTGTTTTATTATATAAGAGTATATGATGTTCGGCTTAAAGATTTTCGAAGTTTAAATATCCACTTGTTATATTTCTTCACCGATTAATCAAATTTACAATTTTGTTTAATAAATAAACAAAAACAATAAACAAAATTATCATAATAATATAAGATTTATCTATGAGCATTTCTGCCCTTTATGGACCGTTATAAATTATGCTATTTACAAATAAGGATATTCAACATAGTTTCTTGGTGTTTCATATAGCTTTATTTTCAACTCTAGACTTTCACCTAAATCTGGTTTAAGTATGTTATATATAACCATTGCGATATTTTCTGCAGTAGGATTTAAGCTTTCAAATTCCTTGGTATCTAAGTTTAGGTTTTTGTGATCAAACCTGTCTAGAATTTTATCCTTAATAAGACGAGAAAGAATTTTGGTGTCAATTACATAACCAGTCTCAGGATCACAGAGTCCAATAATTTTAACCTCTAAATCATAATTGTGCCCGTGATAATTGGGGTTATTACATTTACCAAAAACCTCCCGATTTTTTTCATCACTCCAGTTAGTATTATGTAATCTGTGAGCTGCGTTGAAATGTTCACAACGTATAATGGCTGTTTTGTTCATAGTTATAATTAATATTAGCGAGTACAAATTTTACTCTGAGGTAAACTTAATTATATTTCTGTTTAATTAAGTAAGTAAATCGTTAAACAAAATTTAAATTATTAAATTTACCAAATAGTAGACTTTCTGTTTTTTAGTAAATAATACACCTATGAATAAACAAGACTATAAAATACATATCATTGGCGCTGGAGTAAGCGGACTTATTGCTGCCAGAGTTTTAGAAGATAATGGTTTTAGTCCGGTTATTATTGAAGCAACAGATCGTGTTGGTGGGAGAGTAAAAACTGATATTATAGATGGTTATCAATTGGATCACGGATTTCAAGTATTGCTCACGGCATATCCAGCTGCAAAGAAATATTTGAATTTTGAAGCCTTGGAATTACAAAAATTTCTTCCTGGAGCAACTATTTTTAATAATGGAAATATAAAAACAATTGGAGACCCTTTAAGAGACCTATCCTTGCTCATCCCAACATTGACTTCTGGCATAGGAACGATTTCAGATAAAGTGAAAGTATTGAAGCTTAATCAACTTCTAAAGAAAACATCCCTTTCAGAAATTTTTGCGAAATCGGAAAAAACAACGCTTCAGTATTTATTAGATTTTGGTTTTTCCGAAGAAATGATCTCTAATTTCTTCAAGCCTTTTTTCAGTGGGATATTTCTAGAGACAAAACTTGAAACATCAAGTAGAATGTTCGAGTTTGTTTATAAAATGTTTGGAGAAGGCTATGCAAGTTTACCAAAAGCTGGAATTGAAGCGATTCCTAAGCAACTGTTACAAAACTTAAAGAATACTACTTTCAAATTCAATACAAAAGTAGCATCAATAAAAGATGGGGAAATAACCCTTGATGATAATACAAAATTAGAAAGTCATTTTACTATAATTGCCGCAGAGGCAAGTAGTTTAATTTCAAATTTAAAAAATCAATCAACCGAATGGAAGTCTTGTCACACGTTATATTTTGAAACTGATGCAAAAGTTATTGAAAAACCATTAATCGGTCTTATTTCTAAGGACGGTGCATTAATAAATAATATATTTTACCATACAAGTTTAGGCA
>JAGXIK010000005.1 GCA_024635715.1 Gillisia sp.
ATGATTATTTTTAACCCTTTCTACAGCATCAATTCCATTATCGCATAAATCCACCACAAACTGTTGCTGCTCTAAAATTCTTTTGGTAACCACCTGATTTATTCTATTATCATCTACCACTAAGATTCGCTTTTCTCCTGAGGACATAATAGACTCAACACTTAAATCGTGATCCTGTAAGTTTTGAATAAAATCCTCTTTGGAGAGTTCTCCATTTTTAAATTCAATTGTAAAACTAAAGGTAGAACCCCCACCCTCTTTGCTCACAAGATTAATTTCAGAATTAAATAAGAGCAACAGTTTTTTTACAATTGGCAAACCTAATCCTGTTCCCTGATAATTATAATTAGAAGATTGTAGTTGTGAAAATTCTTCGAAGATCAATTCTTGGTTATTTTTAGAGATCCCAGAGCCATTATCTTTAATTTCAAAATAAATCTTAGACGTATTTTCTGAACTTTCAATTAGTTTAGTTTTTATCCAAATATCTCCGCGCTCTGTAAACTTCATTGCATTCCCAACGAGATTCATCAAAATTTGTGAAAGTCTCACTTTATCTCCAACCATGTTAGAATTTGCCTCTTTGCATAATTCTAAATGGATGGTGTTTTTATTTTGAAGCCTAGTAAATTCAAAAGATTTCACAATACTTCTCATAAGTTCATTCAAATTGAAAGGTACGGGCTCTAAATCTAATAAGTTAGATTCCATTTTATTCATTTGTAAAACATCATTGATCAATGCCAATAAATAATCTGCAGAAAATTTTAAAGATTTAAGATCTTCCTCATGCTTAGATAGTGATTTATCATCCATTAATATGGAGGTTAGCCCAATTACCCCATACAACGGAGTTCGCAATTCGTGACTTATGGTAGAAAAGAATTTTGTCTTGAGCACGGTAAGACGTTCTGCTTCTTCCTTAGCCGCTATCAGCTCTTCATTCTTTACATTTAATTCTTGAATTAGTGTTTTTCTGGAAAGATTTATACGATATACTAAAATAATAATAACTAGTAGAATTATAGAAGCAATAATCATAACATACATACGCTCCTGAGACTTCTCTATTAATTCATCTTTATATAATTGCTCCTTCCTCGCAATTTCCAGATCCTTTTGATATTGGATTACATCAAATTTTACATTAGCATTCGCAATATCTGATAATCTTTGTCTTTCAAAAATTTGAGAATTATATTGCTGATATTTCTCTAGAGCTGCAAAACCCTCTTCATAGTCTCCTTGCCTTGAAAGGAGTTGGGCATATTCCTTATAAGCTAAGGAAGCTTCAAGGATCAAGGTATCTTTTTCTACTATTTGAATAGCCTCATCTAAATGGGATTTAGCTTCTTCCAGTTCATTCACTCCCATGTAATAGCGACCCATTAAAGTAAGGAGTTGAGCTCGAATTGTATTATCGTCCATGTCCCCCATCAATTTCCAGGTCTTATCTAAATATGGATAGGC
Source organism: Gillisia sp. (assembly GCA_024635715.1). Taxonomy (GTDB): domain Bacteria; phylum Bacteroidota; class Bacteroidia; order Flavobacteriales; family Flavobacteriaceae; genus Gillisia. The sequence goes on from JAGXIK010000005.1 coordinate 1,471, forward strand.
TTTTTCATATAATCCATTATCTAAATAAGTCCAGGCAAGATTTGCAGTGGGTTCTAAAAGCCTGTTTTCAAGGTTCATTTTTGTGGCCAGATCAATGGTCCTGTTATAATAATCTATTCCAATCTGAGTAGTGTTTTTATCTTCAGAGTAGACATTGCCTAAATTATTATAGGACGTTAGCAGCAGAGTATCATTTTCTAATTTGAGAGCAACCTTTAAAGCCTCTTTATAATACTTCCTGGAATGAAGAGTGTCATTTAAATCGGCATAATTTATTCCTAAAATATTATTAGAATGATAAATGTAGTAATCATTCCCACGTTTTTTAGACTCCTCGAGCAATTGTCTGGCCATCTCTATAGATTCCTTATACTCGTATTTAACTTTATGATCTGTGGATATTACCCAAAGGGAATCTAAATGATTGTCTACATACTGGCTTTGTTGCGAATAGATATTCGCAAAAGCCATTAAAAAAATAAGAAGAAAAAAGTAGTTTTTTTTCAAGAATTTCTGCGGTTAAGTTAAATCGATTTGGGTTGGGAAGTTACTCTATTCTAATCAATTAGGCAAAATAAAATCTTTTTTTTAAAACTAAATAGATCTATTTCATTAAAACACTGAGTTTTCCGAATCATTTTAATTAATTTCAACAAGTTTCATTTCAAATATTTAATCTAGATCTATGAGTTATCCTTGGCATTTTTTACTAATGGCTGCAATATATATTATTGCGGGAATTTTCCACTTTATTAAACCGAAAGCATATCTAAGAATTATGCCCAGGTATTTACCTGCACCCAAATTATTGGTAGTATTAAGCGGGGTTTCGGAAGTTTTACTTGGGATTGGGCTCTTGTTTGAAGAAACTAAAGCGCTAGCCATTTATGGAATAATCGCAATGTTATTAGTATTTCTCCTAGTGCATTTTTATATGCTTAGTTCCAAAAAAGCTGGAGCAGGAATTCCTGTTTGGATGTTAATTCTACGTTTGCCACTTCAGTTCGTACTAATTTGGTGGGCTTATTTTTATCTTTAAAAGTTGAAAACTGAAAACATTCAAAGATCTTTTAGCATTATCTAATTGAGTATGGAGTTTCCCCAAACTTATATGTAAATAAATTCAACAGATAGATATTTTGATTCCTTATTTAAAAACTACGATAGTTACAGCATCTTTAAGTCATGGAGAATGATGTTTAGCATTCAGTTAATAATTGAAATCATTCCCTTCAGGGTCAATTTCATTTATATTGAGTCCGTTGGCCAGTTTGCACAAACATCGACTACCACAAATAAAAAGGCACTAAACTGAGCGAAATAATAATCCTGCATTTGGTGTTACTTAGTAAATAATGGAGATATTTAAAAATAAAAACCCGATCGTTGCCGATCGGGTTTTCTAATAGATATTTTACTAAATTATTTGACTATTACAATATCCTGACCTGTAAAGTCTGTTCCATCATTAAGCTGGCCGCTAATTTGAAGAGTAAAAACATCACCTCTTGTTAGTTCACCCAGTTCCAATCTTAATTCTTCATAATCGAATTTAAGAGTTAGATCATCATAACCATCTGGACCTAAAGTAGTACAACTATATGGATCTAATGGTTCTTCAAGGTTAACTTCAAAGAAAGTACTTACGTCTTCTATACTTGAATTTACAGGTGAAACACCCTCTAAACTAACAGTACTAAGGTTTATTTCTGTTACATCAAAATCATCACTACCATTGATACTTACTGGTAATACCCCTTTAGCATTAGGAGATAGAGGATTAGGACAGCTCGTTGGGTGAATGTCTAGAGCAACAACGCGTGAGGTGCAGATGGTTCCGGAAATCTCATCGAATATAGCCTCAAGACCTGCATCGTCGACTGCGTAGAAGTCATCTGCTGAGGAGGCTAAATTTTCCATGAATACATCATCAGCACCTTCTACAGATATAGTGATAATACGAATTCCTTGAGCTTTAGCTAAATCTGCCGCCGCTGTTGTTCCCGTAGGGTTTGAAGTAAGACCATCGGAAAGAAGAATCATTATTTTCTGTGCACCATCACGGTCATTACCACTTGGAGAGGTAACCACTCCAAACAAGGATTCATCACCAGTTAATTCTTCAGCAGCATAGATGACTCCTGCTCCAATGTTGGTACCTCCTCCTGCACTAAGTAGATCAATGGCAGCTTTTAATGCAATTTGACCGGCTTCGTCCATAGCGGTTAGATTGAATGGCCGATCGGCTACTGAATTAAATGACACGAGCGCAGAAAACGCACCGCTGTTCAGCTTGTCGACCAGTGACTTGGCACCATTTTGTGCAGAGATTAAACGAGTACCAATACCCATTGAGCCGGAATTGTCAATTACAAGAGCGAGGTCGATGAGGGAGTTGCATGGAGAGTCCTGATCTTCATGCTGCTCCTTACTATTGGAGTCGTCTCCTAAGATTTCTTCTTCAGAGATTTTCTCTTGTTCATAAAGTTCATCAATAGATTCTTTTTCACAACTAATTGTCAAGAGCAGAAATACTAGCCCAAGCAATCCCAACGTAATTTTTCTTAAATTTTTCATAATAAAAGATTTATAATTAATAATTTATTTAAATCGCCATAAAGAGGATAACTTGTTTATAGATTTGGAGGAATCACAGGGGGATTAAAGGCGCTAAAAGTGAGTAATACTCAAGTTAGTAATAACAAAATAGGTCTTGTTTTTTTTAAACTGTCTCATAATACATTTAATTTAATTGGTTAATAATTGATTATAAATATCCCTCTCTGGGAGTAACTTTCTATGATCGAATATTCTTAAGATTGTACTATGGGAGGATTGTTTCACAAACGAAATAACTTGGGGAAACTTTAATGTTTAGTTACTTAAAAAGTAGGGATGCTTAAGTTGTAGGTAATTTAAAAATATGTTTCAAGGTAGGAGAATAATTAAAACTACTAAAGGGGGAAAATCCCCCATACTATGCTCAAAATTAAGGTATTACACTTGAAATTATAATTATTTCAACTTACTCAACCAAAAAATATATGAAAATGTATCATCTGTAAATAACTATGCACATGAATTTTTACAAGAACTGAAATGTTTTTCGACAATAGGTTTTCTGAAAACCTAAGTTATTTTTTTATGCCTAATCAAGAGGGAATTTAAGATGGTTTTATAGGAGAAATCGGTTTCCCAATAAGTATTGATTGTATACTTTTAAATTCTAATTAAAAGAAGATCTAAACCTCAACATCTATAGTCCAACAATCAGATAATTCATGTTTAATTATTGCACCAATAGTCTAATTGAAAGTAGTTTGGATTATTGGTACATTTTTATATACTTCGTTCTAAAACGATGGAGCAGGAATTGCTGTTTGGACCTTAGTTCTTAGACTACAGCTTCAATTTGTTTTAATGTTGTGGGCTTATATTTATCTTTATGCAATGAATTCTGAAATTAAAAGTAAAAAGATCCTATTACCAGATGCCAATCTGGTTTATTATCCTAACTTTTTAAATAATGAAATAGCTAATTCCTATTTTAAGACATTTTTAAATACGCTTCAATGGGAACAATATTATATCAAGCTCTTCGGAAAAAAAATTGCACAACCTAGACTTTCAGCTTTATACGCATCTAGCGAAGTCACCTATACCTATTCTGGCCTAAAATTAAGTCCGAAGCCTTCTACTGAAGAATTAAAGAAATTGAATTCATTACTTTTTGGATTAATAGGTCAGGAATTCACTCATTGCCTAGCAAATCTTTATAGAGATGGAAATGATAGTATGGGCTGGCATGCAGATGACGAAAAAGAATTAGGGAAAAATCCAATAATAGCCTCATTAAGCCTGGGGGCTGCCAGAAATTTTCAACTTAAGCACAAAAGTAATTCAGCGTTAAAATATGCATTGGCATTAGAGCATGGAAGTTTACTTATAATGAAAGGCAGCACCCAAGAATTTTGGAAACATCAATTACCAAAGACCAAAAAAGAAATTTCTTCCAGGATCAATCTAACCTTTAGGACAATTATATAGATTGTTCCAAATTAATAGAAAATAAAATCGGCTGCTTTTAAAGCAGCCGATTTCGTTCCTTATTAAGGAACAAAGTATCTAAACCTTAATTACTTATAAATCTCGTTTAAAACCTGGGCTAATCTAATTCCGCCTTTTTGAAGTTGTTCCCTCACTACAGGAAACCAATCGTACATATATCTATAGCTTAATTTTTCACCAACTTCGGCAGAAGCATAAACTCGTTCGCTCAATTTCTTAGATTCATACATCCAATCTTCAAAGCTTCCTGCAGCAATGATTTTGTGTTGTTCTTCTGAAATCTTAAGAGTATTACTTGCCATTTCAGTATAGCTCATATCATAAGAATCTATCATTTCACTGTCCCATACCCGGTGGAGATTAGAACCATCGCCGAACCATCTTACCTGGATATCGTTTCCACCTTTATCTTCTCCTCTACCCGTATGAAGTGGCTGATGAAGATCTCCCATAAAATGAACCAACATTTTTAAATAAAATTCTTTCTCCTCTTTTGGTGCATTTTTATCTTTTAATACTTCCACAGATTTTCTAATAGCCATTAAAAGATCTCCATCTGGATTAGCATCTTCTGCCTTATATTCTGTTGCTCCTCCAGGTAAATTCACATAATGCCAAGGACTGTACATTTTATATTTAGAATCACTTTTAATCTCGTCTCCATAAGTAGAAACAAAAGCTAAGCTTTTACCATTCAATAATTTCGCTATTTCTTTTTTAGCTTTCTTACTTAAATTCACTTGCGCTATTTCTCCGGTTGTTCTATGCCCTGTCTGTCCCCAGTCATTTTCATTAGACAATCCAACCAAACTGCTAAATAAAAAACAAACTGCTAATATTATACTTTTCATAAATCCTTTTTTACAAATATATACATCTTGAAGGAATACAATTAAAAATAAATTTTGAAAATTAAATTTAAATAGATATATTTATGATATCAATTTAACATCACTTCTAATTATACTATTATGAATTCCAACGAAAAAACCACCACTCCTTCTAATGGTTATGTAATGCTCTCTGTTATTGTTCTCTTTTTAATAATAGGGGTTGGAGGTCTTATAGCAATGAAAATGCCAATATTCATTTTTTTAATTTTGGTAACCCTAAGCTTAATTCCAGGTTTAATTTTGGTTAATCCTAATGAGTCTAGAGTATTATTGCTCTTCGGGAAATATAAAGGAACCGTAAAGAGCAATGGACTTTTTTGGGTGAATCCTTTCTTCACTAAAACAAAAATCTCACTGAGAGCGAGAAACTTTGATAGTGAACGATTAAAAGTAAATGACAAAATGGGTAATCCCATAATGATAAGTACCATTTTGGTTTGGAGGGTAAAAGATACTTTTAAAGCTTCTTTTGATGTAGATAACTTTGAGAATTTTGTAGTTGTACAAACAGATGCTGCTGTTAGAAAATTAGCAAGTATGTATCCTTATGATAATTTTGCCGATGAAGGTTTGGAAG
>JAGXIK010000053.1 GCA_024635715.1 Gillisia sp.
GACTGTTATTGAGTAAAAAGCTAATCATTTAACCATTAGATAATTCAGTAAAATTATCTATTACAAATAAAATGGATTTGAAGAATCAAAACCCTCTACAAGCTATATTTTATGGCGGCTATAAAATTTATTCCCGCAGATGATATCCCAGAAGAATAGGTTCTATATAGCTGATCTGTTATATTTTCTATAGATGCTGTAGTGCTCCAATGTTCAGAAAACCGATAATTTCCAGTAATATTAAGCGTATACCACTTAGCGAAATAAGGATTTCCATTGCTATCTAAAGCATATAAATAAGCTTTATCCTGTTCTGAAGGTGCAAGCTCATCAAAATCCAATTTTCCGTTATATTCTGAAAACAGATCTAGTTTCAACTTATTCTTATTCCAAACTAGATGCGTATTTCCATAAAGCGGTGCGGCATGTCTCAGCGGAGCTTTATTTCCATCCTCCTGTTCCTCTTTTCCTTTAGTAATTGTAATTTGAGAACGTAGTTTTAAGTTGTTTGCAAGTCTTGCTTCTAATCCGCCTTCCAAACCATAAACATAGGCATTTGCAGCATTTTGCATTGCTTGCACTCTACTTGGCTCACCTTGATATTCTATAGTGGTTCTACCTTCAAGGTCAAAATCTCTACGAACTAAAGCATCATCCAAATAGGTATAAAAGCCTGCAAAGTCTAAAGTGATAATTTTAAACACTTTCCATTTCACACCTAGCTCTCCATTATAAGCATATTCCGGTTTTAAGTGCGGATTTGGAATTACCACTGCACCCGGTTCAGAATCGAATATTTTTCCAATATCATCTATATTAGGAGCTCGAAAGCCAGTAGAGAAATTTAATTTCCATTCTGTATTTACATTCTGGCGCCAGCTTAGACCTGCGCTTCCAGTTAGCGCACCCGTATTAATATTTGCATTATCGAATGGGAAATCATAAACCGAAGCTGGAAAATCTGCTTTGATAATTATATGATTATAACGCAAACCAGATTGAATATTTAAATCTTCATTTAGCTTCCAATTATAAGTGGAATATGCCGCCAGCGATTGCCATGTTGAACCATCTGGATATCTGGATGGATTCCCACCTCCAGCATTTGTAAGAATATTTCTAGTTTTTCCTGTAGAATTAACCTCATCTAAAACATACTCTACCCCGTAAAAGAATTTATTCACATCAAAATTCTTTTCAAAATCTAAATTAGCGGAATATGCATCTACCTTTTCGGTATTTATATAAAGTGTTTCATCATCAAATTTCCTATCGAATCTGCTTTCTTCAAAATTCTGATAAGCGGCAGTAAATTGAAGCTTATCATAAATTTTTCCATTTCCTGTTTTATTGATACTGAAGTTCCCTGAAAACCACTTTTGAGGACCATAATACCATTCTCCATATCTTAAATTTCCATCTCTCTTTTGCACTAAACGATCATATCTTGAATAATTAGAAGTTTCAGAATAAATTAACCCTAAACTAAAATCCCATGTTTCATTAGGCATAAAAGCTACTTTTTGAAGAAGATTGATCTGATCGTAACCAGTAGGGATCTGTACTTTGGAGTCTTTATTTCTTACAATTCTATCTTCTCCATTAATTCGGCTCACATATTCCGGTCTTAAAAATTCCTCAGGTCCGTGGCTCCCCATTTTAAGATCTCCAAAATCTGAGTAAGAAATACTGCTTAAAAAAGCCCATTTTTCAAAACCTATATTAAAGTCGGCATGAGTGGTTATCTCTTCATTTGCAGTAGCGTATCTGGTATAAGCGTTCGCATTAAACGAAGTGCCACCATTTAAGGAATAGGAAGGTTTCAATGTGTAAAAATTCATCACCCCACCAATGGCATCGCTCCCATAGACCACCGATCCCGGGCCTAAAATAACCTCGGCTCTTTCCACAGCAAGTGGGTCTATAGATATAATGTTTTGAACATTACCACTTCTAAAAATGGCCGTATTCATTCTAACTCCATCTACGGCAATTAATAAGCGATTGGTAGAAAATCCTCTAATCATGGGGCTTCCACCACCAAGTTGACTTTTTTGAACATACACACTCCCAGTACTTTCTAAAAGATCTGCGGAAGTTTGTGAATTTGAAAAAGCTATTTCTTCTGAAGTTATACTCACAATTCGCTGCGGAATATCTATTTTGTCCTGCTCAAATTTAGCTATTGAAAGCACTACTTCTTGTAACATATTTTCATCTTCCACTAGAAAAACCTCATTATTCCTTCCAATTTCCGCCTTCAACATTCTCTTTTCTAAATGTGAAACATGCTGAAAGATCAACTTTTCATCTATTGAAAATATAGAAATATTTGCCTCTCCTTTTAAATTGGAAAGCACGCTTTTAGATTTATTGAGATTATAAATAGCAACATTTCCAATTGGATTCTTCGTTTCTTGATCTAAAATTGTGATCTCTTGAGCTTGAAATGTAATTGTAAAAAATAGCAGCGGAAATAAGCTAGTATAAATTGAGCGCATTTAATTGAAGATTTCGTGTAGGATACTAAGCGATTTTGGCTTTTTAAAAGATTCTATATGTAACAGATAATAGTTAAGCAATAATTCTAAAAGTTCAGCTCGGTTCGATTTTGTGAGCTTTATTTCATGTAATGCCTCAAAATTTGTGCCCAATAACAACTTTAAGTTTTCTAAAACTGCGCCACTTACACAATATCCATTAATTTTGGAATGCTGAAAAACACCGTCCATTAAGTTAAAATATGGAAGTTCTATTTCTGAATCTTCAGGATAAAAACCTAGATATTGGGTTAATTTCAGAAGAAATAAGAGATGGAAATTTGCGATGTCTGCATGGGTATCCAACCAATTTATTGAACCTTCTAAATAATCATACAATTCTCCATTTTCTTCTTCCTCATGAATTGTATTCTTAAGCATTTCAGAAATGAACATCACCATAGTAGATTTAACCACCTCGGTATGCAGCGTTTGATAATGAACCAGGATCTTGGCGTCCTGCAAATATTCCAGACTACCTTTATCTTTATGGTTTGCTACCAACTCTAACTGAGTTAATGGCTGAAATAAGGATGTTTTGAATTTCCCTTTTCGGGATTTTAAGATCCCCCGCAACATATATGTTTTAAGTCCCGACTTTTGCGTGTAACATTTCACGATCAAATCGGCCTCTGCATATTTTAAGGCACTTATTACAATTGCGTTGGTATTAACTACGATGACTAAAATTTTGCGGAAAGATAATTAAAAAAGCCGCTAATAGCGGCTTCCTTAATTCTATAATATAGGTGAAATTATACTACTCCCTGCGCAAGCATAGCATCTGCCACCTTTACGAAACCAGCGATATTTGCTCCTTTCACGTAATCTACTTTTCCTTCTTCATCACAACCGTATTGTACACACGCGTCGTGAATATCTTTCATAATTGCATGAAGCTTTTTATCTACTTCTTCTGCAGTCCAGTTATATCTCATAGAGTTTTGAGACATTTCAAGACCAGAGGTTGCTACACCACCCGCATTAGATGCTTTTCCTGGAGAAAATAAAATATTCGCTTTCTGGAATACCTCAATAGCTTCAGGAGTTGTTGGCATGTTAGCACCTTCTCCAACCAGTCTACAACCGTTTTTCACCAATTGAATAGCATCATCTTCATGCAGCTCATTTTGAGTAGCACATGGCAATGCAATATCACATTTAGTTCCCCAAGGAGTTTGTCCTTCAAAATATTTAGAGCCTTTAAACTTATCAGCGTATTCAGAAATTCTTCCACGTCTTTCATTTTTAAGCTCCATTATAAATGCTAATTTTTGAGCATCTATACCAGCTTCATCTAGGATATATCCTCCAGAATCAGACATAGTGATCACTTTTGCTCCAAGTTGTGTTGCTTTCTCTGCAGCGTACTGCGCAACATTACCAGAACCTGATACCACTACCGTTTTCCCTTCTAACTTGTCTCCTTTTAAAGCCAACATGTTTTGTGCGAAATACACATTACCATAACCTGTTGCTTCTGGACGAATCAAAGATCCACCGTAAGAACGACCCTTCCCAGTAAGTATACCAGTAAATTCATTTCTAATACGCTTGTATTGTCCAAACAAGAATCCAATCTCACGACCTCCAACTCCTATATCTCCAGCAGGCACATCTGTATCTGCTCCAATATGGCGTTGTAATTCGGTCATAAAGCTTTGACAAAACTTCATTACTTCATTGTCAGACTTTCCTTTTGGATCAAAATCTGAACCTCCTTTACCACCACCCATAGGCAATGTGGTTAAGCTATTTTTGAACACCTGCTCGAATGCTAAGAATTTCAATACACTTAGATTAACAGTCGGGTGAAAACGCAATCCACCTTTGTAAGGTCCAATAGCAGAATTCATTTGAATCCTGAAACCTCTGTTTATTTGCGTATTTCCTTTATCGTCCAACCATGGTACCCTGAACATAATTACACGCTCTGGTTCTACCATTCGCTCTAAAAGCATGGCATTCTGATATTTTTTATTATTTTCTATAAAGGGTATAACCGTTTCGGCAACCTCATGTACAGCTTGCATAAATTCTGGTTCGTTCTGATTTCTCTTAGAAACTACCTCCAAAAAATCTTTTACACTTTGCTCCATAATATAGGATAAATTGTTAATTATAACGTTTTCGTAATTAAATGCAAATATAAATTTTATATGAAGAAGAACCTTTAAATTTTATATTTTCATATAATATTAACTCTTTCTTAGGCAAGAAGATATAAGAGTAGTAATAGTTCTAACTTCGTTAGTTCCATTTTTATATATTTGTTTATACATCCACTTGTTGTATATGGGAAGATCCCGACTTATTATATTAATCATATTTCTCTCTCTTTTCTGTAAAGAAAGTGGATTTGCCCAACTCGGGATTTCTCATGAAATCGGAGTTCTGGTAGGACCTGCCTCTTTTTTAACAGATTATGGAGAGCGCTACGATCTGCAAAATAATGTTGGTAACTCTGGATTTGGTATAGGTCTCGTTCATTACATCAATTTTGCCTACAGAGCAGAGTGTAATTGCTACTCAGTAGATAGGTACTTTAATGATCACTTTAAAATTAGGACCGAATTAGATTATTTCAGGACAAATCTGGAGCATGTTGGGCCCGTGGCAGAAAAGAATAATGCCGGCGGAAAACTTCTAAGAGGAATGCATGGTAAAACTCAAACTTTCGAAATTGGAACACATTTAGAATATTACCCTCTTAGCATTCGCGATTTCGGCGCTTTTTCTTATCTATTCATGCCTTTTGTAAGTTTAGGGGTGCACTTTGTAAATTATAATCCGGATGCATATTCAGATTTCGGTCCAATTACCGATGAAGAAAACATATTCCCAACTTTTAGGGGTGGAATAGATCTAGACGGAGGTTCTACTTGGACGATCGTTGGTACTGCCGGAGCCAGATATAAAATAAGCCCGGTGGCAGATATCCAGATTGAAGGGAGATTTCAATATTACGATGTAGATTGGATTGACGGACTTAATATAAATGCGCCACAAAACAAATATAATGATGTTGTTTTCTGGTTGAATTTTGGGTTTATCTACTACCTAAACTATTAAAGCCAAAAAGGCTTCAACTAAGTTGATCCCTTTTTTCATAATTATTTTTTGAAAATCTATCCCAAAGCTTGTTTTAGATCTTCAATAAGATCCTCATCGTCTTCAATCCCTACGCTTAACCGTATTAAAGAATCTACAACTCCTGTTTTCTCTCTTTCCTCTTTAGGGATAGAAGCATGCGTCATACTAGCTGGATGACCCGCTAAAGACTCTACCCCACCAAGAGATTCAGCTAAAGTGAAAACTTTTAGATTTTCTAAAAGCTTAACAGCGCTTTCTAATGTTTTTTCTGAAGTAGTAAAAGAGATCATTCCTCCAAAACCTTTCATTTGTGCTTTGGCGATATCGTGGTTCGGATGATCCTCGAAACCTGGCCAGTATACTTTATCTACTTTAGGATGTGATTTTAAGAACTTAGCCAC
>JAGXIK010000054.1 GCA_024635715.1 Gillisia sp.
AGGTTAAATTTGGAATAAGTCCGTTTGGAATTTGGAGACCTGGATTCCCAAAATCCATTTCTGGGATGGATCAATACAATGAATTATATGCCGATGCAAAATTATGGCTAAATAAAGGCTGGATAGATTATTTTACGCCTCAGTTGTATTGGAAGATCAACCAAACAGCTCAGAGTTTCCCAGTATTATTAGGATGGTGGGAAGGTGAAAACACCGAAAAACGCCATTTATGGCCAGGCTTGAATATAGATTTTGGGGGAGACGCCCAGAATTTAGATGAAACTATCAACCAGATCATGCTTACCAGAGGAATGTTGCCAGACAGCAAAGGTGCGGTTCATTGGAGCATAGGCTCTTTGCTTAAATATCCTAATATTTCTAAAGGATTAATAGAGGGTCCATATAAAAAGGAAGCCTTGATACCCGCTAGCCCTTGGCTGAACAAAAAGTCGCCAGCAGCACCCAAGACTCAAATTATTTCTGAAGGAGGAAAAATTAATATAGCATGGGAAAAAGCAGATACTCAAGAAGTTTCAAATTGGGTGGTCTATTATAAATATGCTTCAACCTGGGAATATAAAATTTTAAGTGGAAAAGAAACCAATCTAGACATTGACAAACTACTTATTGATAACGGAAAGAAAATTCCTTTACTGGCAGTAGGAGTAACTGCTGTTGGAAGAACAGGAAATGAAAGCGATTTTAAAGAGATAAAACTCTAGCAATAAAAATCAACTATGAAACTGGAATTCTTCACCTTCGATCTGGAACTAAAGGATACTTTTACCATTTCACATGGGTCCAGAAATTTCCAAAAAACCTTGATCGTTGCTATTTCTGAAGGCAGTTTCATAGGATATGGTGAAGCTGCTGCCACTTCTTATTACGGTGTTTCTACAGAAGGAATGATTGCTGCCATTAAAAAAGTGGAACTAATTTTAAAGGAGAATATTCAGCATGCTCCAGAAGCACTTTGGGAACTAACTTATCCTATATTGAAAGATCAGCCATTTGCACAATGTGCTTTAGATATGGCGCTGCATGATCTGCATGGAAAAAGGAACGGCCAGCCATTATATAAATTGTGGGGCTTAGATTTAAAGAATCTTCCAATAACTAATTACACTATTGGAATAGATTCTGTAGAGAAAATGACCTATAAGATCCATCAATTCCCTTGGCCGGTCTATAAAATAAAGCTGGGAACTGTAGATGATGTGAAGATCATTAAGGAACTTAGAAAACATACCGATTCTGTTTTTAGGGTAGATGCGAATGGAGCGTGGGGAGTAGAAGAAACAATTCAGAACTCTATAAAACTAAAGGATTTAAATGTTGAGTTTATTGAACAACCTTTAGCTGCAGATGATAATGAAGGGATGCCGGAAGTGATTAAAAATTCGGTCTTACCTATAATAGCAGATGAAAGTTGCTTAGTAGAGAAGGATGTTGTAAAATGCAGTGAATTCTTTCATGGTATAAATATAAAACTCACTAAATGTGGCGGAATTACTCCCGCATTACGCATGATCTCTGAAGCCAGGAAATTGAATTTAAAAGTAATGCTGGGATGCATGACAGAGTCTAGTGTAGGGATTTCTGCAATTGCACAACTATTACCATTGCTAGATTATGTGGATATGGATGGCGCACTATTGCTGAAAAATGACATCGCCGAAGGTGTTGTTTTAGCAGACGGAAAAATTACGTTTCCAGACAGAAATGGAACCGGAGTAATATTGCTTTAAAATAAATGACAATTTCAGTAAGAAATGTCATTCTGAACCAATTTAAGAATCTAATTAAATTAGATAAATATAATATTCAAAATGAAAAGATCGATACATAAAATTTTATACGTTGCTGTATTTGGATTGCTATTAACCTCTTGCGATAAGAACGAGAAAGACGTAACCAAAGCAGAAGAAAATACAGAAGCTGATGCCATTATTTTAGAGGTTAAAAATGAATATGTTCCAGATAAGCGTGTAGCTCTTTTCGAAGTTGAATCTTATAAAAAGGATGGAAAATTGATCGTGAAAGGAGATTCAAATCTTCCTGATGCGGTTAATAGCTTGCGATCTCAATTAGCAGCTAAAAACATTGAATTTACAGATAGTTTACATCTTTTACCAGAAGGTGAGCTTAAGAACACCTCAAATGCTGTGGTTAAGATCTCAGTAGCGAATATTCGATCTAATCCGGCACACTCTGCAGAATTAGCTACACAGGCCACTATGGGAACTCCTTTAAATGTTCTTAAACATGAAGGAGATTGGTATTTGGTGCAAACTCCAGATAAGTACTTGGCATGGGTAGATCAAGGCGGAATCCAATTGATGTCGGATTTAGAAATGGAAATTTGGTTAAACAAACCTAAACTTATTTTCACAAATACTTTTGGATCTTCCTATACCGAAGCTTCAGATAAAGCACAAGTAGTTTCAGATCTGGTAGCAGGAAATGTTGTAGAAATAGTGAGCGAAAAAGGCTCTTTTTATGAGGTGAAATATCCTTCGGGAACTACTGCTTATATTAAAAAAGACCAAGCTAAATTATACCTAGAGTGGGTAAAATCTTTAGATCCTTCCGAAGAAAATTTGGTAAATACTTCCAGATCTTTGATGGGCTTACCTTATTTATGGGGTGGTACTTCTTCTAAAGGAGTAGATTGTAGCGGATTCACTAAAACTATTTATTTCTTGAATGGTATTGTTTTACCAAGGGATGCTTCCCAACAAGTCCATGCCGGAAAACTTATAGATTCTACCAGAAACTTCGAAAAATTGATTCCTGGTGATCTTTTATTCTTCGGAAGAAAAGCAACAGATTCTACCTCAGAGAAGGTGGTGCATGTAGGAATGTGGATAGGTGATAAACAATTTATTCATTCTTTAGGGAACGTTCATATTAGCACTACGGATACCACTGCTGCAGATTTTGACGAATATAATTACAACAGATACCTTAGAACTAAGAGAATTTTGCCGAACAGCGATAAGGTGATTCGACTTTCACAAAGTGATCTCTACGGAAAAATAGATACCCAAAAGTAAATCACTATGCGATCTTTCAAATTCCTTTGCTTGGTGTTTTTCTGCTTTAACCTTTCTGGGTATGCTCAAAAGGATTCTATAAAATCACCAGAATTTTTAAAATTCACACACAGTGTATGGGTAGATTCTGTAATGACAAGCTTGTCCAAAGAAGAAAGAATTGCCCAACTTATAATGGTTGCTGCTTATTCCAATAGAGGAGAAGAACATAAGCAAGAAATTTTAAAGCTGATAAAGAAACAAAAGATCGGTGGTCTTATCTTTTTTCAGGGCGGGCCAGTGCGACAGGTTAAATTGATGAATGAATATCAAGCAGCTTCAAACGTACCATTATTAGGAGCCATAGATGCGGAATGGGGAATTGGGATGCGCTTGGATAGTACTATAAGTTATCCTTTTCAGATGAGCTTAGGTGCCCTTCAAAATGATAGTTTGATCTATGCTATGGGAGTTGAAGTTGCCAAACAGATCAAGCGGGTAGGACTGCATTTAAATTTTGCCCCAGTGGTAGATGTAAATAATAATGCAGCAAATCCTGTGATCAATTTTAGGTCTTTTGGGGAGAATAAGCTGAAAGTAGCAGAAAAAGGGATCGCTTACATGCGTGGCTTGCAGGAAAACGGAGTCTTACCTA
The DNA here is from genome assembly GCA_024635715.1 of Gillisia sp. Lineage (GTDB taxonomy): Bacteria > Bacteroidota > Bacteroidia > Flavobacteriales > Flavobacteriaceae > Gillisia. The sequence goes on from JAGXIK010000054.1 coordinate 3,691, forward strand.
CAGCAAAGCACTTTCCTGGTCATGGAGACACCGATACCGATTCTCATTACGCCTTGCCCAGAATAATGCATTCTAGAGCGAGATTAGATGAAACAGAATTATATCCCTTCAGGGAGATCATAAAAGCCGGAATTGGTGGCGTTATGGTGGCTCATCTGGACATTCCAGCTTTAGATTCCACTGGAATTCCATCCACACTTTCTAAACCTATTATTTCGGGTTTATTGAAAGAGGAACTTGGTTTTCAGGGATTAATAGTTACCGATGCTATGAACATGAAAGGGGTTACTAAAGATCATACTCCTGGAGAAGTAGATAAATTCGCCATTCTTGCCGGAAACGATCTTTTAGAATTTACAGAGGATGTTCCTAAAGCAATTCAGGAGATCAAAAAAGCAATTAAGAAAGGATTGATCTCTCAAAAAGAGATCGATGATCGATGTAGAAAAATTCTAGCTATAAAACAATGGGTTGGACTTAACAATTACAAGCCAATAGCTATAAAGAATATAGACGAGGATCTTAATTCTTCTGAGGCAGAATTGTTGAATAGAAACTTGACTGAAGCTTCCCTGACGGTTCTAAGGAATCAGTCAGAACTCTTGCCATTACAAAGACTTGATACTTTAAAAATCGCTTCAATATCTGTTGGCGGGGAAGCAAATAATCAATTTCAGAAAACCTTGGAACTATATTCTGGAATATCTCATTTCAATATTTCATATGAGGCTTCAAAAGCTGAATTAGATTCGATAAAAAATAGTTTATCCGAATTCAATCTTGTGATCATTGGAGTGCATGATGACAGCAAGTATCCTAGAAATAACATGAAGCTATCTTCGGAAGTACAATCATTTCTGAAAACGATTGCTGAAGAAAAGACCAGCATCCTTACATTTTTTAAGAATCCATATTCCTTAGCGAATCTTGAGGTTGCTGAAAGAGCTTCGTCTTTGATCCTGACTTATCAGGACAGTAAAAATTCAGAAGACTTAGCAGCGCAATTGATCTTTGGTGGAGTAGGAGCCAACGGGAAACTCCCTGTAAGTATTGGAAATAAATTTAAGGAAGGAGATGGATTAACTATTTCTGGAGGACTCCGGTTTAAATACACCCTGCCTGAAGATGCTAACATGAATGCCGAACTTTTATATAGAAAGATTGATTCCCTAATGCAGCAAGCAATGGATCTAAAAGCTATACCTGGCGGACAGATTTTGGTTGCAAGAGATCAAAAAGTAGTTTTTCATAAGGCTTATGGATATCAAAGTTACTCAGACACTACAAAAGTAAAACTCTCAGACTTGTATGACCTTGCTTCAGTTACTAAGATAGCTTCAGTATTACCAGCATTGATGAAACTTAAAGATGAAAACAAATTTAATTTGGAAGCAGGAATAGACACCTATCTTCCTTATTTCAAGAACTCTAATAAGTCGGGAATTTCCATGAGAAAGATCCTAGCACATCAAGCCGGATTTAAATCATGGATCCCTTATTGGGAAACTACTCTTAGAAGAAATGGGACCTATAAATGGAAAACAATTAAGAAGGATTCTTCGGCAAGATTTCCTGTAAAGATCGCTGAAAATATGTGGCTTTTTAAGAATTATCAGAAA
>JAGXIK010000055.1 GCA_024635715.1 Gillisia sp.
GAATCCAGAAAAGATTTTTTCTATTTCTTCTGAACAAGATTTCAATGAAGTTGCTCTAGAAATTTTCAGATTTCAATATGCTAACAATTCGGTATACCGAAAGTTTTCAGATTTATTAAAAAAAGATCCGAAGCAGATAAATAAGATTGATAACATTCCCTTTTTACCAATAGATCTTTTTAAGTCTCATACTATATTATCTTCTGAAGAAAACATTCAGAAAACATTTACTAGCAGTGGGACTACCGGGAGTAAAACCAGCAAACATCATGTAACAGATCTCTCTATTTACGAACAGAGTTTTAATCTAGGTTTTGAAAAATTCTATGGAGATATAGAAGATTATGTAGTTTTAGCGCTTCTACCATCTTACTTAGAACGTGATGGTTCTTCTTTAATTTATATGGCACAGCAGTTAATTGAAAAAAGCAGTCATCCAGATAGTGGATTTTACCTTAATAATCTTTCTGAATTAAAAGAGAAATTAATTTCCTTGGATAGCAAGGGTCAAAAAGTTTTACTTATTGGTGTGTCCTTTGCCTTATTAGATCTTGTAGAAGACTTTCAGTTTAAACTGAAGAATACCATAGTTATGGAAACGGGCGGCATGAAAGGTAGGCGTAAAGAGATGATTCGGGAAGAACTGCATAGTATTCTTAAAAAAGGTTTTGGGGTAACTGCCATCCATAGCGAATACGGAATGACCGAATTATTATCTCAAGCATATTCTGCAGGAAATGGAGTTTTTGATTGCCCACCTTGGATGAGGATCTTGATTCGGGATCCTGAAGATGCACAGTCCTATCTACAAAATAATAGTACCGGCGGAATTAATGTAATAGACCTTGCCAATATAAATTCCTGCTCTTTTATCGCCACTCAAGATCTAGGAAAAAAGAGCGAAAAAAATTCTATTGAAATTATGGGTAGGTTTGATAACAGTGATATTCGCGGCTGTAATTTAATGGTGCTTTAGCACACACACGCTTATCTTCCCTCTTTCTGGAAAATTTAAAAAAAATTTATAAAACTGTAATGAACTAGTTTATTTCCGAACTAATACTTGTAAACATAATTTTTGGTTAGGTTTTTGTTTACAATAAGCTATATGAGTTTTTTCATATTAGATTGGTTAGTTAGTTGCAAAGCCCTTAAACATTATAATGTTTAGGGGCTTTTGCATTATACCACTCTTAAAATATAGGTGTTTCTTTTTCCTTTATTTAGAATAACAAATTTGTTATTTATAAGATCCGATTCAGAAATTAGATAATCCTCCCCTACTTTTTCTTTGTTCACAGAGATCGAGTTTTCTTTTAAAGCTCTTCTTGCCTCTCCATTAGAATTTAAAAATCCTGTTTTTGCGGCTAATGCAGCAATCATATCTAAACCAGCATCAACATCTGCACGCTCAATATCTGCCTGAGGAACTCCTTCAAAAATATCTAAAAATGTAGCTTCATTTAAACTTCTAAAATCACTTGCTGTACTTTTTCCGAAGAGTACATTAGAGGCTTTCACTGCATTCTCAAAATCTTCTTTCCCATGTACAGTTATTGTAACCTCTTCCGCTAAACGTTTTTGAAGCAACCTTAAATGCGGCTCTTTTCCATGTTCTGTAATAAGTTCTTCAATAGTTTTTTGATCTAAAAACGTAAAGATCTTAATATATTTTTCGGCATCCTCATCACTGGTATTTAACCAATACTGGTAGAATTTATAAGGAGAGGTTCTATTTGGATCCAACCAAATATTGCCGCCTTCACTCTTCCCGAACTTACTTCCATCGCTTTTGGTAATTAAAGGACAGGTAAGGGCATAACCTTTCCCATTCCCAATTCTTCTTATAAGTTCGGTCCCGGTAGTGATATTTCCCCACTGGTCACTTCCTCCCATTTGCAATGTACAAGCTTGATTTCTATATAAATGAACAAAGTCATATCCCTGTACTAACTGATAGGTAAATTCAGTAAAAGACATTCCTTCGGTATCTTCTCCAGAAATTCTATTTTTCACAGAATCCTTAGACATCATATAGTTTACGGTAATATGTTTACCTACATCTCTTATGAAATCCAGAAAAGAAAATTCTTTCATCCAATCGTAGTTATTGACAAGAATAGCATCATTCTTTTCTCCTGAAGAAAAATCCAGAAATTGAGAAAGTTGTTTTCGCACACATTCCTGATTATGTCTTAAAGTAGCTTCATCTAAAAGATTTCTTTCGCTAGATTTTCCTGAAGGATCCCCAATCATCCCCGTTGCTCCACCTACTAATGCCACTGGTTTATGCCCACTGCGCTGAAAATGTGCTAAGAGCATAATAGGCACCAAGTTTCCAATATGCAAGGAGTCTGCAGTAGGGTCGAAACCAATATAAGCAGCACGCATTTCTTCCATCAAGTGCTCTTCAGTTCCGGGCATCACATCGTGCATCATGCCTCTCCAGGTTATTTCCTTAACAAAATTCATAGGTATCTTATTTTCAATATTAATGCTTCAAACTTCTTTGTTTTTGTCCTATTCTGAATTCATTGGTTTACTAATGAACTCTATTATCTAATAGAAAACAGCGGTAAAGATACCAATAACTGCCATTTTTCCTAAGTTGAAATAGCTATATTTACCTTATGATATTAGTTACAGGAGGCACAGGACTAGTGGGCTCACATTTACTTTTAGATTTAGTTAAATCTGGAAAAAAAGTTAGGGCAATCTATAGATCAGAAGTCAAACTTTCTGAGGTAAAAAAGGTGTTTTCATATTATGTTTCAGCTAAAGAAACCACTTTTTTATATGATTCTATAGATTGGGTTCAAGCAGATATCTTAGACATCCCTTCTCTCAATAAAGCATTCACGAATATTGATTATGTGTATCACTGTGCTGCAATAGTATCTTTTGATGCTGAAAACGCGAAAAAGCTTAGGACTACAAATATTGAGGGAACTGCTAATATTGTAAACCTGTGTATAGCCTTTAATATTAAAAAACTTTGCCATATTAGCTCAATTGCTACGATGGATCTTGCTTTGGGAGACGAACACATTTCTGAAAATTTTACGTGGCATCCCGAAAAAGCACATAGCGATTATGCCATTTCGAAACATGGAGCTGAAATTGAAGTTTGGAGAGGTACTCAAGAAGGTCTTTCAGCAGTAATTGTAAATCCCGGAGTAATCATTGGGCCTGGATTTTGGGATTCTGGCAGTGGCCAGTTATTCAAAAAAACAGATGAAGGTTTAAAGTATCATTTCCCAAAGACAACAGGTTTTGTCGGGGTGGAAGATGTGTCTAAAGTATCTATACTTCTAATGGATTCTTCCATAGAAAATGAACAATATATAGTAGTTTCCGAAAACCTGAGTTTTAAAACCATCTTGGAGTGGGTCGCAGGGAGCCTTCAGAAAAAAGCGCCACGTACCCCTTTAAAACCTTGGATGGTCTTTATTGGTTGGATCTATCAAAATATTGCCCATATATTATGGGGAGCAAAGAAACAACTTTCAAAAAACGATTATAGATCCCTTTTTGAACATTCTTATTATAGCAATGAGAAAATTAGGGAGAAAACAGGTTTTTCTTTTACTCCAGTAAAAAGTGTCGTAATGGAAACAGGGGTGTTATTTAGAAAAGAAAAAGATATTTAATTATACCTGTTTTTACGTGGAGGTTTCGAACCAAGGCTATCGATTAAAATAGCTTTTGGAATCTTAAGGCTGTCAATATCCAAGGTGTCCTTGGTATCCAGGGCTCTTATAGAATCTTCAATTCGTTGTTCTTCTTCACGAATCACTTCAAACTTCGCCTTCATCACCTCTAGATTTTGCTTCACTCTCTGGTAGATACCATCAAATTTATCATACTTTTTAGCATAATACGTTGTGCTTTCTGCCAATTGCAAACTGTCTATCTTATATTTTGAGTATAAATAAGTGTCTGGCTGAAGACCTGTTTCTTCCAGAATTCGTTTGTTTTTGTTCTTCGCAGAATTTAATAAGGACAATTCTGTAAGTACATCTACCATCTTATCTTCAGATATTAAATTATCGGGTTTCTTGACCTCCTCTATATTTTGGCAGGAGCTCAAGAAACAAGCAATTACAAATACCTTTAAAAATCTCATACAATTTATTTTCTGTCGAATGTTAACTGCTCTGCCACCTGAGTAAAAGGCATGAATTTGAAGTTTTTATAAACCAATTGGCCATTTACAAAGGTATGCGTAACTCTAGATTTAAAAGTAACTCCATCAAACGGAGACCAACCACATTTGTAGACTGTATTACTTGGCTGTACGGCCCACGGAGCATTAAGATCTATTAGAACAAGATCTGCTTTGTAACCTTCTCTAATAAATCCGCGTTTTTCAATTTGAAATAGAATCGCAGGATTATGGCACATTTTTTCTACAATCTGCTCAAGGCTAATCTTTTCCTGATGATGCATTTGTAACATTGCAGGAAGCGCATGTTGTACCAAAGGACCTCCGCTAGGAGCTTTAGTGTACACATTTTTCTTTTCCTCTTTTGTATGGGGTGCATGATCTGTAGCAATTACATCTATACGTCCATCTAACAATGCTTTCAACAAAGCATCTTGATCTTTCTTTGTTTTAATTGCAGGATTCCATTTTATTAAAGTTCCTTTTTTCTGATAATCTGAATCGTTGAACCACAGGTGATGTACACAAACCTCAGCAGTGATCTTCTTATCTTTTAAAGGCAATTTATTGTCAAATAATTTTAGTTCTTTTTCCGTAGAAATATGAAAAACATGCAATCTTGCTCCAGTCTTTTTTGCTAGCGCAACCGCTCTTGAAGAGGATATATAACATGCCTCTTCACTTCGGATTTTTGGATGTAATTCAATAGGGATATCATCCCCATAACGCTCAACACATTCAGCTAAATTCTTCTGAACAGTAGCTTCATCTTCACAGTGCACCGCGATCATTAAAGGAGATTTCAAAAAGATCTGCTCCAAAACTTTTGCATCATCTACCAGCATATTTCCTGTAGAAGAACCTAAGAATAATTTCAGGGCAGCGGTAGTTTTAGGATCTACCTTTAAAATTTCGTCTAGATTATCATTGGTACCACCAAACATAAAAGAGTAGTTGGCATAAGAGGAATTCTTTGCCAAGTCAAATTTCTCCTGTAACTTTTCTATAGTTGTGGTTTGCGGATTGGTATTTGGCATTTCTATAAAAGAGGTGATTCCTCCCGCAATAGCGGCTCGAGAACCCGTTTCTATAGTTTCTTTATGAGTCAACCCTGGTTCTCTAAAATGCACCTGATCGTCTATAATTCCAGGAATAAGATAATTCCCTTCCGCATCGATCATCGTTAGGTCTGGAGATTTTGCACTTATACTATCGGCTATTTCAACGATAATTCCATTTTCGATAAATACATCTCCCTGCGTAATTGTCCCTTCATTGACAATTCGTGCGTTTTTGATTAAAACCTTCTTCATTATTTTGATATCTTATTAAAAAGACTTTTTAATTTCATATTAATTACTCCAAAAACAGCTTCAGAAATAATCCCTCCACTCATTTTAGAACTTCCCTTTGTTCTGTCGGTAAAAATTACAGGAATTTCTTTAATGTCGAACTTTTGTAGATATGCTTTAAATTTCATCTCTATCTGGAACGCATAACCCACAAAATGTATCTTATCTAGATCTATCTTTTCTAAAACCGTCCTCTTATAACAAACAAAGCCGGCAGTTGTATCATGAATATCCATTCCTGTGACAAACCGAACATATTTTGAAGCAAGCCACGAAAGCAGCACTCTACTCATAGGCCAGTTAATCACATTTACTCCTGTTACATATCTAGAACCAATAGCCAGATCGGCTCCGTTTTTCTCACAGGTATTATACAACCGGATAAGATCATTAGGATTATGCGAAAAATCGGCATCCATTTCAAAAACATATTCATACTTATGGGATAATGCCCATCTAAAACCATGAATATATGCTGTCCCTAATCCTAACTTCCCTTTTCTTTCCTCTATAAATAACGAACCAAAATACTCCGCCTGAAGTTCTTTTACCTTAGCAGCAGTCTGGTCTGGAGAATTATCATCTACCACCAAGATATGAAATTTACGCTGCAAGGAAAATATGTTCCTAATCAGACGTTCAATATTTTCAATTTCGTTAAAGGTGGGTATAATAATTATCCCATTAGACATGCTAGAAATTTTGGGGCAAATGTAACCATTTTTGTCCTTTTCAGGTTTAATTTTACTTTCATCTTTACCGCTAATAATTATACATTTGTAAAAATTTATAATTGGAAGCAATAGAACGATATATAACCTCAAACGACCTCCTTACCATTATTATTCTATTGGTACTATTATTATTGGCCGTTGCCAAGACTCTATTTAACAATAGGTTCGAAGATTTTATCTCTCTAGCTGCATCAGGAAAATACTTAGTTATAAAATCTAAAGAGCATAAACTCTTATTTGGTTTTAACGTTTTAATGCTCACTGCACATATTTTAAGTGTTTCTTTATTCGTTTTTTTAACATTTAGGCTTTTAACCACACAAACTTTAGAAGGTTCTGGAAATTTATTATTGAGAATAATTACAGCTTATAGTTTTATTGTTTTACTGAAAATTACTGTAGAAAAAATTATTGCTAACGTTTTTGATATAGATGAAATTATGGATACTTATATTTTTCAAAAACAAACCTATCTCAATTTTATCTCTCTGATTATCTTTGGATTATCATTGTTTCTGGTATATAGCGATATACCAAGCTTACCTCTTTTCTACCTGATTATTGCGCTTATACTTATCGCTCTTTTATACATACTGTATGCAATTGTTAAAAAAAACCTCAGATTAATCTCTCGCTTTTGGTTCTATTTTATTTTGTACCTTTGCGCACTCGAAATCGCCCCCTATGTTGTTTTGTATAAGTTAATTACTAAATACTAAGAATTCAAAAATTTACAACTATATGAAAGTGAAAACAATTTTAATATCTCAACCAGAGCCTAAAATAGAAAATTCACCCTATTTTGAGTTGGAAGAAAAACAACGAGTAAAAATTGATTTCATACCATTTATTCACGTTGAAGGAGTTAACTCCAAGGATATTAGGCAACAAAAAATAGATCTTACTCATTATACTGCTATTATTCTAACAAGTAGAAATGCGGTAGATCACTTTTTTAGAATAGCCGAGGAAATGCGATATAAAGTGCCAGACACACTTAAATATTTTTGCTTAAGTGAAGCTGTCGCGTATTATTTGCAGAAGTATGTAGTTTACAGAAAGCGAAAGATATATGTTGGGAAACGCACATTCTCAGAGTTGTCTCCATTTATCAAAAAATATAAGAACGAAAAATTTCTTTTACCAGCTTCAGACATGCTAAAACCAGATGTGCCTAAAATACTAAACAAATTAGGTGTAGAATGGAAAGAAGCAGTGTTTTATAAAACAGTTGTAAGTGATCTTTCACATTTAAGAAATGTAACTTATGATATTCTTGTTTTCTTTAGCCCAAGCGGAATAAAATCCCTGTTTGAAAACTTCCCAGATTTTGAACAAAAGGAAACAAAAATAGCCGTTTTTGGAAACACCACCATAAAGGCAGCAAAAGAACATGGACTTGTATGTAATATAAAAGCTCCAACTCCAGAAACTCCATCTATGACGATGGCGCTTCAGAAATACATAAAGGAAATTAACAAAAAATAGTTAGATTTTTTTACAATTATTAAAGCCAGATAAATTTAAATTTATCTGGCTTTTGTTTTTCAAATTACTCGCTATTGCTAATACCTAATAGTCAATTCTCATAATCTATAAATAAAAAACCCGATAAATTCCAAGAATTTATCGGGTCTCACTTGTCATATACTATTAACTAGACAATAGGACCTCCAGAAAGGATCTCCTTATTAGAATTGTCTTCATATTTTTTGAAGTTCTTTTTAAATGAATTAGCAAGTTCCATTGCCTTCTCATCGTAAGAGTTCTTATCACTCCAAGTTTCTTTTGGATTCAAGATCCCACTAGGAACATTATCGCATTCTACCGGCATATTAAGACCAAATATAGGATGTTGTGTGAATTCTACTTCTTCTAATTTACCATCTAAAGCAGCTTCTATCATTGCTCTGGTATATTTCAACTTCATCCTGTTTCCTGTACCGTATGCTCCACCCGTCCAACCGGTGTTTACCAACCATACATTTACATTAGCATCTTTCATCTTCTTGCTTAACATTTCAGCATATTCTGCGGGATGTAGGGGCATAAAAGGGGCTCCAAAACACGCAGAGAAGTTTGGTTGTGGCTCATCTACGCCGGCTTCCGTTCCTGCTACTTTTGCAGTATATCCGCTCATAAAGTGATATGCAGCTTGTGCAGGAGTTAGTTTGCTTATTGGAGGCAATACCCCAAAGGCATCTGCAGTTAAGAAAAATATATTCTTAGGATTTTCGCCTATTGAAGGCGTTGCAATATTGTTAATATGATCTAAAGGATAACTAACACGAGTGTTTGGTGTAATAGAAGTATTCTCAAAATCTACACTCCCATCATCATTCAAAATCACATTTTCCAAGATCGCTCCTGGCTTAATGGCATTAAATATATCTGGTTCATTTTCTTCTGAAAGGTTGATCACTTTCGCGTAACATCCTCCTTCAAAATTGAAAATAGTGTTTTCTTTAGTCCATCCATGCTCATCGTCTCCAATAAGTTTACGTTTAGGATCTGCAGATAAAGTTGTTTTTCCCGTTCCCGAAAGTCCGAAGAAAACAGCAGTATCTCCATCTTCTCCTATGTTTGCTGAACAATGCATAGGAAGTGCGTTTTTATGCACAGGAAGTATAAAATTTAATGCTGAAAAAATCCCTTTTTTGATCTCTCCAGTATATCCACTACCACCTATTAAGGCGATCTTCTTCGAGAAATTTAAAATAGAAAAGTTTGCTTGACGAGTTCCATCTACAGAAGGATCTGCTTTAAAACCAGGAGCGTTAACTACGATCCAATCTTCTTTGAAATTTTCAAGCTCAGATTCCTCTGGTCTTAAAAACATGTTGTAAGCAAATAAATTAGACCATGGATATTCGTTGATCACACGGATGTTTAGACGATAGTTATCATCTGCACAGGCATAAGAATCCCGAACGTAAATTTCTTTTTCTGAAAGGTAATCTACTACCTTGTCGTATAGCTTATCAAATTTATCCGTATCAAAAGGAATATTGATATCTCCCCACCAAACTTTGTCTTTGGTCTCTTCATCTTTTACCAAAAAGCGATCTTTAGGAGATCTTCCGGTAAATTCTCCTGTGTTAACGGCTAAAGCGCCAGACGCTGACTCAACCCCTTGGTTATTATCCAAAGTTATTTGGTGTAATTCTTTTGGGGATAGTTGATAGTGAGCAGTAGCCTTATTAATTCCGTATTTTTCTAACGATAACGATTTCGTAATTTGCTTATTTGCCAACATAAAAGTTTAAGTTGTGTGTTTGTTTAGGCAAGCAAAAGTAAAGAAACTTATTTTGATACGATATAAAAAGGTTCTACTTTATTTCTTTTTTAACTTTATAAAATGAACCAATAGCCAAGCCCAGCCTATAATTAACAAACTGCCTCCCAAAGGGGTAGCCAAGGCAATTACTTTAAAATCGATGCTTGTTAAATCATTTGTAGCCAGTAAATAAATAGATCCGCTAAACAAAATCACTCCAAAAATCAGTAAATAAAAGATCCCTTTGGAAAGCTGATACCCAGATGTTATTATTAATCCTAGTATTAGTAATAATAAAGAATGATAGATCTGATATTTTATTCCTGTTTCCACGGAAATAAAGGAGTCTGGAGATAATATTGGTTTTAATCCGTGAGTTCCAAAGGCGCCAATTACAATTCCTAAAAGTCCAAACACAAAGCCTGCGATATAATATTTTCTCTCCATCCTATAATTTTATTAGTCTAAACATTTAAGTACATTCGTCCTTTAACTTTACAAAACTAATTAAGAAAATTTAATATGCGACAAATATTAATAATTGGTGCCGGTAAGTCTACTTCGGTATTAATTTCCTACTTACTTAATAAATCTGAAACCGAAAATTTATTCCTAACCATTGGGGATCTAGATATAGAAAACGCTAAAAAACTTAGCCAGAATCATGAAAGATGCAAGGCTATTGTATTAGATGTTTTTAATAAAGAAAGTCGGGAATCTGCAATCAAAGATGCCGATATCGTTATTTCTATGTTGCCTGCTAGATTTCATATAGAGGCAGCTAAAGATTGTATAAAATATAAAAAATCACTTGTTACAGCCTCTTACGTGAGCAAGGAGATGAAAGCCTTAGATCAAGAAGTGAAAGAAAATGGCTTGGTCTTTATGAATGAGATTGGTGTAGATCCTGGAATAGATCATATGAGCGCCATGAAGGTAATAGACAGTATTCGCGATAAAGGCGGAAAAATGATTCTTTTTGAATCTTTTACCGGCGGACTTGTAGCTCCAGAAAGTGATACAAATCTTTGGAACTATAAATTTACTTGGAACCCGAGAAATGTTGTTGTAGCAGGACAAGGTGGTGTAGCTGAATTCATCCAAGAAGGAAAATATAAATATATCCCTTACCACCGCTTATTCCGAAGAACAGAATTCTTAGAAATAGAAGGTCATGGTAAATTTGAAGGATATGCCAATAGAAACTCTTTAGATTACCGAAGTATTTATGGCTTGGAAGATATTCTTACTTTATATAGAGGAACTATTAGACGGGTAGGCTTTAGTAAGGCTTGGAATATGTTTGTTCAGCTAGGTTTAACAGATGACACGTATACTATGCAGGATACTATGAATATGAGCTATAGGGATTTCGTCAACTCATTCCTACCTTATTCTCCAACAAATACTGTAGAGCTGAAACTTAGACATAATCTTAAAATAGATCAAGATGATATTATGTGGGATAAGCTGGAAGAATTAGATCTTTTCAATAAAGACAAGAAAATAGGATTAGAGAATGCTACTCCAGCACAAGCACTTCAAAAAATATTGTCAGATAAATGGACACTTGCAGAAGATGATAAGGATATGATCGTGATGTATCATAAATTTGGATACGAACTTAATGGCGAGAAAAAGCAAATAGATTCTACCATGGTACTTATTGGAGAAGATCAAACCCGTACCGCCATGGCTAAAACTGTAGGATTACCTGTTGCCATAGCAACCTTAGCTATTTTAAATAAAAAAATAACCACTCCTGGGGTTCAAATTCCAATCACGAAAGAAGTTTACACCCCTATACTAGAGGAGTTAGAATCTCATGGAATTGTATTTAAGGAGCAGGAAAATAAATATTTAGGTTATAATCCGTCTGGAGGAGTTGGGAATTGATTAAAATAACAGTAATTTTTAAGCCCCAAACTTAACAACCTATAACCAAATGAAATATGTAGATGACCAAGTAACTATTGATGGTATTGATAAAACCATCCTTAATTACCTTATGGAAGATGCACGAAAGCCTATACTAGAAATTGCCAGAAGTATTGGCATAAGTGGTGCTGCTATCCATCAAAGATTGAGAAAACTAGAAAAAGCTGGACTAATTGAAGGCTCGAAACTCATGATCAACCCAAGGGTTTTAGGCTATAAAACTTTAGCCTTTGTGGGTGTTTATTTGGATAAGGCGGTGAGCAATCCTCAAGCTGTAAAAAGATTAAGTGAAATTCCTGAAGTATTGGAATGCCACTACACAACAGGGAACTGGTCTATATTTTTAAAGATCCTATGTCGAGATAATGAGCATCTTATGAATGTTCTTAATAAGAATATTCAAGCCATTGATGGAGTTTCTAGAACAGAAACCTTTATCTCTTTGGATCAACAATTAAAAAGGCAGATTAAAGTATAGTTCCTGATTTTAGAAATTAGCATTAAAAAAAATGAATTTGTCATCCTAGCAAAGTCGAAGGGTCTAAAAACATCTCGAGTGCGCTAGATGTTACATTTAATTAAATCTATTTAGAAAACGGAATTACACCAAAATAAAAGAGGCATTGTAAATTACAATGCCTCTTTTATTTTTAAACCAAGCTATTTCAATAGCTATTAGAATATTTCAGTGTTTTTTAATCTCTTCCTAAGTAAATACTTACAAAATAAAGCAAGGTTGCTAAAGAACCAATTGCAGCAACTACATAAGTTCTAGCTGCCCATTTTAAAGAATCTTCTGCTGCATCGTGTTCTACTGCGGTTAGCATATTTTCAGTTTCCAACCATACCAAAGCTCTCTTACTTGCATCGTATTCAACTGGTAAGGTTACAAAACTAAACAAGGTTCCCATCCCAAAAAGAATAATTCCAATTAACAATACCGTACTTCCTAAGGAAGTCATTGCCATTAACAACAACCCGCCCATGATCACCCATGTAGAAAGTTTAGACGCTACACTTACTATTGGTACAAGTTGGCTACGCATTCCAAGCCAGCTATAAGCCTGTGCATGTTGCACAGCGTGTCCGCACTCGTGAGCTGCTACTGCTGCGGCCGCTGCATTTCGTTGTGTGTAAACTCCTTCACTTAAATTAACTGTTTTTTTCTGCGGGTTATAATGATCTGATAACATTCCAGGAGTAGAAATTACTTTCACATCGGTTATTCCATTATCAGAAAGCATTTTTTCAGCGATCTCCTTTCCGCTCATCCCGTTCTGAAGATGAACTTTAGAGTATTTTTTAAATTTACTTTTTAATTTATTGCTCACATACCAACTCACGGCAAATATGAGTCCTGCAATTATATAATATCCTATCATTTCTTTTTAATTTGTTGTTTTTTATAATTCAAATATAACAAAAACCCGGCCATTTTCATGTGTGTCAGTTCTTCAGGAGAAATGGCTCGAAGCCCTGTATTATCGACTTCAGCAAGATTACAAACTTAAAATTACCCAAAATATTAAAGCTTAATTACAATAGGGCACCAGAGATTCTTTGCAATTTAAGATATTGTCTATATTTGCACCATTCATCTATAAACAGGATATGCACTACAAAAGAATTCTTCTTAAACTATCAGGCGAATCATTAATGGGCGAAAGACAGTATGGGATAGATCCTGACCGTTTGGCCGAATATGCACAGGAAATAAAAACTGTGATAGATAAAGGTGTGGAGATTGCCATTGTAATAGGAGGTGGAAATATTTTTAGAGGTGTTGCCGGAGCAAGTAAAGGAATGGACAGAGTACAAGGAGACCATATGGGAATGCTTGCAACTGTTATTAACGGACTTGCATTACAAGGATCCTTGGAAGATGCAGGCATACAAACAAGATTACAATCTGCCATTCAAATAAATGAAGTTGCAGAACCTTTTATAAGAAGAAGAGCAATTCGTCACCTAGAAAAAGGGCGTGTTGTAATTTTTGGTGGAGGTACAGGAAATCCATATTTCACTACAGATTCTGCTGCCGTTCTTAGAGCGATCGAGATCCATGCAGACGTTATATTGAAAGGAACCAGAGTAGATGGTATTTATACTGCAGACCCTGAAAAAGATAAAGAAGCTACAAAATTCGATTTTATCACTTTCGATGATGTTATTCGTAAAGGTTTAAAAGTGATGGATACCACAGCATTTACACTTAGCCAAGAGAATGAATTACCAATAATTGTATTCGATATGAATAATAAAGGGAACCTGTTAAAGGTTGTTACAGGTGAAAATATTGGAACCAAAGTAAACTTATAAGTAAATTAAAAAACACAAATTTTTTTAAGTAAAGTATTTTTGCTAAGCTTAAAGTCAAAGAGTTTGAAAACTAATTTATAAAAATTGAGTCATCGCGATAACTATCGGGTTGGAGAATTAAACACTTATTGAGATATTAAAGTTTAAATAATATGAACGAAGATTTAAAATTTATTCTAGAGAGTACAGAAGAGAATATGCACAATGCTATTAAGCATTTAGAGAAACAATTTCTTAATATTCGTGCTGGAAAAGCAACTCCAGCCATGCTTGGAAGTGTAATGGTAGAATATTATGGTAGCATGACTCCTTTAGCACAAGTTGCAAACATCAACACACCAGATGCGAGAACACTTACTATACAGCCATACGAGAAAAGTTCGATCACTGCCATTGAAAAAGGGATCATGTTCGCTAATCTTGGCTTTAATCCTATGAACAATGGGGAAAGTGTTATTATTAGCGTTCCGCCTTTAACTGAAGAAAGACGTAAAGAATTAGTAAAGCAAGCAAAAGCTGAAGCTGAAGAAGCTAAGATCGGGATTAGAAACGACAGAAAAGTTGCTAATAACGATATCAAGAAATTAGAGATCTCTGAAGATGAAACTAAAATTGCTGAAGAAAATATTCAGACTTTAACAGATACTCATATTAAAAAAGTAGATGCTAGCTTAGATCTTAAGGAAAAAGAAATCATGACCATCTAAACCTAAGATCCTCTTAAAATTTATCAAAATCGGCTTTAGAATATTATATTTGGTTAAACCTAAGTATTATAATATTCTAAAGCCGATTTTTTTTGAGTCAATTACCCAGAGGAATTAATAAATATATGCGAACATTACTTAGCCTTGCTTTATTTATTATTTCATCTTCTAGCCTTATTGGTCAAAACACTATTAATGGTCAGGTAATAAATTCTGAAAATGGTGATCCCCTAGCCTATGCTACTATAAAGATTTCAGAAAAAAAACAAACTCTTACAAATATAGACGGAAGCTTCAGTTTACAATTAACTGCACAAGACTCTATTTTGACAGTTTCTTACATTGGTTTTTCCAGTAAAAAAATTGAAGTCACTAAGTTTTCAGATTTCTACATTATAAAATTGAAGCCATTTACTGAAGGGCTTTCTGCCGTGATGTTGTATTCTGAAGAAAGCCCTGCAGATAAAATTATTCGTAAAGCGATAGAAAGCAAAGAGGAAAACGATCCTGAAATGGCCCTTAATAGCTTTCAATATAAAAGCTACAACAAATTTATTATAGATAATGATTCTTCAGGTATTAGTACCCAAACTGATACTTCTAATATCGAAATTAGGACGATTATCAATCAAGGTCGAGCCTATCTTTCAGAAAAAATCGCAACCCACTTATTTATAAAACCCAATAAGAGAAAAGAATTAGTAGAAGGCATAAAGACCGCAGGTTTTAACAAGCCGGTTTACGATGTATTGGCTTTAAAAGCAGAGCCTATTTCACTTTATAAGAGCAACTATCAATTATTTGATACAGATTATGCCGGCCCTCTAGCAGATGGGGCATTCAATAATTATTCTTATAAAATATTAGACACTACAAGTTTACAAGGCAGACCTTCGTACATGATCTACTTTAAACCGAAAAGAGAAAAGAAAGTTGCAGGATTAGAAGGTGTTTTATACTTAGACACCACGAGCTATGCTATACAAAAAGCAAGCGCACAACTGCTTGGTGAGGTAAATTTAGTGATAAATCATAACTACAATTATTACAGCGACCAAGATTTGTGGTTCCCTAGCGATAAAACCATCACATTAAAACCTGGTACAGGCGAAAAAGATATCTCGGTATTTGGTGGAAGTATCTCTTTAGGAACAGTGCAGCGTAAAAAATCTATTTTAAATACGGTTATTGGATCTGGGGAAGTTGAATCGGGTTTGTTTTTGGAATCGACTACAATGAACTACGATATTCAGTTTAATAATGAAGTTTTATTGCCAAAATATGCAGCCACTATAAATGTATTAAAAGATGCAAATGAAAAGTCTGTTAATTACTGGGAAGCCAATCGCCAAATTCCATTTTCTATAAAAGACGAGCTTACTTCTCAAAAAGTTGACAGTATAATAAGAACTCGAGATATAGAGCTTAAGATCAGGGTTAAAAAAGCAATTTCCAATGGTTATTTACCTGCTGGAATGTGGGATTTTGATATTAGTAAATTTTTTAAATATAATAATTACGAAGGGATCCGCTTAGGTGCTGGAGGAACAACCAATGAGGATTTTTCTGAAAAAATAAGACTTCATGGCTATCTTGTTTATGGTTTTAAAGACGAAAAATTCAAATATGGAATTGGTGCTGGAACTTTGCTGAGAAAACGTACCGACACTTGGTTGGATTTAAAGTACAGTGATGATATTCGAGAGGTTGGAAGCTATAAGTATCTAAAAGCAATCAATGATTTCTCAATAGTTGAACCACGCTTTGTAAATATTAGTTTTTATTATAAATACCAGGCACTTCAGGCGGGACTAACTCATAGATTTACTCCAAAATTGGAGACAGAATGGGTGGTTAATAGAAGTGACATCACACAAATAGGAGATTATGGTTTCGTAAACAACGATAAACTTTATACAGACTATACTATTTCAGAAGCCACTGTAGGTTTCCTATATCGTCCATTTAGCACATTTTTGAATACTCCAGAAAGCAACCAGGTAATTAACAAAGGATATCCACAATTCACCGGGCAAGTATCAAAAAGTTTTTCGAATATTTTAGGAGGAGATTTTAATTTTACCAAAGTTGGATTAAAAGTAGAATATCAAGTAAATAGGTTAGATCTTTCTAACACTCAATTTACTTTAAATGGAAATTATGCTTTTGGAGATATCCCCCTTACACATGCATTTCACGCCTTCCCGAACAACCCTAATAAAGCAGAAATATTAAATAGATTCTCCATAGCAGGAAAGATCAGTTTTGAAACGATGTACTTCAATGAGTTTTATAGTGATCGCCAAGCTGCGTTGCACATTAGACATCAGTTTCGTCCAATAAGAATTACCGATACGTACAAACCCGAACTGGCTCTTCTTAATAGATTTATAATTGGAAGTTTTAATAATATTGAAGCGCATCAAAACATAGATTTCAATTCTCTTAAACATGGTTATTCTGAAGCCGGTTTAGAACTCAACAAGCTTTTTGCTGGTTTTGGGCTTAGTTTCGCCTATAGGTACGGGGCTTATCACCTACCAACCTTTAAAGAAAATTTCTCTTTTAAGTTTACCCTAAAGCTCAAAATTTAGAAAGCAGATAACTTTACTTAAAACCAAATCAAGTACTTCAGCGGAAGCCCGCCCGAAGTTTACGGTCCAAGCTCACAAGCTATGTCCCGATAATTAGTAGGATGGGAAATACTTTTTAAAATTAGAGCTATCCCGATAGCTGTAGGGACTAGAATTAAACCCTCAATGAAGGATTAATACCAAGGCTTTTCTTAACTTTGCCCGCGCTTAAAAAACAGGCATGTCGAAAATTTTTAGTTTTGGATTTTGGAATTCCATCGCTCGGGTTATTCTTAGGAATAGGCTCGTTATTATTGCTATTATTATTGGTATTACCATATTTCTTGCCTCCCAATGGCAAAATATGCGATTTTCCTATACCGAGGCTAATCTTTTGCCAGACGATCATGAGATCAACATCACCTATAATAATTTTCTAGACAAATTTGGCGAAGAAGGGAACATAATAGTACTTGCGGTAAACGATTCCACCCTTTTTACTCCTGAAAAATTCAATGCCTGGAACAAACTTTCAGAGAAACTTCAGACTTATCCAGAGATAGAAAATGTAATTTCTCTTGGCAACTTAAAGAAATTACAAAAATTCGATGATCCCAAGAGGTTTGAGATGGTGCCATTAGTCAAAAAGGGGAAATTGGACAGTACTCAAGTGTCTGGGTATAAAGATGAAATTTTTAACAAACTGCCTTTCTACGATAATCTGGTTTATAGCAATAATACCAATACCGTACAAACAGCACTTTATATTAAAGAAGAAATAGTTAATTCCAAAGAACGAAAGATCTTTGTTATAGAAGAATTGGGGCCGCTTATCAAGCAATTTGAGTTAGATAATGATATCAATGTTTATGTGTCGGGGATGCCATACATAAGAACCTTGAACTCACAAAATATCATAGACGAAATAGGTTTATTCATTGGGGGAGCATTACTTGTAACCTCTTTGATCTTCTTCTTTTTCTTCAGATCTTTTAGAGCAACTTTAATCTCAATGGTTACCGTTCTTATTGGCGTAATGTGGGCTTTTGGTGTAATTGGCTTATTGCATTATGAGATCACTGTACTTACAGCTCTTATCCCTCCTCTTATCATTGTTATTGGAGTCCCCAATTGTATTTTCCTGATCAATAAATATCAGCAGGAGATCAAAAATCACGGAAATAAGGCAAAGTCCTTACAACGAGTTATCACCAAGGTGGGAAATGCAACCTTACTTACCAACCTAACTACTGCCTCTGGCTTTGCAACCTTTATCCTCACAGACAGTAAGCTATTAAAGGAATTTGGTATTGTCGCCTCAATTAACATCATTGCCATTTTTATATTAAGCCTGGTGATCATCCCAATTATCTATAGCTATATGTCTTTACCAAAAGACAAGCACCTAAAGCATCTCAACAAAAAATGGATAGGCGGATTTGTAGATTGGGTGGAACGTATGGTCCGGGATCATAGGATTGCTATCTATATTGCTTCTATTTCGTTGTTGGTATTAAGTATTATAGGTATTTATACCATTAAGACCTCCGGAAGTTTGTTGGAGGATATGCCTCAAGATGCAGCTTTTTTCAAAGATATAGAGTTTTTTGAAGAGGAATTCAACGGAGTAATGCCTTTGGAAATCTTGATAGATACTAAAAAACCAAAAGGCGCCTTAAAACTTTCTACTTTAAAGAAAATGGAAAGATTAGAGAATACAATAGATGAAGTGCCAGAGTTATCTTCCCCATTATCTCTGGTAAGACTCGCTAAATATTCTAAGCAAGCTTACTATAATAACAATCCGAAATACTATCAATTACCCACTTCTCAAGAACAAAACTTCATCGCTCCCTATTTAAAGGGAATTTCTTCTGAAGGTAATTTGTTAAACTCATATGTAGACACCACAGGGCGATATGCCAGAATGACTACATTTATGAAGGATATTGGTACTGAAGAAATGGAGCGAATTGAAACTGGTTTGTGGCCACAGATCAATAAAATATTCCCTCCAGATAGGTTTGAGGTTTCACTTACCGGGAAAGCTTTAATCTTTCAAAAAGGAACTACCTATTTGGTGAAAAACCTTATCATTTCACTTTCGCTGGCTATATTATTAATTGCATTATTAATGGCATGGATGTTCAGATCTTTTAGAATGATCCTCATCTCGCTAATACCAAACTTGCTGCCATTAATTGTAACCGCAGGAATGATGGGCTTCTTAGGAATACCTATTAAACCGTCTACAATTCTAGTATTTAGTATTGCTTTCGGAATCTCGGTTGACGACACCATACATTTTCTGGCAAAATATAGACAGGAATTAAAAGCGAACAACTGGAGGATCAAAAGATCTGTGTATGCCTCTTTAAGAGAAACTACAGTAAGTATGTTTTATACTTCAATAGTCCTATTCTTCGGGTTTTCAGTATTTATGATTAGTAGTTTCGGAGGTACCGTAGCCTTGGGAGGATTGGTTTCAGCAACCCTTCTATTTGCAATGTTGTCTAACTTGTTATTACTACCATCGTTATTGCTCTCTTTAGAAAAGAGCATTGCCAATAAAGAGACTTTAAAAAAACCTTCTATTCAGATTATCGTAAACGAGGATGATGATTTGCTTTTGGATGAAGAAAACGAATTAAAATAAAATGGGGTTCTTGTTAAGCTAGCAAGGAAAAATTATCTTTGGATCCCTATAAAAATATAAGTAAAATGATAAAAGCGAAAATTGCTGATTTATTAAACAGCGATCAATTCTTACAGGAAGTTGAAGTAAAAGGATGGGTACGATCTTTTAGAAGTAATAGATTTATAGCCATAAACGATGGTTCTACCATTAATAACATACAATGTGTTATAGATTTTGAAAACACTCCTGAAGATGTTTTAAGACGAATTACTGTAGGAGCCGCTTTAATGATCAAAGGAACTTTAAAAGAAAGTTTGGGAAGCCAGCAAAGTGTTGAAGTAGAGGTAACTTCGCTAGAGATTCTTGGCGATGCCAATCCAGAAGAGGTGAAATTAACCATCTTGTCTCCAAAAAAACATAGCCTTGAAAAGTTACGGGAACAAGCACATTTAAGGATTCGCACCAATACTTTTGGAGCAGTGATGCGTGTAAGAAGCAAGCTGTCTTTTGCTGTGCATAGTTATTTTCAGCAAAATAATTTCCATTACGTGAATACTCCAATAATTACAGGTAGTGATGCCGAAGGTGCTGGAGAAATGTTCAAGGTAACTGGAATGGATTTGAATAATCCTGAAAGGGACGAAAAAGGAAATATAAATTATAAAGAAGACTTCTTCGGAAAAGAGACTAATCTTACCGTTTCTGGTCAATTAGAAGCAGAAACTTATGCAATGGGTCTTGGGCAGGTATATACTTTTGGCCCAACTTTTAGAGCTGAAAATTCTAATACTTCCAGACACTTAGCAGAATTTTGGATGATAGAGCCAGAGGTTGCTTTTTGTGACCTGGATGGAAATATGGATCTGGCTGAAGATTTTATAAAATATGTTGTTTCTTACGTATTGGATAATTGTAAAGATGATCTAGAATTTCTTGAAAACAGATTGAAGGATGATGAAAAAACTAAACCAGCTGCAGAGCGAAGTGAATTAGATCTTTTAGAGAAATTAAAATTCGTGACCGAAAATAATTTCAAAAGAGTAAGTTATACTGAAGCGATAGACATCTTAAAAAATTCTAAGCCAAACAAAAAGAAAAAATTCCAATACCCAATTGAAGAATGGGGAGCAGATCTTCAAAGTGAGCATGAACGCTTTTTAGTTGAAAAACACTTTAAATGCCCTGTGATCCTTTTTGATTATCCTGCAAATATCAAGGCTTTTTATATGCGTCTTAACGAAGATGGGAAAACAGTAAGAGCCATGGATATTTTATTTCCAGGAATTGGTGAAATTGTTGGAGGTTCTCAAAGAGAAGAACGTTTAGATGTTCTTAAAGAGAAAATGAAAGCCTTAGATATAGACGAGAAAGAACTTTGGTGGTATTTAGACACCCGTAAATTCGGAACTTGTGTACATAGTGGTTTTGGACTTGGATTTGAAAGATTGGTTCTTTTTGTAACAGGAATGACAAACATAAGAGATGTGATCCCTTTTCCAAGAACACCTCAAAATGCAGAATTTTAAAATTATATAATTGAAAATAATCGAATCGCATATTGTTCCTGCAGTCGTTTCAAAAATACGATTGCAGGAATACGCGGTTGGAATATTTAGAATGCTTCCTTCTAAAAGCGGACTTAAAAAAGCCATAAAAAAAGAAGAAATTCTTTTAAATGGAAAAATTGCTCAAACTTCAGATTGGATAGAGGAGCACCAGCAAATAGATTATATCCAGAAGGAAGAAAAACAAATAAAAGTCTTCCAACTTAAATTGGAAGTGGTTTTTGAAGATGATCATTTAGCAATTATCAACAAACCAGCTGGATACCCAACAAGCGGAAATTATTTTAAAACAATAGAACAGGCTCTCCCCTTCAACCTAAAGCTCTCATCGCTTCCAGATGCATTGCCTCAACCTGTTCCGGTTCACAGACTCGATAATCCAACAAGCGGTCTATTGATCATTGCAAAAACAAAGTCGGCGCAACTAAAACTGCATCAGGACTTCGAGGAAAAGAAGATCAATAAGACCTATTTAGCTTTGGTTACTGGTGAAACTTCAGAATCTCAGATTATCCATTTACAAATAGAGGGAAAAGACGCTTTTACTTTTTATAAAACCTTAAAATCCTTTCAACATCAAGAGTGTATTTATTCATTACTAGAAGTTGCTCCAAAAACAGGGAGAACCCATCAAATAAGAATTCATCTCTCCACTTCTGGCTTTCCTATTGTAGGAGATAGATTATATGGTTCTAGCGTTGATCCCTTCAGGAAAAAAGGACTTTATCTTGCGGCTATAGGTTTAGAACTCCATCATCCTATAGACAAAACTCTTCTGAAATTAGAATTAGAATTTCCTTCAAAATTCAGCAAGGCAGTTAGTTAGCTATTCATGACCCATTCTTAACAAAATTTTACGAAAGCAATTTGGATGCCAAAGCTACAATAGCATGCTTTTTGCTTATTTTTGTGTAAAGCGCAATTTATTACCTATGCTAAAGCAGCAACTAAATTTTAAATTATCTCAAAAGCTCTCCCCTCAGCAAATACAGTTGATGAAGCTTATCCAGTTGCCTACGCAGGCTTTTGAGCAGCGTATCAAGGAGGAATTAGAGGAAAATCCAGCGCTGGAAGATGGGAAAGAAGACCTAGATGCAGAATTCGATGATGAGTTTTCCAACGACGAATATGATAATGATGATAACGATACTATAGATGCCGATATTAATGTAGACGATTATCTAAGTGATGATGAGACTCCAAATTACAGACTTCAGGCAAATAACTATAGTGCAGATGATGAAGAAAAGAATGTACCTTATGCTTCTGGCACTTCTTTCGCACAACATTTAAAAACCCAATTAAGTACTTTCAGACTTACGGATCTCGAACAGGAGATCTCCGATTTTCTTGTGGGTAGTGTAGATGAAAGCGGTTATATAAGAAGGACTTTACAAGACATAGTAGATGATCTTGCTTTTACACAGAACGTTTATACCGATGAAGAATCGGTTGAAAAAGTTCTTAAGAAAGTTCAGGAGTTAGATCCTGCGGGGGTTGGAGCTCGTTCGCTTCAGGAGTGCTTATTAATACAATTAAAACGAAAGGAAGTAACTAAGGAGGTTTCATTAGCAACAGACCTACTTGACAAATCTTTTGATCACTTCAGCAAAAAGCATTATACCAAATTACTTGCAAAGCATGATATCACTGAAGATGAACTTAGAAATGCCATCGATGTAATCGAGCACTTGAATCCGAAACCTGGAGGGGCTTTTTCTGGTAACTTAAGAATGGTGGAGCATGTTATTCCAGATTTCGCTATTAAAATTATTGATGGAGAATTGGAATTGACCTTGAATGGTAGAAATGCTCCAGAAATGCATATTTCTAATGATTACAGCAACATGCTTAAAGGCTATAAGGAGTCTAAAGAAAAAACAAAGTCGCAAAAGGATGCGGTAATGTTTATAAAGCAAAAGCTGGACTCTGCGAAGTGGTTTATAGATGCAATTAAGCAGCGCCAGCAGACTCTTATGGTTACAATGAGCTCTATAATGAATTATCAAAAAGAATTCTTCCTGAGTGGAGATGAGCGTAATTTACGCCCTATGATCTTAAAGGATATTGCAGATGAGATTGGAATGGACGTTTCTACCGTATCTCGTGTTGCAAACAGTAAGTACGTAGACACTCCGTATGGAACCAAGCTTATTAAAGAATTCTTTTCTGAATCTATGACGAACGATCAAGGAGAAGAGGTTTCTACTAGGGAGATAAAAAAGATTTTGGAAATATCTATTGATGAAGAAGATAAGCGCAAGCCTTTAACCGATGATAAACTTGCAAAATTATTGCTAGAAAAAGGATATCCTATTGCCAGGAGAACAGTTGCAAAATATAGAGAACAACTGGACATTCCGGTAGCTAGAATGAGAAAAGAGATTTAATGAAGTTCTTGATTAAAAGTGCTTCCTATATTTTTCATCCTTTATGGATGCCTTTTGCTGGGAGTTTATTTTACTTTTTAGTTACGCCAAGATTTTTTCCCTTATCATTGATCCAAGCCAAATTATTGGCTATTGCAATTACCACTCTGTTTATTCCTATCGTCTTTTATTTTCTTCTGAAAAATTTAGGCAAGGCAGAGTCTATATTTCTTAAAGATGTTAACCAACGCCGTTGGCCCTTATTTTTTTATAGTTTACTTATTGGGTTAAACCTCTATCAAATCTTAAACATTTACAATTACCCAGCACTATATTATTTTTTTGTGGGGATCTTGTTTTCAATAATCACAGCATTCATTCTGGCATGGCTCAAATTAAAAATAAGCCTACATATGCTAGGCCTCTCAGGGATTTTTATGTTCGTATTAGCGCTTAGTATTTACTATAGATTAAATCTAATATACGCTATAGCCTTTTTAATAGCGGCCTTAGGGCTAACCGCAACTTCCAGATTACATTATAAAGCCCACACTTGGTTAGAATTATTTCTAGGGTTCTTTATTGGCTTTTTACCTCAATTAATAGTACTTAATTACTGGTTATAAAATATAGAACATCAAGCCCAATTTAAAGGTAGTTATTCCCACTGGTGTGTTATTGAGTTGAGCATCCTTAAAGAAAGGATTTAAGCTATAATATACATGGAAATTAAAGGTGTTGTAACCAAAGGTAAAAGTGGTCCCCAACCGCAACCTATCTAGTTCTGGAACATCTGTTTGAATGACTTGATTAGAGTCTTGTCTATAATTAGACTTAAAATAATAAATATATCCCAATCTAAATCCTGTATATATTCTCCAGAACTTATAAGAATCTGGAGTAGAAGTTCGCCATCTAAATTCTAAGGGCA
>JAGXIK010000056.1 GCA_024635715.1 Gillisia sp.
AAAAGAAAATCTCCAATAAATACCTTCAGTTTAGTGTTTATTTTTTTATAAGTTTTACCTTTTTCGCCTTTATGATTCCCACGCTGATCAAGGAAATGAATACCTTTATTTTTATCATTTCGGGGCTTGTAAGTTTGGGGTGTACAGTGGCACTCATCATATTTATTTACAGGTCAAGCCCAGGTACAAGAGCTGAGATAAGTCTAAAAAAACTGATAAGTATTATCCTTTCTATCTATATAACAATTAATGTTTTTTACTATTTCAATCTTATTCCACCAGTGCCACTAGCTCTGGATACCGGGTTGGTGGCTCATAATGTGCAAAGAAAAAATAACGAATACATCGTTACTTACGAGAAGGATCTATGGTATGTATTTTGGCGTAAACACAACATCAATTTTCATCGTCAGGCAGATCAAAGAGTTTATGTGTTCACTTCTGTTTTTGCACCTACAGATTTAAAAAAGTCCATTTTTCATAGGTGGAAATGGTACAATCCCGAAACCAGAAGTTGGGAAGTAACTGATAAAATTAGCTTTAAAGTAACCGGTGGGCGTGATAGTGGTTTCCGTGGATATACTCATAAAAACAACCTTAGGGAAGGCCAATGGAAAGTTGATGTAATTACAGAAGAGGAACTGGTAATTGGTGTTGTGGATTTTGTGATTAAAAACACTTCTGAACCTTATAAAGAAGAAATGTTAAAGAAATCATTTTGAAAACTGTTTCCTCAATCATATTCAATGCTCTAAAAATCATTAATAAAGCGCTTCATAATCCTACATCGACTTCCGGTGGGGTTGGTGAAATTGTGCTTTTGCAAGGTAGTTTCTACGAATTGGGAATTCAAATGGCTAAGAATAACCGCTAATATTTGTATGGTCGAATAAAGCCGCAAATAGCGAACATTAAAGTATACTGAATTCATTAAAAAAATTGACCGATTCTGTTGACAAGGAAATTAAAGTGAAAAATAGTTTTAATAACTAATAATTAAATAATTCATGATGGACTTTATTGGAGACATTCACGGGCACGCCGACAAATTGGAAGAATTACTTCTTAAGTTAGGCTATAAAAAAAATGACGGCGCTTATTCGCATCCCGACAGGAAGGTATTATTTGTTGGCGACTATATAGACAGAGGACCAAAAATTAGAGAAACCCTTCAAATAGTTAGGGCGATGGTGGATAGTGATAATGCCATTGCCTTAATGGGCAATCACGAATACAATGCACTATGTTTTCATTTTCAGGAAACCGAAGGCGGACACCTTAGAGCACATTCTATTAAAAATATCATTCAACATTACGAAACACTCAAAGAATTTCAGAATCGTCAAGAGGAATATGAAGAGGTTTTGGAGTGGTTTAAAACCTTGCCTCTGTATTATGAGATCGACAGCTTTAAAGCGGTACACGCCTGCTGGGACAACAATACTATTGAATATCTTAGAAAGACATTGGTTAACGACAGACTGACCGATGAGCTCATTCATGAATCTGTAAAGAAAGGAACAAAACTAAATGAGGCGATTGATCAAACGCTAAAAGGTAAAGAAATGGAGATGCCCGGGGGACTTTATTTTGAAGATAAGGACGGAAACAAAAGAACTGAAATGCGAATAAAATGGTGGGAAGATCCATCCAACATGACCTATAAATCTATAAGCGTAATTCCAATAGAAAGTTTACCCGATCAACCAATACTGGAAGCCGAATTAAAATCCCTTGATTTTTACCCTGAGGACGACAAGAACGTATTTTTCGGGCATTATTGGCTGCAAGGCGAACCCTCGCTATATAAAGACAATATCTGCTGCCTGGACTATAGTGTTGCAAAAGACGGGAAATTGGTAGCCTACCGACTTAACGGGGAAAGTGTTTTAGAGAATAAGAATTTGGTTTATGTTTAGAAAAGTTACTTCTTAGTACAATGTTGATAGTGCATTAAAACGCTCCAGTTACTAAGCGTTACTCAAAATTTAAAGAAATGGAAAACCTAATAAAAGATAAAGAATTCGTTCGTAAAACAATTAAGAGAATTTCAAATGAACCATTGAAAAAGGACTCGCATTTTTATGGCCAATTCAAGGAAATGAAAATTATTGATGCGGTGAACAAATGGGCGGAGCATCAAAATCCTAAAGATAATCAGCCTGCAATTATATTCCTACGTGTTGTATTAGCTGCGAATAGAAAGTACAATACTCACGTTAAACCCAACATTGACCGAATTATAGAAGAAAACCCATCTTTAACAACATTTAAATCTTTGAAAAATCTTATTGACTCGAAAAGCAGAGAAGAGTTTTATGAATTTTGGGGTCACAAGAATTTAAAAAAGTATAATACATTGGTAAATTTGGTTGAAGCTACAGAGCAAATTAGATCACAATACAATATTCAAGATGATTTCAAATTAATGCACAAGTGGGCAGAAAATATTGATATTTATGATTATGAAAGTGACATTATTGGTAGAATTAAAAATATAGCAATTGCAACTATTCAACATCTTCGAATGGACTTTGGTGTTAATACGATTAAACCTGACCAACGTGTTATAGAAGTATTGGAACGTGAATTTAAATTCGAGAAAGTAAATCAAATTAGAGCAATTAAACTTGTAGAGGAAATGGCTAATATTTCTGAAATTACTGTACGAAAACTTGATTTGGTTTTAGTTAATTATGGCTCTGGTTATTATGATAATAGAAAATATGATTCTCAACTGAAAGTGAGAAAGGAAATCGCAATTAAACTATTAAAATTAGAAGTGAAAAGAAGTATAATTTTTGAAGCAACAGGAATAGAATTAAAAAGTTCATAACATTGCATATGTAAACCTTCGCCTATCGTCAGGCTAAGCTTTATACTGGGACGTTCGTTTAATTAGAGTCAACTTTTAAAATAAATGAAATTATTCCACTACTTTAATAAAACCAATCTAAAATAGTTTTCCCTATTTCCGGTCTATTTGAATTACAGTAAGAAGTCAAATCAGGGACTATAGGGTATTAGATATTTAAAAAGAAAAACTAATAATTTTATTATTATGATTGAATTTGAATTTGAAGAAGATCGGAAATTTTTTGAAAATCTAATTTTAGGTTCTAAAGATGACTCCCTCGAAGACTACTCCATGTTATTTGATTTCCGACACAAGGAGATAAAAAGAAGAGAATTCAATAAAATTAGAAATCAAGTTTTTAAAGAATTAATAGCACAAGATGGTTTGGAATGTCAATTACACTTTGACTGCTGTGATGAAAATAGCGGTTATGCTGTAGATCATTTAATTCCTTTAACCACAAATAAGCTAAATAAAGAAATTAGAAAATTACCCCCGGAACTAAAAAAGAAAGTAGTTTCACAGTATTTTGGATCTAATCAAATATATAATTTAGTGATTGCTTGTAATAACTGCAACAACTTCAAAAAACATAAATTTCCAACTAAGGATTTGATTCAAAAAATATTAAAAAACAGAATCAAGTAGCATCTATTGATTTCAATTTTTTATTTAGCGGATATTCCTTAGAATTAATCGTATTCCGTTGGCAGGTGAGATCCTCTCATTTATAGAGGGAAAAAGGCAGTCTTCAAAATTTCGAATACGTATAATATTTTTGAAATGTAGATTCTTTTAAATCAAATAAAAATGAGATTATTCCACTTCTGTAGAAAACCAATCTATAATAGTTTTACCTATTTCCGGGTTTAATTTACCTCCTTTTAAGACATTTATTTTACCTATCCCACACTCATGTTTCTTTTTATCAAATGGATGAAAGGAAGGCTTTGCGCATTCATTCTCTGAAGGATATAACAACACAGCTTTATAGGAATCCCAATAATCATTATACACATACATTTGGCGAAGGTCCTGAGTGGAGGGTTTGGAATATTTAATATTTTTCCATTTGGTATCAATTACAATAATTTCCTCTCCCCTATTAATTACAATATCCGGTCTAATTTTTATCCCCTCCCAAAATGTTCTTGATTGTTGACCAAATATTTCAGTATCATCTATTTCCCGAGCTTCCTGTTTAAGTTTCACCAATACGTATTCCTCCCAAAGAATATTCATATCGAATAACAAGGCTAGCATCTTTTCGTCCCCTGAGGAGATGTTTGGTGCATATTGCAGAATGATAAATTTGGCAATTTCCAATGCTGACTTATATGGAGCAGTTTTTCTGTTATTTTTTAACTTAGAAAAAGTAGAATGATTTATATGACAACTGCTAACCTCTGGAAAATCCAATTGAACATATTTGCATTTGGAATACAAGTAAGTGCCCTTAGAAAAATGCTCAATAATATTTAGGGCATAATCAAGGATTTGATGAATAAGATGGTCTTTTTCATATACCTGATGAGTTGTATAAAATCTTTCTTTATGAACAAGGTTTTTCTGAATATGACCCGCAAATTCTAGTTTTCCTTTTAAGGCCTTTACATTACTGGTTTCTTTATAATATTGTTTGATTAAACCCTGGTGGATCAATAATTCAACTTCCCGTAAAAACCATTCAAAATAAATATCCAACAGGTGAATATTTTGCTTGGAAACATTTGCCTGCCCTACCTGTTGAACTTTTAATTTTTTCGTTGCTTTCAGCATATCAATAAGAACTCCTTGCCAGAGATCTTTATCCTCCTCATGAGAATCTATTTTGGGAAGAATTTCAATTGTTAAGCCATCTACTTGTATTACCCCTACATAATTCTTGAATTTTAATCCATTATATCGCAAATCGAAATAGCAATCATCATGAAGTGCGTTTAACTTAGAGAATGCCTCGAGATGACCTTTATTGAAGTCACCTCCAAGGGGTAAAAACTGGTGTTCAAAAACCTGAATGGGTTTATTCTTCATCTTTATTATTTAGAAGAATCATAATTGCATCCTCAATATCATCAATTTTCTTTAGCTCAAAAGAATCATTTAGTTCCGGTTTTTCTAGATTTTTGACATTCGCAAAATTTAACGTTGACTGTTTATATTTTATAAAGCCTTCACCAAGAATTAGAGCAATTTTGTCGTAATCGTGATAGAAATATTCCTGAAGTAATGGAATTATCTTGTTTTCAAATGCCTGTTTTAAAGCACTTTTATTTCCACTCTCAATATTCATAAAATAAGAATGGCCAATTGTATGGTCGCGATCCAGCAAAGCCTCAATCCTATTATTAAGGGTACCAAGTACGTCTCCTAAATTAAAACCTTCAAATTCTATATTTCTTAATAATTCAGGTTCAGGCATAACTTCCTCAAACGTAAACCTTCGCCTTAATGCTGTATCCAGAGCTTCTACACTGCGATCTGCTGTGTTCATAGTTCCTATGATGTAAAGGTTATCAGGAACTCCAAAAGAAACTTTCGAATAAGGTAGTTCCACCTTAATTTCCTCTGCTTTTCCAATTCTTTTATCTGCTTCTAATAGGGTAATCAATTCACCAAATATGGAGGAAATATTACCACGATTAATTTCGTCAATAATTAAGATATAATTTTTTGAAATGGCAGACTCCTCCTTTTTAAAATTGTACTCTCTCCTTAGATGATCAATTACACCCTGAAAATATCCTTGCCAATAAGGATACCTGTCTTCTCCGACTATTTCCTTTAAAATATTTTCTTTGGTAAGAGTTCCCTGCTTCTTCATTTCCCTACCGGTGTGCAAATTCAAATTGTTTTGACTATTTAAAGAAATGCCGAAATTTTTCCCTGTTGGGGTTTTTATTTCCTGAATTTTCTCACTTGTTCCTAACTCTTTGATCAGGGATTCGAATGCAGAATCAAAGTTTTGCTGATCAGGGATTTTTGCAGAAGTACATAAATTTTTAAATATTCCGGCCTGGACGGAATAAGAAATTGAACCACCATCCAATTCTGGTGGAAGGGGTTTTATTCCTTCTACAAAATCTTCGTAACTGAAAGACTGGTGGAATGTGGTAAATACAATTTGTCCAAGATCAAATAACCTTTGATATTCCTCATTTATTTTAATTCGTTTTTCAGCCGTTGGTATATCCTGAGTTAAAAAATCCGGGTTGCCTATACGAACTGCCAATTCTTTAGAATAATATGTTTTACCGGTTCCTGGAGGGCCGTACAATATAGTGTTAAGCGAAATTTGAGAATGATCATTATTTGTATTTGACATATTTTCTTCTGTAGCTATATCTATATTCCTTCCAAACACTTCTTTTATAAATTCTGAATCTGAAAATCTTTTGAAAGGAGATTTATGATTTCTTTCCATTTCTATTTGAAAACCTTCCTTAATTTTTTCTTCGTAACCATCAATGCTATCCACGATATTCCAATAGGCTTCTATTTCCCCTTTTTTATTCTTAAAAGCACCCGATTCTGCCCCTAATGTTTCTGGTGAAATAAATGAAACTATTGTTTTACTTCCCACTTTTTCTATGTTCAAAACATACCTGTTTCCAATCAGGAATACCAAACGTTTTTTACTAAATCTTACATTAAACGCTATTCTTGGGTCCTGTGGATCAAGATTTTTTTCTTTTACAAAATTCCTTAGAAATCCAATAAACTTTTCAACTTTGTCTTGGTCTAGAATTCTTTTCACCGAAGCAAAGGAGCTTGTAATCCTAGAGGTTACTAAATCGTTAATAGTTTCAAATTCCTCTTTGGTTGCCGAAAAATTGGTTCCTTGGTTACCGGCATTAAAGTTCTCAAATTCCGGTAACTCTTTAATTCCTTCCCAAAGCACTGGATTATCTACCAAATTGGTAGTGATTTTTAATTTTACGCGAAGAGATTTCTCTGTGTCATCTGCTATTTTATAATACTGTTTTTCGTAATCTTCTTCCTGGATATTACCAACCTCTGAAATAATTTCTGCTAAAGCATAACATCCTGCGCTTTGTCCTGTTTGCCACAAGATTACTTTATCGCCAATTTTGATTTTATCTATATGGGCAGCAACTTTCCAGGTTTTAAGATGTCCTTCCCTCAATGCACGTTCTATATCGTAGATTTCCGGGCTTCCCTGGAAGATCCAATATTTCTCCTCTTTTTTCAGATTTGAATTAAATTTTTCTTTTAAAAACTTTAAATAGTTTTCTTTTCCTAAAATAGCTCTTGGACGATGATGACTAATTGAGGCACTATATTTAACAAAGGCACTTTCTTTTCGGTAAAGTTCTTTTTTTAAATACTCCAACAGTTCCTTATAATTCGATTCATTAACTTCAAAAATAGATCGATCAAGATATTTCTCAGACTCTTTTATATCACCCCGAACGATATGGTCCTTTAAATTTTCATATCTCCCATTGGTGTTTTTAAAAAACCACGCAATAAATTCCTCTTTCACATTTTCTATCTTTTCCTCTTCATTTTTTAATACAATCTCGAAGCCTTCTTTTTCTAACAATTTAAATCCTGGATGCGCCGGACCACCATAAAATGTATCTCTGGGGAGCTCCTCACCATTCGCAAATTTGTTTGCTAAACTTATAACTAGTTTTGGTGGGTAACGCTTGCCGTTATGGATTAAATCGTATGTAGAGGAGTGAGCTCCATTTTGTACTCCATTTTGATCTATTTCAGCAAGCGCAGCATTTATATGATCTTTAGTGATATTGTCTGGCACCATATTTTAGAAGTATTTGTTTAGCAATGAAAACATATCATTTGCAAAAAAAACTGATGCAAATAATAGTCTATATATTTTAGCATAACAATTGAAGGGAAGAGTAGGCTAGAGTAAATATAGAAAATCAATCTAGATTATTTATTAATACCTCATGGGAAAACGGAATTTGATAATACAACTAAGCATTAATATACTATATTGAATATCTGGTACTGGCAATCTATTGAAAAGTGATATATTAGATACTCAGTAACAAACAATTAGCCCGAGCTTCCCTATAAGTCTCGAAAGCGCCCCTATTCAACGTACTAGGGTATAATTAAAATTAAATAAGATAGTAATTTGTCTATAGCTCAAATTTAATAGAAATGACATTTCATGCATCTTCATTAAAACATCAAAGCCGAAAACCCCGATCGCATTCGTAATGCTTTTTTAATCCCTAGATTTAGAATATGTAAGACAACTTTTCCTATAGTGGGTTAATTAACTTATGTATTAAATTTCAATTAGATGAATCAAAAATGATCATAGCGACATATTTTGTCGCTTACTTATTGTTAATTTGTTCTTTGTGATCGAAACATGAGTAATTCTAAAAGAAAACATCCAATACTTCCCAATTGCCTTGCAGTCTCCGAGAAAGCTGAAAAACAGTTGGCGAATCGTAAACTGAGAAGATTGGTAAAGGAAAAACTCTCTGATTCTAATTATGAATTACCCGATTTAAAGGAAGTTGCTAGCAACTGGAACTGGCCTAAAGACGGAAAATCTTATCGAAGTGATCTTACTAACAAACAAATAACTAAATAACTATGAACATACTTTACCTACATGGACTTAAAAGCAAATTAAAAGCTGAAAAACGCAAAGTGCTCGAAGAGTATGGAAAAGTCTATGCCCCAGATATTGATTACAGCATAAAACATATACAGCCGGAACTAATTCTTGAATCCCTTAAAGGGACAGAGATCAATGTAGTTATTGGAAGTAGCATGGGCGCATTAAATTCCTATATAATATCAGATAGTATTGGAAGACCTTGCTTGCTTTTTAATCCACCCTTGTCTAAATATGTTGACGACAGTCAGATTCGTGCACACTATTTAAAAGGCAATTCCTTTAAACAGATCGTATTGGGAGGCATAGATGATGTTGTAGATCCCAAAGAGACTTTATCATTTTTGGCGAATCACATTCAAAAAGAGGAAATAGATATCCATATCGATCCTAAATTAGGGCACAGAATTCCTCCGGAGCTGTTTGAAACACAAACGAAACTCTTCTTTTCTAAACTTTGCTATTAATATAAAAACATGTCCGTACGCCAAACTATAAAACGTCACTATAAGATCATTTCCCTTTTAAGGCTTAGGCCTTTGAGTTATGAAGAAGTACAAGAAGAAATGAATATGGATCCTGATTCTATAGAAGAAAGTTTACTGACTTCTCAAAGAACTTTTCAAAGAGACATTCTGGACATTGCCTCTATCTATGGAATTGAAATTGAATCTGACCGAAGTCAGAGTAAATACTTTATAAAAGATGATCTGGAAGAAACTCATTCCCAAAGATTACGTGAAAATTTTGAGATCTTAAATGCAATTCGACTATCAAAAAGTTTAGGAAATAGTTTAGTCTTTGAAGAGAGAAGATCTTTAGGAACTCAGAATATGGCGGGACTTCTTCATGCTATTCAAAATAGTTTAAAGGTGAAATTTGACTATCATAAATTTTATGATGATACAGATAGCAAAAGGGAGGTCATGCCTATTGCTTTAAAAGAGGCGAGAAACAGATGGTATCTTATTGCGGAAGACGGAGATACTATAATAAAGAATTTTGCTCTGGATAGAATTATGTCACTTTTGATAACTGAAATCAAATTCAAACCAATTTCATACAACGTACATCAAGAATTTAAAGACACTTTTGGAATTATTAATGGAACTAATGAAAAACCGGTGAACGTACTTTTATCATTTACCCCGAGAGAAGGCAGATATATAGAATCTCTTCCACTACATCGAAGTCAGAAACTGATAACAAAGAATGATGAAGAATATCAGTTTACTTATTTCATAAGACCCACTTACGATTTTAAGATGGAGCTACTTTCTTATGGAGACCAGGTGAAAGTAATAGAACCAGAGACTTTGCGGCAGACTCTTAAGAAAAAACTTATAGAGGCGATAGATTTGTATTAAGGCAGATTTTAATATTAAAATTTCTATACGTCATCCCTTGACGTTAGTAACACATTTATTTGAAATTTAAAACACAGAAACTAGATAAAACACCGCTTTATGTAAATGACTGATTATTAGTGGTAGGGCATTAATAATTAAAAATATCATGAAGCGGTTTCTAAAAAATCCCGCCAATTGTGGATTTCCTTTGGAATCATTTAAATAAAAACTATATATTTAAAAAATATTAAGGCCCTACCTTAACGTTGCTTAACCTAATTAATAAATGCGGGATCTTAATTCGGCTTTTTCAGAGATCTCTGGAGAAGCAATCCTATTACATCATAAAATTCTTGAAGCAGCTAATGCCAATCCTCAAATTAAGGAGTTGTATAAAGGCTGTCAGCTACTATATAGTCCATTAATACACAAGCCTAAATTCCTATTAATTGGTTTTAATCCTGGTGGTGGTTACGCTAAATGGCACGGTAAAAACGTTGAAGAATTTGAATCCACTACTGCATAGAAATATTACTTAGTTAAACATTTCAGAGCGTAAATCAAAGTATAATTAATAAATTAAATATATTATGGAATTAGACAAACTTGACCTAAATGAGGTTTTAAAAAAATTCAAACAAGATTTGGAAAGCTACAAGAAAGCAAAAATTAAATGTGGGATTATTGGTAGAAGTGGAACTGGAAAATCCTCACTAATAAATGCAATTGTAGGAGAAGAAGTTGCAGAAGTTGGAGAAGTAGAAACTACAATGACAATTAATGAACCAATAGAACACGGTGGTTTGTTATTTTATGATTTACCTGGTTGTTCAACCTCAAATTTTCCAAAAGAAACATATATCAATGAATTTAATATTGAAGAATTTGACTGCGTAATTTTAGTAACTGCCGATAGATTTTATGAAGATGATTTGTTTCTAATACAGGAACTAATTCGAATCAAAAAACCCGTATATGCCGTTAGAACCAAAATAGATTTCTCAATAGATCGAGGACTAAGAAGGGGTAATAATGCGAAAGAGACATATGGTAAAATATATAATAATCTTTCAGATAGTTTAAAAGGATATAGAATTAAAGGGATTTACTTAGTTTCCTCTGACTATCCAAGTGAATACGATTTAAGTAAATTGTTAGAAGATATCTATTCAAGTTTGAATAACTTTAAAAAAGAAAGATTTATTGCAGACATAAATATAACAAGCGAAAATATACTTTTAGAAAAAAGAATAATCGCTAATAAAATTGTTTCACGTTTCTCTGCTATTGCAGCTGCTAATGGTCTAAACCCAATTCCAGGAGTCGATATAGGAGTTGATTTGGCTATAATGTTAAAGATGTCCAAGGAAGTTCAAAATATTTATGGCCTTAATGCAGAACAGCAAGAATATAATATGCAACTTTTAGATAAAAAAAGCGCCAAATTTATTGCAACAAAAGTTCTACAATACACTTCAAGATATGGAGGAAGAGAAGCAATTATGGTTTTACTTAAAAAATTAAGTGCAACAATAGCCACAAAAACAGCTTCAAAATGGATTCCATTTGTAGGACAAGCCATTGCTGCTGGGATAGGGTTTAAAATGACATCTTGGATTGGGAATGATATGATTAATGATGCCGACGAAATAGCTAAAGAAACATTTGATTCATTCAAAAAAACAGAACCTACCGAAGCTAACCTAGTATAAATAATATTATAATTTAGTATATTAATATAGTTGTGAGTTTGCTTCATCTGGGTTTTTAAATTCTGATATGTAATCTCACAACTCTTTTTTTTAAGATTAACCTTATCCCCTATTTAAACACTTATAAATTCTAATAAATTATGAGTTAAATTTTAATTCTTTTGAACTATCTTGATGAGGTGACAAGAATAAACAAGTTTAATATTTAAAACCCATTTTCAAGATGTTTTCCATTTTCGTTAGATAATTATAGCTAATGTTTTAATGTGTTTAAATGCTCATTATTTAACAGATATTTACAAAGCTCATATACTAAAAATAATCAAATGAAAACCTCGCGTCTCCTTACCAAATCTCGCTTCAAACTTGCCTTAGATTGCCCAACTAAGCTTTATTATACCCGCAAGAGTGAGTACGAGAATCAGAGTGATACAGATTCTTTTTTGGAAGGACTCGCACAAGGTGGTTTCCAAGTAGAGGAATTAGCTAGAATGGAGCATCCTAGCGGAGTTGCCATTACAGGAGACGACTATAACTATCAAAGAGTAGCAAACAGGACTCAGGAGCTTTTAAAGCAAGAAAACGTCGTCATTTTCGAACCTGCCTTTCTAATCGATGGGCTTTTCATTCGGGTGGATATTTTGGTAAAAAAAGGAAATCGAATACAGTTACTGGAAGTCAAGGCGAAGTCTATTAGTAGCAACTCACATAAATCATTTATAAATTCCAAAGGGAATCTGGGTGGTGGTTGGGATAGCCAATTGTATGATATCGCTTTTCAAAAATATGTGATGCAGTTATGTTACCCGGAATGGGAGATCTCTGCCTCCTTGAAATTGGTAGACAAAGATGCCACTACCAGTGTAAATGGCTTACATACTTGTTTTAAAATAGTTTCAAATTCCGACTTAAGAACTGGGATTGCAAAGAAAGATGGCCTTACCAGAGAAGATCTTGGGGACTCCATTTTATGTGCTATAAATGTTGATGAAGAAATAGATTTAATTCTAACTCAAAATCCGGCAGATGAATCCCGATCGTTCCCAGAATTGGTGAATTTTTTTCGAGAGCATTATCAAACCGACACTAAAATATTTACTGAAATTGGTTCTCATTGTAGAGGGTGTGAATTCAAAGAAGATAATCCAACCGCAGAAAAAAAGAGTGGATTTCACGAATGCTGGTCATCGCAACTGCAACTTCCTGTTTCGGAAATTAATCAGCCTAAAGCATATGATGTCTGGTACAATCCTGCTAGAAGTGCATTGGAGGAAGGAAAATTCTTTATGCATGAATTATCAGAGAACGATCTCAACATTCGCCCGGAAGCTGGAAAAATAAGCAGGTCTGAACGGCAATGGATCCAAATTGAAAAAACCATTAACAAAGATCCATCTCCTCATTTCGACTTAGACAATTTACGAGACGAACTCGCATCCTGGCAATTACCTCTTAACTTTATAGATTTTGAAACCACTGCCGTTGCAATTCCCTTTATGGCTGGAATGCACCCATACGAACAATTGGCTTTTCAATTTAGTCATCATATCGTTTTTGAAGATGGTCGCGTGGAACATTATAATGAATATTTGAATACAGAAATTGGCGAATTTCCCAATTTCGATTTTATAAGAGCCTTAAAAGATTCCCTTTCAGTTAATGAAGGCAGCATCTTTAGATATCACAATCATGAGAATACTATTGTGAATGTGATCTATGATCAGTTGCGAAATTCTGATGAACCAGACAAACAAGAACTTTTAGATTTCATAGAAACTATCAGTCATAATACCGGCAGAAACGCAAAGACGTGGTGTGGTGAAAGGGATATGATAGATCTTCAAAAAACCGTGGTGAATTACTACTACGATCCTGTAACTAATGGTTCTAATTCCATTAAAGCGATCCTTCCTGCGGTACTCCATTCCAGTGACTACCTTCAGGAGAAATACCAACAACAATTGGCAAACCTAAATCTTACCAGTAATAATTTTGAAGCATCTCATGTATTTCTGAAAATGGAGGACGGGAATCCTATTAGTCCATACAAAGCCCTACCCCCTATTTTCGAAGGTTGGGATAATGAACAACTAGAACAAGTTGCCGACAGTCTTTCTGAAATTAAAGATGGAGGAGCTGCGTTGTTCGCTTATGGAAAATTACAATTCCCGGAGGTAAAGCAAGAAGAAAGAGAAGCTATACGAAATGGATTGTTACGCTATTGTGAATTAGATACTTTGGCCATGGTGATGATATATGAATATTTTAGAGAAGTGTGTAAATAAATTATTTGAAGAATCACATTTTTATCACCTTATCAATGAGAAGTGGTCTCCATATGTTTTTCCATCTGCCATTTGTGCTTTAAACCAGTAATCATCGGAAGGCATTGGTTTGCCATTAAAAATTCCATCCCACCCATTACCATTTGGATCTAGAATCTTCAATAATTTGCCATATCGGTCGTATATATAGATCTCATAATTTTCACCATCAAAACCTTTAAGATTCCAAAAGTCGTTAAACCCATCGCTATTGGGTGTAAAGACTTTCATGAAATCGAGAATTACTATTGAGTCAACCAAACTCCTACAACCACCTACCTCTTTTACAAATATTGTATATTCTCCC
Organism: Gillisia sp.; assembly: GCA_024635715.1. Lineage (GTDB taxonomy): Bacteria > Bacteroidota > Bacteroidia > Flavobacteriales > Flavobacteriaceae > Gillisia. The sequence goes on from JAGXIK010000056.1 coordinate 14,179, forward strand.
CCAGATAAATTTAGAAATCGGTTGTCATTAAAAAAATTTACGCCATCTATCGAATATTCAAAAACGCCTTCTTCTAGAATGTTGATTTCCAAAAATGTATTCTCATTAAAATCAGAGGTGTTTATTTCATAATTAGTAATCAACTCATCTGCATCTAAATCTATTGTGACCTCAGAACTGGAAGAACCACAACTATTATTTAGAGTATAGGTGTAAATTCCTAGAGCATCATTATTAGGGTCAAAAAACTCAGCACCATTTTTAAATTCTGGACTCCATATTCCTCCCTCATCAGGATTCCCTCCTAAATACTCAAAAAGATTATAGGGGCCACCATCTCTACAAAGACTAACCTGAGTATCCTCCCCAGAATTCAACTCCTTTAGCATATTAATTGTGAAAGTTGCATCATCAGCACCACAACCTTCTATAAAAACGGTGTATTTGTATTCCCCAGGAACATCCATTGCAGGGTCAAAAATACTTCCATTTGTAAGTTCTGGAGACCAGGCGCCTTGTCGCTGTACATCATCACTGAAATAATCGATTAGATTTATAGCTGACTGATTCTCGCATAATTCTATATAAACATCCTCTCCGGCATTAAGTTCTTCTTCTATTAAATTCACGTTTACCTGAGCTGTAGATGGAGAACAACCAGAACCATCCACAGTATACGTATATTTTTTATCGATATCTGTTTTAGGATCAAATATGCCTCCTCCTCCAACTAAGGCAGGAGACCACGTACCTCCTGAAGCAGGTGTGCCATTAAGTTTAGTGAATAGATCTACAGGTGCTGAACTTTTACAAATAGTTAATTCCCCATCTGTACCTGCCGTAGGAATATCTTTAAAGCTGATAAAAATCTCTGAATTTGCTGTTTGGCAGCTATCATCTCTAAACCAATATTTATAGGTTCCTTCAGCATCCACTGAAGGATTAAAAATTGAAGTTCCGCTATTTAATGGTGGACTCCATTGACCTCCCTTATCGGGAGTGCCCTCAATTAAAGAAAAAAGATCTATTTCGCCGGAAGAAGGACAGAATTTTAGCTGTGTATCTTCTCCCGGGTCTCCTAAAACACTCGATTTTACTGTTAGTGAAGCAAAATACGAGGTGATTTGAGCTTTACAGGAATTTCCGCTATTAGCAATTTTAACACGGAACAAATAATTATGAAACTCTTTCGTGGTATTTTGAATAGTTAGCATAGAAATTTTAACTCCACTATAAATATTATTTGCATCAATATCTTCCCAAGTATTTCCGTTATCCTTACTCAACTGCCATTGAAACTTGTCTGCATTAATGGTTTCTACTGAAAAACTTGCAGTGTTTCCGGCATTCACTTCCAAAAACTCAGGGTTTTTGGTTACTTGAGGAGATAAAGCGGGTTGCTGAAAAAATGCAAAACCTTCCTCTTTATCGGGACAACCATCATTATCGCTATCCAGGTCCACATGATCTGGCAGGTAATCCCCATCGGTATCTAAGAATTCATTTCCTCCGTTTTCTTCAAGATCGCTAAGACCATCATTATCATCATCAAGATCATCAACATCTAAAATTCCATCCTTATCGGTATCTGCAGCTGCCTCAATATCTGCTCTTGTATTGCAACCAAAAGCACCTGTAGAGACATTAACATTATTTGATATATTACCATATTTTAGAAGATTAGAAAGACCGGAACAATCCTGAACTGAAGGCATAGCCTGTATAAAAACATCAGAATTATCAGAACTTACATTATTCAAATTTTTAAGAAAATCGAAATTTGTTAAGCTATTATTTAATAACCAAAAAGCATTCTTTACATATTCTGTGGCCTTAAATGCATTTACCTCAAACAACTTAATATTATTACTTAGTTTAAATGAGCCATTAATTAGCTTAAGATTTTCAAAGCCTTCAATAGTCTCTAGATCTATGTTATTACTTATCCACAAATTATTGGTGGATTGTGTTTTATTAAAACCCTTTAAATTTTTTAAATTCCTAAGCGATTCAATCCTTAAATCATTTATCTGAACTAGATTATTAAAAGCCATGTAGGTTTGCGGCATTATGAACTCTGTAAGGTAAATATGATCTACACTGCGTAAGGAAGGAAAGCTAGGGAATGAATTAGTAGCCCCGGAACCTGCATTGTTATCAAATATTAAATGCTGAGCATTTTCTAAACTTTGAAAGCCTGTAATAGATTCTAGAATAGGATTATCGGTGATTCGTAATCCGCCAGAATCACCAACCAGACTCGCTATAGATGAAAACGAATTAATAATCTTTAGATCTGGATTGCCAATAATCGATATGTTTTTTACGCAGGTTAGGGATTGAAAACCTAGAATCTCTTTTAGACTTGGATTGGCAATGAGAGTTAAATCCTCTAATATAACTT